>JBEKJT010000011.1:0-24200 GCA_050011075.1 Thermoplasmata archaeon
GCTGGTCGTCGTGATGATCGCGTTGTGGTCCTGGCGGCTCAGGTCGCCGGGGGGCTCGCCGTCCGTCGGGAGCGGAGGGACGCCGTCGAACCCCGAACCGCCGCCGGCCCGATCGGCCTAGCACCACTACCGTAGGGATGACGTGAGTTGTCGGGTCCGGGTGCCCGTGGAACCCGATCGCTTCTTGCCGGCCCGAGTGGAGGGGAGGGATGGCGCTCTCCCCCGTAATGAAGGTCCGACCTCGCGGCCGAGCTGCTCGATATTCGGCTCGGACGGCCACTTCTGGACCCCCGAGGGTTCGGACGTAGTAGAGACGTGCGGGCGCAGTGCTACGGCGGGGACCCCGGTGGGGGCGCGCGGGGACCGGATCGCCCCTCGGCAAGAACGTTCTCGCCGTCCTCCTCCGGTCGGTCGCTGCGCGTCGTTGCGGTGTACAGGACCCCGCCTACGGCAAGCACCGCCGGGACGAGCAGCAGCATCCATAGAGACCCTGAACCGACGGGGCTCGTGGAATGGTGCTGAGCTGTGAGCACCAACGGGGTGAGGTTGATCGGTATGGTTGCCTTCTCCTGGACGTAGAAACGGAATATGCTCGTGTTCAAGACATACCCGGTCGCGGACGCCGTCACCACGTAGATTCCCGGGGGAATCTCGGTCGCGTTGAAGAAACCGAAGAGATCGGTCCGCCCGGTCCCGTAGCCGAGGACCGAAACGTTGGCCCCGAGGATCGGCACCAGGAGTGTCGCGGATCGCACGAGGAACGAGATGTTCGCTCCCGGATTCAGGGTCAGCGCGATCGACAGGGTAAGGTTCTCGCTCGGGAAGACGTGCACCAGGTCCGGAGTCGAAGCGTAGTAGCCGGCGGCATCCGCGGTGACCTGGTAGTAGCCTTCGAGGAGCGGCGAATCGTTTGCCCGTCCCGCGACGTTCGTGTGGAGTGTCACGTTGGTCCAACCCGAGGGGAGCGGGCCGAACGAATCCACGTCGACCACGGCCCTGTCGAGCGGTGAGCCGTTCGATCCGTCGACGACCAGGACGTTGATCCCGCCCGCCGGTAAGGACACGAGCGAGAGGGACGTGTTCACAGCGCCCGTCCAGGGCACTATGACCTCGATGGAGCTCGGCACGTACCCCGGCACGTCTCCGGTCACATTGTATGGGCCGAACGCGGCCGTCATCTGAGTGAGGTTCCCCTTCGCGTCGGTCACTCCGAACGAGATTCCGTTGAGGGAGACCGTCACTCCCCCCAGCGGCTCGACGTAACCCCAAGGTAATTGTCCCGAGATAGTCACGGAGAGGACCGGGTCCGCGGACAATTGGACCGTGACGAACGTCTCGGCCCCCGGCGTGACGATCCCCTCGGTGGAGTTGGCCCGCCAGCCCGCGGCCGAGACGGAGATGTTGAACGTCCCAGGCGGTAGGTGAGTGAAATTCACTGTCCCCGTAGGGCCCGTGACCTCCGGTAGGGAATCGACCCGGGTTCCGTTAAGGGTGAGACTGACGTCCGCTCCGACGATCGGACCCCGGCCGGCCGCGTCGACGGTGACGAGGATCATTCCTAGATCACCGGGCGGAATCACGGTCAGGAGGACGATTCGCTGGGTCGATGAACCCGGAGAGAGCCAGAGCGTGCTCGTGTTAGTAAAGTACCCGAAGGCGTCGACCCGGAGCGGGGAGTCCACGCCATTGATCTGGGTCAGGTTCAGGTACCCCTCGGCGGTGGTGGACCCGAGGGTCTGGCCATTCAGGGACAGGTCGGCCCCCGCGACCGGGAGGTTGGGCGCGGAGGCGTTCTCGACCCGTGTTTCGAGATCGGACGTCGCGGAGAGTCGCCAAAGGTCGACCGTCGGACCGGCCAGCGTCGCTCCCCCCGCGACGAGCCAGGTCGCGTTGCCCTTGACGTTGAGGTAGGCCGAGGCGGCGGACCAACGAGGCTCCGGACCGGGGAGGGTCTGAGGAACCCACGAATTGTTCCCAGGGTAGAAGATCGCGGTCTCGTTTTCGCCAGCCGTGCCGTCGGTCCCGCCGAAGAGAAGGTCCGTCCCGAGCGATGGGTCGTACGTCCAGCTCGCCCCTGAAACCGGTGTCGGTGCGTTCGATGGGGCAACCAGCTCGGACCACTTGTCCGAGAGGGGATCGAACTCCCAGACCGTGTTGGTGCAGGGGGCGCAGCCGCCGAACATCTGGAACTCCCCGTTCGAGGGGTCCCAGGCCAGGGCGGCCCCTTCGAGGGGCGCGGGGCGGGGGCCGCTGGTCACATTGATCTCGGTCCAGGCGAAGGTCGAGAGATTGAGCTCCCAGAGATCGGAGTAGATGATCGTTCCGACCGATTCGTAGTTCGGGTTCTCTCCGCCGTAGAGCAGTCCGATGCCGAGCGGGGAATCGATGGCAAGCGCCGGATCCTCCCGGGGTGGGGGGCCGGCATGGGAGACATTGGTCCAGGTCCCCTCGGCGACGCTGTAGGCCCAGGTCGCGGAGGAGACGGACTCGCTCGTCAGGTTGACGAGACCTCCGAAGAGGACCGCGTCCCCCGTCGCCGGATCGAAGCCGAATGCGAAGTCGCTGCGCGGTCCCGGCGCGTTCCGCGTCGGCACGGTCGTCCAAGCGTTCGTCGATTCGGAGTACGAAAGAGTGGTATTGGAGAGGCCCTGGGTGCCCGCTCCTCCAAAGACGATCGCGGAGTCCGAGCTGGAGTCGGCGACCATGCCGGCCCCGGCGCCCAACGTACCTGAGGGCGCTTCCGAGACGATCTCGGACCACGCGAGCACCCGATCCGCATCGAAGGGCTCCGGAACCGGTGCGGACCCGGTTCGGAAGGTCTCCGTCCCGGACGGGCAGAGACCCGGAACGCGGCACGTCACCTGCGACGTCGAAGGAAGGGGCGAATCGTCGATCGGGGAGGGAGCGGCTCGCGCGCTCGGCGACGGCGCGCTCGCACCGAGCGGGATCGCCAGGACCGACACAAGGACGGCCCCGAGGACGATTCTCAGATTCGTCCGATGGCCGGCCATGCGTCGACCGTGCCCTCCCCGTGGAATCGGGCAACGCCCCTAAGCTGTACAGCTCGCACCCCGCATCAGGCTGACGTTCCGTCGCCGGCGTGTAGCCAATCGGCGGGAGCTCTCGGTCCGGGGGCGGATCGATCCGATGGAGTACACGACCCTACCGGGGTACAGAGAACAGCGAACAGCGCATTGGTACCAAGCCGGCCGTTAACTATCGGCCATAGACGAATGGTGGACAATCGTGGGCCGGGACCGATACGACACGCCCGGCGGTTTGGGTTCAATGACTCTTGGAAGGGTCGGCCGCAGTCGGCTCGGATGGTCCCGAGACCCGTAGTAGATTCCCGGGGTCGAATCCGGGGCTCGACCGAGGTCCCCGCTCACTGCCCTAATCGCGTGGACACTGTCGGAAAGCCGGCCCGGACGGGTTTTGGGCAGATAGACGACCATGGGGTGGCGATTCTGCGATACCGGGCCGATTCTCGACCGGGGATGTGCCGGTTCCGGGTACCGATCACGAATTCCTCCGCGCCCGAGGAGACCCGCCGTCCAACGTGAACCCCGAAAATCTGATAGAGCCGAGGGAGGGAATCGAACCCCCAGGAAACGGATCTGCAGTCCGTCGCATTAACCATTCTGCCACCTCGGCGCGGGGGACGGCAGGGGGTCGCGGTTTAAAGCCGTCGGGGACCCGGGACCGTTCTAGATACGACGGAATCGTCGGGTGGCCAGGAGCGTACCCGTGCGAACGGCCAAGCGGACGCGTCGAGGCCATCGAAGCGATTGTCCGCCGGGAACGACCGCGCGCTTCCGGATCGCCTCGAGCAGATCGTCGACGGACGTGGCGCCCCCAGGGAAATCGGTGAAGGCCCGGCCGAGGTCGTAGAGCTCGTGCACGTCGCTCCCACCGGTCTCGGCGAGGGAGCGGCGGGCCGCGACGAGTTCCGCCTTCGCGTTCACCACCTGGGACGAATGGCCGTTCAGGACCTCGATCCCCCGAACCGGCGCGGTCTCGGCGACCGCGGCTCCGACCCCGTGGGCCCGTCGGAACGGATGGGAGAGTACCGACTCGCCGCCGTGAGCCCGGACCCATTCGATGGTCTCCACGATCGGACGACGGATCGGCGGTGTCTCGTGCACCCCGTAGGCAAGCATGTGTCCTTCGAGCGTCGAGATCTCCACTCCGGGCAGGACCAAGAGGCCGGGGTACCGCTGGGTCAGTCCGCGGATCTCGCGATGGCCCGCGACGGTGTTGTGGTCCGTGAGGGCGAACCCTCGGAGCCCCGCATACGGGACCTTGCCCGCGATCTGGTCGAGCGTGAGCTGGGAGTCCGGAGAGTGGCGGGAGTGGACGTGCAAGTCGAGCCGGACCTCGGAGGTCATCGCACCTTCGCTCCAAGTGGGATCTCTTCCCTGACGTGGGCCGGTTGCCCGGGCCCGAACCGAATGACCTCCCCCGTGTCGGCCTCTGCCGTGGAAAGGCGCAGGACCACCCACGTTCCCACCGACCACGCTCCGGAAACCACTACCTCACGGTCCCCGAGGTCGACCCGGGATGACCCGGGGACGTCGGGCCCGGTCACGCGACCGACCCGCAACGGAATCGACGCGAACTCCTCGTAGGAGATCGTTCGAGCCCCGGCGTCGGTCCCCTCGATGAACGTTCCCGGGGCGACGCCGGGGGGAGGTTCGACGAGGACGGCCCGGTCGCCGGCGTCCGCGGCCAGCACCATTCCCTGCGAGGTCATCCGTCGGATCGTGCGGGGGGCGAGGTTCGCCAGGAGCGCCACCGCGCGTCCCCGAAGGGCCTCGGGAGGGTAGGAGGCACGCAGCCCCGCGACGACGGTCCGGGGCGCGCGCTCCCCGACGTCGACCTCGAGGACATACAGCTTGTCGGCCGACGGATGGTTCGCGACGCTGCGCACTACCCCGGCGCGCACCGCGAGAGGTGGTGGGCCAGCCTCAGACGCGGCCGCGGGAAAAGGAGCCGCGGTCTCCGGTCGAGCGGCCGGGACGGGGCGAGGGAAGAGAGGCCGTATCTCGCCGAGCGGCTGTTCGGCGGGAGGCGGGTCGAGCGCCCGATCCCAATCGCCCCGAGACGGTTCGTTCGGGAACCCGAGCATCCGGAACACCTCGGCGCTCGAGAACGGAAGCACGGGGGCGAGCCAGGTGGCGAGGGCTTTCAGCCTCCACAGTGTCTCGAAGACCGCGACCGACCGCTCGGGCTCCGCGGCCTGCCAGGGTCGCGCCTCGTGGAACCGGCGGTTCGCCTCCCGGACCTCTTCGAGCGCGAGGTCGAGCGCCTCCTTGAGATGGACGAGCTCGTACTCCGCGCTGATCCGCGCGTGGGCGGCCTTGAGGTGCTCCCCCACGCCTCCGGTGAGGTCGGCCCGCCACCCGGGCGGGGGAGCGGGGATCTTCCCCCCGTAGCGTTCGCGTGTCAGGACGAGGGCCCGCTGCGCGAGGTTGCCGTACTGGTTGGCCAGAACCTCGTCCCGAACCGAATCGAACTCCTCCCAGTTGAACTCGGTGTCGTGGTTCTGGGGCGCGAGAAGCGCCGCGTAGAACCGGATGACGTCCGGTGGGTAGTGCTCGAGCAGCGAGGGGATGAACGCGCTCTGGTCCTGGGTGCGCGACTTCGAGACCTTGCGGCCTTCGATGAGGAGCCACTCGTTGGCCGGGACGTCGTAGGGAAGTTGAAGCCCGCCCACCCCGAGCAGCATCGCCGGCCAAATGATCGTGTGGAAGAACTTGTTGTCCTTCCCCACGAAGTAGTACGCGCGCACGGGCTCCGTGAGGTCCCAGAATCGGCGCCACCTATCGGGCTGGCCCGAGCGGATCGCCCACTCTTTGGAGGCGGAGAGGTAGCCCGAGACCGCGTCGAACCACACGTAGAAGCGCTTCGACTCGTAACCATCGAGCGGGATCGGCACGCCCCAGTCGAGGTCCCGGGTGATCGTCGTGGGGTGGAGACCCTCGGAGAGGAAGTTCTCGGCGACCCGTAGCGTGCCCGCCCGCCAATGCGTCTGCCGGCGCAGGTACTCGGTGAGCGGCGGCTGCAAGCGGTCCAGCTCGAGGTAGAAGTGTTCCGAGGGCCGGAACTCGGCCGGGGTCCCGCAGAGCGAGCACTTCGGTTGCCCGAGCTGGCGGGGTTCGACCGGACGGCCGCAGCGGTCGCACTCATCACCACGGGCGTTCTCGAAGCCGCAGTGGGGGCAGACCCCGACGAGATACCGGTCGGGGAGGAACCGACGGTGCTTCGGACAGTACGCGCCCTCCTCCGTACGTCGGTCGATGTACCGGCGCTCGAGCAACGCGAGGAAGAGCTCCTGGACCGTACGCTCGTGGACGACCGTGTGCGTCGAGCCGAACAGGTCGAACGAGAATCCGAGCCGCTCGAAGGCCGCCTTGTTCACCGCGTGGTAGCGTTCCGCGACCGCGAGCGGCGTGACCCCCTCCTTCTCGGCCGTGACCAGGGTCGGGGTGCCGTGCATGTCGGACCCCGATACCATCAACACCTCGTGACCCCGCAGCCGGTGGTACCGGGCGAAGACCTCCCCGGGCAGGTACGCGCCGGCGAGGTGTCCGATGTGGAACGGCCCGTTGGCGTACGGCCACGCGATCCCGATAAAGATCCGATCCGTGCCGTTCCCCTCCGCCGACATCGAGCGGGTGGTCGGACTTAGGTTTTTGCCGCTCCGTTTCACTCCCCCTTCGCGGCCTTTATCTTGGACCCGTCCGTCCCCGGGTCGTGGCGGACGGTTCCGCGCCGATGCGACGCGTGACGGTTCCGGAGGCGGACCGGGAGATCGGGGTCCAGCACCCCGTTCTGACGCACGGGTTCGTGGCGCTCGTCGACTACATGGGGAACGACGCGGCGATCGTCCAGGCCGCGCGGGTGTCCTACGGCCAGGGTACGAAGTCTGTCCGGGACGATCGCGGTCTCATTCGGTACCTGATGCGGCACCGGCACACGACGCCGTTCGAGATGGTCGAGTACAAGTTCCTGGTCCGCCTGCCGATCTTTGTCGCTCGACAGTGGATTCGGCACAGAACTGCCTCTGTGAATGAATATTCTGCACGATATTCAATAGTTCCAGACGATTACGAGGTTCCCCCGGTAGAAGAGGTCCGACATCAATCGACCCGAAACCGCCAGGGAAGGGGAGACCCGCTGCCCGCCGAGGTCGTCGACCGGTTCCGCACCGACCTCGACCAGGTCTCCCAGCTGGCCTACGCGTCGTACACCCGCGCACTCGAGGCCGGCGTCGCGCGGGAGACGGCCCGCCTTCTGCTGCCCGTCGCCTACTACACTCAATGGTACTGGAAGATCAACCTCTACAACCTGTTCCACTTCCTCTCCTTACGACTGGACCCGCACGCCCAGGAGGAGATACGGCTCTACGCGGCGGAGATGGCCAAGCTCGCTCGGCTCGTGGCTCCGGTCGCCTACGAGGCGTTCGAAGAGTTCCAGCTCGAGGGCCTCACCCTAAGCCGCCGAGAGCAGCGCGCTGTCCGCGCCCTCCTCGACGGAAAGAGCCCGAACGAAGCATGCACCGCCGCGGGTCTCCCGCTGACGCGCGAGGACGGAAGGCCGATGTCGACCGGCGAGGGTGTCGAGTTCCTCGAGAAGCTCGAACGGATTCGCCACCTCGAGTGAGCGAACGGCCAACTGTATAGGCGGATCCGCCCTCGGGGTCGCATGGCGACACCGCCTGTTCACGGGATCTTCCTCGACAACGCGGTCGTGCCGGTCGGAGGCCGCGCGACCGCCCCGGTCGTCGACCCGGCGGACGGTTCCGTGGTCGCAACGGTCGCGAAGGCGACCCGGGACGATGCCCGGGCCGCGATGGAGTCCTCTGCTCGCGCCCAGCCATGCTGGGAGGCCCTCGGGGCGGCGGCCCGCGCTCGCATCCTCCTTCGCGCAGCCGAACTCTTGCGCGGGCGCGCGGAGGAACTCGCCCGGCTCATCACCCGCGAGATGGGCAAGGTGCTGTTCGAAAGTCGAAGCGAGGTTGCCGGGGCGGTCGACAATCTCGAGTACTACGCCGCGTTCGCGCGAACGCTCTCTGGGGAGGAGGTCACGGGCCTTCCCTCGGGAGAGACGATCCGGCTCCTCTGGCTCCCCCGGGGCGTGGTCGTGGCGATCACTCCGTGGAACTTTCCGGCCGCTACGGTCACGCGCAAGATCGCCCCGGCGCTCCTCGGAGGCAACACGATGGTGCTGAAGCCGTCGAGCAACACCCCGCTCTCCTCGCTCCTGATCGCGGAGGTGCTGCGCGACGCGGGGCTCCCTCCGGGCGCGGTGAACGTGGTCCCCGGACCGGGCGCCGAGATGGGTCCCGCCCTCGTCCAGCATCCTGCGTGCTCGACGGTCACGTTGACCGGCTCGACCGCGAGCGGGGTCGAAGTGCTGAGGCTCGCCGCTCCGGGCGTCGTCAAGTGTCTCCTCGAGCTCGGCGGCAAGGCCCCCGTGCTGGTCTGGAAGGACGCCGACCTCGACTGGGCGGCCCGGGCGACCGTCTGGGCACGGTACTGGAACGCCGGGCAGGCC
Organism: Thermoplasmata archaeon; assembly: GCA_050011075.1. Classification (GTDB taxonomy): domain Archaea; phylum Thermoplasmatota; class Thermoplasmata; order Lutacidiplasmatales; family UBA184; genus Lutacidiplasma. The sequence goes on from JBEKJT010000011.1 coordinate 8,560, forward strand.
TGCATCGCCGCGGAGCGCTGCTACGTGGAGCGGTCGGTCGCCGACCGCTTCGCCTCCAAGGTCGCCGCGCTCGTGAAATCGATCCGGCTCGGACCCGGGCTTCGCCCGGCCACGGACATGGGACCACTCTACTCGTTGGGCGCCCGCGACACGGTCGCCCGGGACGTCACGAAGGCGCTCGACGGCGGGGCCCAGGTCCTTGCGGGAGGGGGCGTGCCGAAGGAGCCTTCGCTCGCCCGCGGAGCGTTCTACCTCCCGACCGTGCTCTCCGACGTCACCGAGGAGAATCCCGTCGCCCGCGAGGAGGTGTTCGGCCCGGTCCTCCCGCTCCTGACCTACGCCGACTGGGATGAGGCGATCGCGCGGGCCAACGCGAGCCGCTACGGGCTCTCTAGCTACGTCTTCACGCGGGACCTCTCGCTCGCCGAGAAGGCGATCCGGGAGGTCCGGTTCGGGGAGACGTACGTGAACCGGGTCGGACCCGAGTCCCCGCAAGGGTACCACGCCGGGTTCCGCCAGAGCGGACTCGCCGGCGAAGGGACGGTCTGGGGCGTCCGGGACTACCTACAGCTCAAGACCGTCTACGTCGACTGGAGGGAGCCCCACCGGGCCGACTACTTCCTGCCGTACCCGGAGTGACCGGAGGCTGGAGGAGCCCCACGTGGAGGTCCATCACGTTCGTCCCGGTCGGACCCGTCCGCACGAGGCTCCCGAGGCGCGCGAGCGCATCGTACGCCGCGTGCCGCCGCAGGGCGACCTCGAGAGAGATGCCCCGGCGCCGGGCCCTCTCGAGGGTAGCCCCGTCGGTCCAGCCACCGGCCGCGTCGGTCGGTCCATCGACCCCGTCCGTCCCGAGCGAGAGCACGAGCGCGTTCGCTCCCGCGAGCTCGCTCGCGGCCGCCAGTGCGAACTCCTGATTGCGTCCCCCACGGCCCGGGCGAGGACCGAGGGTCACCGTCGTCTCTCCCCCCGAAAGAAGGGCGGTAGGCCGGGTCCCGCCCGCACGGACGAGCCGACCGGCGAAGGCCCGGGCGACCGGCTGCGTCTCTCCCGTGCTTCGGCTCGAGAGGACCCGCGTGTCGTATCCGCGGCTCCGCGCCTCTTGAGCCGCGGCTTTGAGGGCCGTCCGGTTAGTCGCACCTAGGACGAACCCGGCCCCGCGAAATCGGGGGTCCCGCGGCTTCGGGGTCTCCGTAATCTCTCCGCGAGCGCCGGCCTCGAGGTGCCGCACCACGCGCGGGGGTAGGCGACCCCAGAGGTGGTACCGGCGTGCCGCGTCGATCGCGTCGGCGTAGGTCGTAGGGTCGCCGACCGTGGGCCCCGAGGCGATGTCCGTGGGGGGGTCCCCTACCACGTCGCTGACCGCGACCGTGGCGAAACGGCCGGCGGACGTGGCGCGAGCGAGCCGGCCGCCCTTCACGGCCGACAAATGTCGACGGATAGCGTTCATCGAACCGATGGGGGCTCCCGAGGAGAGGAGCTGTTCCGTCGTTCGCGTGAGGTCTCCCCGCGAGAGCGAGTCGGCCGGAACTTCCGCGACCGCCGACCCCCCGCCGGAGAGGAGGAATACGACAACGTCCGCCGGTCGTGTATCCCGCACGTACTCTAGAAGGTAGGCGCCCGCCCGAAAGCTGGCGTTCCGGGGAACGGGGTGGTCTCCGAAGACGACCGGGATGGAGGAGCTGGGCGGAGGATACCCGTGGGGCGTGATGGCGATCCCCTGCGCCCGAAGGCCAACGATCCGGGCGGCGGCATCGGCCATCGCCCCCGCCGCTTTGCCGAGGGAAACCAGGTGCAAGGTCCCCTCCCCGTCGGCCCCGACCGCTCGATCGCCCACCCGGAAACCCCCCGGGACGCGTCGAAACTCCCGGCGGACCGCGGCCGCAGGGTCTGCCGCACGAATTCCGCTCTTCGCGATGGCGAGGGCGTCAGAAACGAGGGTCATCGCCGGCCTCGAGGGTGAACCCGGGCCGCGGCGGGAACGGCCGGATCGGGCCGGTAAACCGACCGGGGAGCACGGGAGCGAGGAGGTCGAGCTCGTGGGAGGAACCTTCGCCCACCGCGAGCACACGGGCGAGTCGCTGAGCGACGCCCGAAGCGCGCATGACCCCGAAACCGTTGAACCCGGCGGCCACGAAGAGGCCTTCCGTGCCGGGGATGGGCCCGACGATTGGACGGCGGTCGGGGGTCGACACGCAGACCCCGGCCCAAGCCCGAACGAGTTCCGCATCCGCCCAGCCGGGAAACCGCTCCTCGAAGCTCTCGGCCAGATGGACCATGAACCGCTCGTCCCCGCCGAGCTGGAACCGTTCCGGGTCGGCCTCCACCTTCTCCGTCCCGTTCCCGGCGAGGATCCGCCCGTTCGATTCGGGACGGACGTACACATCGAGGTCGATGTCGTGGACGGAGGGAAAGAGCTCCTGACTCGGACGGGGAGGACGCAGGGTCGCGGCCTGGGTACGGTACGGCGTGAGCGGGACCGGATGACCGGCGCCCTTTAGGATGCTCTTCGACCAGGCCCCCGCGGCAACGACTGCCCGCGTCGCGCGCAGCGTCGTGCCGCCGGCGGTGAGCTCCCAGCGACCGTTCGACCGAGAGAGCGAGTCGAACGGGACGCCGAGCCGAAGGTCGACCCCTCGTTGTCGTGCGCCTTCGGCGTAGATCTCGGTCATCGTGCTCGGGGTGACGACCCCGTCGGTCGTCCCGCCGATCGCGGCCCGGATGTCGTCGAATCGCCCCCATGGGATGAGGCGTCCCAGCTCGTCCGGTTCCATCCGCCGCACCTCCACCTTCCAGTGACGGAGGCGGTCGAGCGCTTCGTACAGGATCGGCTCGGCGACCGGGTCCCGGGTCCATCGAGCGAACCCGTTCACCGAGTAGGCAGATGGGTCCCAGCGGGCGGCGAGGGCGGCGTACTCCGTCTTCGATTCTCGGGCGACCTCGACGTCCCAGGAGTTCCACAGCTGGTCCGTGACAATCCCCGCGGCGCGACCGGTGGCCCCGGCGGCGGGAGTCCGGGGGTCGTAGACGACCACCGGGCCAACGGCGCGCTCGGCCAGGTGATAGGCCAGGGCACACCCGGTGATCCCCGCGCCGAGGATCACCATCTCGCAGCGTTCGGCCGGCACGGCCGGCCCCGAATCCTCGGGGCGTTAATACTGAGGCTTCGCCCGCTGGTAGGCGTCCCGCAGCGCCTGGGTGTCGACGTGGGTGTAGATCTGGGTCGTCGCCACCGAGGCATGTCCGAGCAGCTTCTGGATGTAGCGGATGTCGCAGCCTCGGGAGAGCAGGGCGGTCGCGAGCGTGTGGCGCAGCATGTGCGGGGTGACCCGGCGGGGGATTCCCGCGGCCTGCGCGGCGCGCCGGACGACCCGCTCGACCGTGACCGCCCCGACCGGGAAGAGTCGCAGGCCCGATTCTCCTGCCAGGGTCCGCTCGGTCAGGTAGCGGTCTACCGCCGCCCGCGTGCGGTCCTCGAGCACGACCTCCCGGTCCTTGTCGCCCTTGCCCGAGCGAACGTGCAGGATGTTCCGCTCGAACTCGAGGTCCTCGAGCTGGAGATGGCAGAGCTCCCCGACGCGCAGGCCGGCGAAGGCAAGGACGTGGACGATCGCGCTGTCGCGCGGCGACGCGCGGACCGCCTCGAAGAGGCGGTGCATCTCCTCCTCGGAGAGATAGCGCGGGAGCCGCTCGGGCCGTCGTGGCGGTTCGAGTTGGTCCGCGACCGAGTAGCCGAAGCTGCGGAACAGGCAGGTGAGGCCCCGGACGGTCGTGTAGACGGAGTTCTTCGCGTAGTGACGCTGAAGCACGAGGTACTCCCGGTACGCCTCGAGGTCGTGCAGGGTCACCTCCTCGAGCGGCTTCTGGGCGAACGAGAGGAACGTGCGGGCGATGTGACCGTACTGTTTCACCGTGCACGGGCTCCGCTCCTGGGCCTGGAGCATCCGCTGGAAGCGGGTCACGAGCCCGGTGGTGTCGTACGGCTGCGTCGGCTCGGGGTCCGGATCGTTGTCGCGACTCCGCCGAGGAGTTCCCGGACCGCGGGGGACCGCTGCAGAGGAGGCCATCGGAACCTGCTGGCCGGAGTTTGCCTAATAATCGTATGTGCGCAGTGGAAGGTCCGGCGTCGCTCCGCCCTCAAATAGCCGCGGCGGGTTAGCGGCTACGTGCACTGCTCCTCCTGCGACGCTCCCGCGGTCGTCGACCAGCCGTACCGCGGCGCCCACGCCTGCGCGGCCCACTTCGTCACCTCCGTCGAGGACCGAATGCGTCGGGAGATGCACCGCCAGCTGCCCCGGTTCGGACGGGGAACGGTCGCGGTGGCCCTCTCGGGTGGCAAGGACTCCTCCGCCGCGCTCGCGCTCTCCTGCGAGTACTTCCGCCGACGTCCGACCGTCCGCGTGGTCGCGATCAGCGTCGACGAGGGGATCGCGGACTACCGGTCCGCCACGCTCGCGGCCGCGGAGACGCTCGCTCGGAGCCTGGGCGTCGAGCACCGCGTCGTGCGCGCGACCGAGGAGCTCGGGACGACGATCGACCGGACCGCGCGGGAGCTCCCGGGCACGGTCCCGTGCTCGTTCTGTGGAGTCTGGCGCCGCCGCCTGCTCAACCGTGCTGCCCGCGACGTCGGCGCCGATGCGCTCGTGCTCGGCTTCAACCTCGACGACCTAGCCCAGACGGTGCTCATGAACCTCGTGCGAGGCGACCTGGACCGCCTCGTCCGGATGGCCCCGCATCGGGTCCGGCAGCCCGGGCTCGTGCCCCGGATTGCCCCCCTCGCGACGGTCCCGGAACGCGAGGTCTATCTCTACGCGCGCCTAAAGGGGCTCCAGTTCGACCACGGCGAGTGCCCGCACGCCGGTCGCGCGGCCCGCAACCTCTACCGCGACCTCGTCTGGCAGCTCGAGGAGGCTCAGCCCGGTACGCGACAGTCGCTGCTCAAGACCCACGAGCGCCTCGTCGAGCGCTGGCTGAAGGCCGACGCGGTCGGAAACCCGTCCCTCTGCCGTGCCTGCGGCGACCCGGCGGCGGGCGAGCTGTGTCGTGCGTGCGAGTTCCTCCAGATCGCGCGGGCCTCACCGGTGGCCGCGGAGGTCTCATGAGCGGGGCGACCGGGGCGGGGAGCGACCCTCGGGCCTCCGTCCTCAAGCGGGTCTTCGTGGTCGGCGCCGGGATCATGGGCAGCGGGATCGCCGCCCAATGCGCCCTCGCCGGATATCCGGTGACGCTCGAAGACGTGACGGAGGAGCTCGCCCGCCGGGGACTCGCGAACGTCACGCGCACCCTCGAGCATGCGGCGGCGCGCCAGAAGATCGGCCCCGGGGAGAAGGAGGCGGCCCTCGGTCGGATCGAGGTCGCGATCGGCCTGCGCCGGGCCGACTCGGCCCAGATCGTCGTCGAGGCCGCCCCCGAGGACCTCGGGCTGAAGCGCAACGTCTTCCGCGAGCTCGAGGCCGCGGCGAACCCGACCGCCCTGCTCGCGTCGAACACCTCTTCGCTCCCGATCACCGCGATCGGTCAGGAGCTGGCGGACCCGAGCCGCCTCGTCGGGATCCACTTCTTCAATCCGGTGCTCCAGATGCCGCTCGTCGAGATCATCCCGGGCCACACGACCCGTCCGGAGGTCGTGGAGGCGGCGCGGGCCTTCGCCACGAGCCTCGGCAAGACGGTCGTGACGTCCCGGGACACCCCGGGCTTCGTCACGACCCGGGCGCTCGCGGTGCTCGTCAACGAGGCCGCGTGGATGCTCTACGAGGGGGTCGCGACCAAGGAGGACATCGACACGGCGTATCGGCTCGGGTTCCACCACCCGATGGGTCCGTTCGAGCTCGTCGACCTGGTCGGGATCGACACGGCCCTCGCGATCCTTGACGTCCTCTGGGACGGCTTCCGCGACAGCCGCTACCGGGCGTGCCCGATCCTGCGCACGATGGTCGCGGCGAAGAAGCTCGGGCGGAAGACGGGCGAAGGCTTCTACCGTTACCCGGCCCTCACCTCGCACCCATGAGCGCGGTCACCGACGCGGTGGACTTCGTCATCCTCGTCCTCGCGTCGCTCATACCGGCGCTCCTCTACCTCTCGTGGGTCCGTCGCACGGAACGCTACCGCACGGAGGGCTGGGGACCGCTCCTGCGCGCGTTCGCCTACGGCGCGATCTTCGCGACGATCACCGCCGCCGTCCTCGAAGTGATCATCGTCGAGCTCGGAACGGCGGTCAGCCAGACCTATCCCGGACCGGAGTTCCTCTTCCTGAACGGGAATTCCACCGCCGGGACGTTCTTCCTCGTCCTCGTGATCGCGCCGTTCATCGAAGAGGCCCTCAAGGCCTCGGGCGTGGCGGCGAACCGCAGCCGCATCGCGATCCTCGCCGACGGTCCGGTCTTCGGCGCGTCGGTCGGGCTCGGCTTCGGGTTCTTCGAGACGTTCCTCTACGGGGCCGGCGCGTACTTCACCGGGGGCCTCGCCGCCGGGCTCGTCCTCATCCTCGTCCGCAGCGTTTCGAGCGTGGTCCTGCACGGCAGCTCGACCGGCATGTTCGGTTACGGCTACGCGCGGAGCAAGTTCCGGGTCCCGGGCCCGGGGTCGGGGAGCTACTACCTTCTCGCGGTCGGGATGCACGCGTCGTTCAACGCGCTCGCCTCCCTCGCTACGATCTTCGTTCTCCTCAGTCTCCCCAGCCTCGCGGTGAACGCCGCCAGCATCCTCGCGCTCCTCGCGGCGATCGCGTTCGCCTTCTGGGCGATCGAGCACGTGCGGGACGTGATCCAGTCCTCGGACTATCCTGCGCTCCTCAAGGGCTCGGCGCGCTTCCGGCCCGGCGGCCCGCCGACGGCACCGCGGCCCCCGCGCTCGCAGTAGCCGGAGGCGGGACTAGCCGCCACCGGACCGGGGCTCTTCGGCCCGGCGCTTCCAGACCGACTCCCCCATCGAACGGTAGACGGACTCCGCGTCGTCGGACGGCGGCGCGTCCCCGCTCTGCCCCACGTCGCGGATCCGGCCCTTGCGCAACAGCCAGTAATGGATTCGCCAGGTCTTCCCGCGAGAGACGGTCGCGTCCTCCTCCTCGCTCGTCAAGAGGCCCTCCTCCTCGAGCTGGTAGAACCGGTCCCGGTCCTCGCTCGAGAGCTTGTTGTCGAGGACGCTGTCGTCGGCCCCAAAGTAGCCGAGGACCATCCGGGCCACGGGCCGCGCTTCCTGCTGGGTCATCTTCCCTCGCGCGACCAGGGTTCGTTCGATCGCCCGCGTCAGCTCGGCCTCGGTCAGCGACGCCATTCGCTTCTCCGTTCCCTCACTTCCTGCCCCAGTAAAAGGTGTGCGCGGGAGTCGAAGGCCCCCCGACGAGGTTTAGTGGCCGACCCGGGTCCGAGAGCCGTGGCCGTACCGGTCGTCTTCGACATCCCCGAGACCGCGCTCGCGAGCGCCCGTCGGGCCCGTACCCTCTCCCTCTGTCCCGAGTGCTTCGGGCGGATGTTCGGGCGGCTCGGCCACGGACTCACGAACCCGGAGAGGGCGGAGCGGCTGGGCCGCGCGCTCGGCGAGGGGTCGCCGGCCCCGACGGCCGAGTGCTCGGTCTGCGGCGGTGAGTTCGACCGGCTGCCGAACTGGGTCGACCGGGTGGTCCGGGCGGCCGAGGGGTACGAGTGGCACCGCTTCACGTGCGGTTCCCGTTGGGACCCCGAGCGGCTCGCCCACGAGGAGGCCCTCTGGTCCGAAGTGGGGACGGAGTGGGGGGAGAGCGCCCGCGCGGCGTTCAACCGGGAGCTGGGCAAGCGGGTCGAGCAGCGTACGGGCGCGTCCGGCGGCCCCGACCGTCCCGACATCGTCTTCCTCGCCGACCTCCCGGTCGGGCTCGTGGAGCTCACGGTTCTTTCCGTATATCTTCTCGGCCGCTACCGCAAGCTCGACCGGACGCTCCCCCAGACCCGGTGGCCGTGCCGCCGCTGCCGGGGCCTCGGCTGCACGGCGTGCGAGGGGACCGGGAAGACGTACTCGACCAGCGTCGAGGAGATCGTCGCCGCGCCATTCGTGGTCGCCACCCAAGCCGAAGGAACCCGCTTTCACGGGATGGGCCGCGAGGACATCGACGCCCGGATGCTGGGACGCGGACGACCGTTCGTCCTCGAGCTTCTGCGGCCCAAGGTCCGTTCGGTCGACCTCGGCCGGCTCTCCGAGGAGCTCACCCGGACGGCCGCCGGCCGGGTCGAGGTGCTCGACCTCGTCTCCTGCGAGGCCGGCGAGGTCGTCCGAGTGAAGGAATCGTCCCCCGAGAAGAGCTACCGCGTCGGCGTACTCGGGGATACCTCCCTGGCAAAGGTTAATGAGGCCCTGACCGTCGCCGTGGGCCGAGCGATCGCCCAGCGCACGCCCACCCGCGTCGCGCATCGCCGATCCGACCGCGTCCGAACGCGTCGGGTCGTCGCCGCGCACGTCGTGGAGGCGGCGGAGGGACGGTTCACGCTCGAACTGAGGACCGAGGCCGGTACCTACATCAAGGAGTGGGTGGAAGGAGATGGCGGACGCACCGAACCGAGCCTGGCAAGCCTTGTCGGGGCGCCGCTGAAGGTCGAATTCCTCGACGTAATGGAGATCCACGATACGGAGGCGTAGATGGTCAAGAGTTCGAAGGGATTCCGTTCCCGATCCCGAGGCACGTTCACGAAGGAGGTCCGCGAGCGCGGGCTCCCGCCCGTCACCCGGTTCCTCCGGGAGTTCGAAGTCGGCCAGAAGGTCTCGGTGCGCATCGAGCCGTCCGACCCCCACGGCCAGCCCCACCCCCGGTACCAGGGCCGCACGTGCACCGTCGTGGGAAAGCGCGGCCGGGCCTACCTCGTCGAGTTCGTCGACGGGAACAAGCGCAAGGAGCTCATCGCGAACCCGATCCACTTGATCCCCGTGAAGGAGGCCGGGTCCGACCATGCCTGAGCCGGTGCCGGTCGCGAAGGTGAAGGACCTCCTGACCGAGGAGGCCACCCACCGGACCCTGCCGCGAGAGGCCGCGCTCGCGCTCCAGCATGCGGAAGGGTTCGCCCGGCTGACGAGCGAGGCGACCGACAAGCTGATCGCGGAGCTGCGGACGTTGCCGTTCGTCGACGCCGCGGTCGCCGTCAAGATCGCCGACACGCTACCCCAGTACCCCGAAGAGGTCCGCCTCCTGTTCTCCAAGGAACGGGTCGCCCTGGACGAGGAGCAGGTCACCCGCCTCCTCGAGATCGTGGCACATCACCGATGAGCCTGCGGGGGTCCCGTGGAGAACTACGCGTACATCCTCGACTATCTGCCGACCGGTCGGCAGACCGAACGGGGATTCCATCGGGAGCCGCTGGCGCTGGCGATCGGGGAGACCGAACTGAAGCTCTTCGAGCTCGTCGCGCGGCCGGGGGCGACGCTCGTACCGGGAACCCGCGTGGCGCTCCTCCCGATCGCGGGGGTCCCCCCGCCGATCGACCACGTCCGTCGCCGCATCGGGTTTGACGAGCTCACGGTCTCGGCCCGCACCGAGCTGACGACCGCCCTCGCGGCGGTCGTGAAGGCGAACGAGTCCCGCTACCTGCGGTTCTTCAACGAGTCGCCGGCGGTCTCCCGTCGGTTCCACCTGCTCGAGCTACTCCCTGGGATCGGCAAGAAGACGATGCAGCAGATCGTAGCGGAGCGTAAGCGCGCGCCGTTCCAAAGCTTCGAGGAGATCGAGTCCCGGCTGCACTTGAAGAGCCCGGAACGGTTGATCGTCGGACGGATTGAACGGGAATTGAGCGGTGTTGAGGACAAGTACCGACTCTTCGTCGCCCCGTGACCCGGCCTCCCCACCGGGGATCGCCGCGGTCCCGGACCGCCCGGACGACGTCCGCCGCACGCTCCAGACCCTCGGGATCGCCCCGTCCAAAGCGTGGGGCCAGTCGTTCCTCGCGGACCCGTTCGTCGCGGACGCGGAAGCGGCCCTGGTGGGGGTCGAGCCCGGCCGACCGATCGTCGAGGTCGGCGGGGGGCTCGGAATCCTCACGGCCGCGATCGTGAGACGGGGCTTGGGGCCCCTCACGGTCATCGAGCGCGACGCCCGACTCGCCGCGTTCCTCCGGGTCACGTTCGGCGACCGGATCCGCCTCCTGGAAGCCGATGCGCTCGAGGTGGAGCTCCCCCCCGCGGACTGCGTCGTGGGAAACCTGCCGTACTCGGTGGCGACCCCGATCCTCTTGCGACTCTTCGCCGCGCGGGTCCCTCGCATCGTCTTCCTCGTCCAGCGGGAGGTCGCCGAGAGGATCGCGGCGGGCCCGGGGTCGAAGCAGTACGGACGGCTCTCGATCATCGCCCAGCTGTACGGTTCGGTCGAGCTGTTCCGTCCGGTCCCGGCGGACGCCTTCGTTCCCCGCCCCGAGGTCGAGAGCCGCCTCGCGGTCCACGTCGCTCGCACCGGCCCGCTGCCCGTATCCTCCGTTCCGGCGTTGGAACATCAGGTCCAGGTGCTGTTCTCGTCGCGCCGCAAGCAGCTCGGGAACCTCCTACCCCGGCTCGCGCCCGATCGGGAGGCGGACCGGGTGGCCCAGGAATCCGGGTGGCCGGCGGACTGGCGCCGGCTCCGACCCGAAGCCCTGCCGCCGGAGGCCTACTTCGCCCTCGCGGAGATCCTCGCCCAACGGGGGTGGGGGAAGCCCGGTGCTCCCTCCGACCCGGGCGTGCCCGCCCGACCTCCGCCGAAACGGACGAAGCAAGGGCCGGAGCCCCACGCCGGCTGAGCCTCGCTCCCTCTGACGTTTACCTTAGCTGCGAGCGGATCTCGCCGACAATCGTCTCCAGGGGACGGGTCGCGTCGATCTCGACCCCCCAGTCGAACGCGGTGGACTTGGCATACACCTCGCGCGCCGCCTCCGGCCCGTGCGGAACGCCCCGGTAACCGTCCCGCTCGATGCAGAGCTCGAGCGGCGCCCGCAGCGTGAACTCGAAGTGCCGGTACGGGAGCCGCCCGATCAGATCCTCGATCTGGGACTTCCAGTAGAAGTTCCCGTCGAAGACGACGGGGACCCCCCTCGCCAAGGACCTCTCGCCGCGCTCGACCGCGATCGCGTTCGCCTGTAGGAACTCCGAGAGGAGACCCTCCTCCCAGAGGCCGTGGTCGTCGAGGATCCGGTCGATGGAGAGATACTCGGCGCCGATCTCCTTAGCCAACCGCTCGGAGACGGTGGTCTTCCCCACCCCCAAGGGACCCCGGATGATGACGAAGTAGACCATCGCCACCTCGTTCCCGAGAGCCCATGGGCGGTCCCGGGGATTAACTTCGGCGGCCCATCGGTAAGTCCCGGACGACCCCAGCGGCCCCGCCGGAGGTCTGAGAATCACCGGCTCTCGGACGGCGGGGGGCGACAGCCGGCCGCCGGGAAAGTAACGATGGACCGGCAGAACGATCCTTCCCGGCAGCGGATACACTCACCGGCCGGGTGACGTGACTACCTTTATATAGAAGAGCAATTTTTCCGCTGTCGGTGACAATATGCTTCAGGGTACACAAATCCTCGTCCTGAAGGAAGGGACCGAGCGGACACGCGACAAGAGCGCCACGTCGAACAACATCGCGGCCGCCCGTGCGATCGCCGATGCGGTGCGGACCACCCTCGGTCCGCGCGGGATGGACAAGATGCTGGTCGATTCGATGGGCGACATCACGATCACGAACGACGGCGTCACGATCCTCAAGGAGGTCGACGTCGAGCATCCGGCCGCGAAGATGCTGGTCGAGGTCGCGAAGACCCAGGACCAGCAGTGCGGCGACGGCACGACCACGGCGGTCGTGATCGCCGGAGAGCTACTGAAGCGCTCGGAGTCTTTGCTCGAGCAGAACGTCCATCCGACCGTCATCACCCGCGGCTTCCAGCTCGCGGTCCAGGAGGCTCGACGGCTCCTCGACACCGAGATCGGGATCCCCGTGAAGGCCGAGGACGAGGGAGTCCTCATCGACTGCGCGATGACCGCGATGGGCTCGAAGGGCGTCGGCGGCTCCCGGGAGGGACTCGCGAAGATCGCGGTCAAGGCGGTCCAGCGGGTCGCGGAGAGCCATGGCGGCAAGACCGTCTGCGACGTCGACCAGATCAAGGTCGAGAAGCGGCACGGCGGCCAGATCTCGGACACCGAGCTCATCGACGGGATCGTCCTCGACAAGGAGCGGGGTCACCCGCGCATGCCGGGGGAGGTCGTGGGCGCGAAGATCGCCCTCCTGAACTCGGCCCTCGAGGTCAAGAAGACCGAGATCGAGAGCAAGATCAACATCAAGAATCCGGCCCAGATCCAGAGCTTCCTCGACGAGGAGGACAAGACGTTCCGCCAGATGGCCACCGCGGTCACGGCGGTCGGCGCGAACGTCGTCGTCTGCCAGAAGGGGATCGACGACGTCGTGCTGCACTACCTCGCGAAGGAAGGCGTCTACGCGGTGAAGCAGGTCAAGGAGTCGGACATGCAGAAGCTCGCCCGCGCGACGGGTGGCAAGATCGTGACCGGCATCAAGGAACTCAGCGCGAGCGACCTCGGGACGGCCGCGAAGGTCGACGAGCGCCGGGTCGGCGACGACAAGATGACCTACGTTACCGGCTGCTCGAACCCGCGCTCGGTATCGATCCTGATCCGGGGCGGAACGGAACACGTCACCCAGGAGGTCGAGCGCTCGCTTCAGGACGCCCTCAAGGTCGTCGGCAGCGTGCTCGAGGACGGCGTCGTCTGTCCCGGCGGCGGGGCGACCGAGATCGACCTCGCAGTCAAGCTCCGCAAGTGGGCCGGCACCGTCGGCGGCCGCGAACAGCTCGCGGTCGAAGCGTTCGCCCAGTCGCTCGAATCGATCCCGTGGGCCCTCGCCGAGAACGGCGGTTACGACTCGATCAACGTCCTGATCGAGCTCCGCAGCGCCCATGACGGACCCAACGCGAACAAGAACGTCGGGCTCAACCTCGCGGACGGCAAGGCCACGGACATGTGGAAGCTCCGGGTCATCGAGCCGCTGCGCGTCAAGCGCCAGGCGCTGAGCTCGGCGGCCGAGGTCGCGACCATGCTCCTGCGGATCGACGACATCATCGCCTCGAAGAAGTCGAGCCCGCCTCCCGGTGGGCCCGGCGGGCACGACCACTAGACGAACCCCTTTCGAGGGCCGGAGGGGGCCACCCTTCCGGCCCGAAGGCTTCTTAACACGGGTCGGGTAGGCGGCTCGCCATGCGCACGAAACCGGTCGAAGGCGTGCTGCGGCTCGATGTGGTCGCGCTCGAACCACGCCCCGCGGTCTACCTCGCTTACGACGGCCTCGCGGGCATCAGCCAGCGTCCGATCCTCCGGGACCTCCTCGAGGAGCTCGAACGCAAGGGTCCCGAGGACCTCGCGAAGTTCCTCGATGCGCTGCGCCGGCGCCACTCGGCCCAGGTGCACGTCTACTTCTCCGACTACGTGAGCTACGGGATCGGCGGCGGCGATGCGGCGGCCGAGTTCTTCCTCGGCACGTTCCTCCTGCTGCACGAGGCCGCCCGGCCTGCGGGAAAGGATGCGGCGGTGCCCGAGCATCTCGCCCTGTTCCGACCCGGCGGGGTCGAGCGGTTCTCGCTCGAGGCCGCGGCGCACTAACGTACCGCCGCACGCGAGCCGTTTTCTACCTCCAGCCACCTCGCCCGAGGTCGATGCCCGCGGAGAACGCGCTCGAGCGCGAGCGACGGGAAAAGGTCGCCCGCTGGCGCGCGGAGGGCCGCGAGCCCTACCCGTATTCGTTCCCGGAGCGCGGGGGGACCGATGCGGTGCGCGCGGCATGCGCCCAGCTGAAACCGGGCGAGGACGACACGGCCCATTCCTACCGTGTCGCCGGTCGGCTCCGCGCGATCCGACAGCACGGTCGCACCGCGTTCGCCGACCTCGAGGACCTCGCGGGGGAGCTCCAGCTCCTCTTGCGGGTCGACGAGCTCGGGGAGCCGGCATACCGACAATGGCTCTCCGACCTCGACCCCGGCGACCTGGTCGGAGCGGACGGGGTCGCGGCGGTCTCTCGCCGCGGCGAACCGTCCCTGGTCGTCCGGGCCCTCACCTTGCTCGCGAAGGCGATCGCCCCGCCCCCCGAGAAGTTCCACGGCCTTACCGACGTGGAGGAGCGGATCCGTCGCCGCTACGTCGACCTGCTTTCATCCCCCGAGAGCCGGGCGCGTTTCCGCGCACGCACGCTCCTCCTGCGCGAGATCCGGGAGTACTTCGACGACGCCGGGTTCCTCGAGGTGGAGACCCCCGTCCTCGGCCCGGTCGCCGGGGGCGCGGCGGCCGCGCCGTTCGTCACGCACTCGAACTACCTAGACGCGGACGTCCAGCTGCGGATCGCCCAGGAGCTTCCGCTGAAGCGCCTCATCGTCGGCGGCCTCGAACGGGTCTACGAGATCGGCAAGACGTTCCGTAACGAGGACCTCGACTCGACCCACTCGCCCGAGTTCACCGAGCTCGAGGCGTACTGGGCGTACGCAGACTACCACGACATGCGTCGGCTCATGGAAGGGCTGTTCGACCGGCTCGGCCGACGGGCCCCCGAGCTCCTGCCTCACGACCCGGCGGTCGCCCGGGCGGCCGCGGCGTTCCGGCCGCCGTTCGCCACCCTCGATTTCGTCGAGGAGCTCGAGCGTCGCGCCGGGATCATGGACCTCCTTTCGAAGAGCCGGGACGAGCTGCGCACGCTCGCCCGCGGCGCGGGCTCCACGGTCCCGGACAACTCGTCGTCGGGGACCTTTCTCGACAAGCTCTTCGAGCACTACGTCGAGCCGTCGATCGACCGCGTAACGTTCGTCGTTGACTTCCCGGTCGCGACCACCCCGCTCGCGAAGCGCCACCGGTCGAAGCCCGGCCGCGTCGAGCGCTTCGAGATCTTCGCCCCCGGCTTCGAGCTCGCGAACGCCTACACGGAGCTGACCGACCCCGACGAACAGGAGCAACGGTTCCGCGATCAGCTGGGCGAGCGGGGGGACGACCGCTACGCGTACGACGGCGACTTCGTGGAGGCGCTGCGCTACGGGTTCCCGCCGACGACCGGCGTGGGCTTCGGCGTCGACCGTGTGCTGATGGCGCTCCTCGGAATCTCCTCGATCAAGGAGATCATCCTCTTCCCACTCGTGCGGCCGCGCTAGCGCGGACCCGGCCGGTTTATACTCCGGCCCGGACGATGGTACTGCGATGGCGGGCGCGGCTCCCCTCAGCATCGAGGACCTGACGGTGCGCTACGGGGGGCGGGTCGCGGTCGACCACCTCACGTTCTCCGTGCGCCCGGGCGAGATCTACGGACTGCTCGGGTCGAACGGTGCGGGCAAGACGAGCACGATCAAGTCGGTCGTCGGGCTGGTGCGCCCGGCGGGCGGTCGGGTGCGCGTCTTCGGCCTTGACGCCGGGACGGACGGCCTCCGCGTCAGGGCGCAGGTCGGCTACGTGCCCGAGACCTCGCTCCTGTACGACGCCCTCACGCCGCGCGAGTTCCTCGAGTTCGTGGCGAGCGTGCGTCACCTCGACCGGGCGGTCGCCTCCGAACGGGCCCGAAGCTACGTCACCGCCTTCCGCCTCGAAGAGGAGTTCGAGGAGCCGATCCTGACCCTCTCGAACGGGACGCGGCAGAAGGTCCTGCTCATCGCAGCCTTCCTGCACCAGCCGCCGCTCCTGGTGCT
>JBEKJT010000012.1:0-23447 GCA_050011075.1 Thermoplasmata archaeon
GTCCGGCTTCGTGCCGTTGACGTCGGTGAACCCGTACTCGTGGACGGCGGTCCACGATCCCAGGACGTGGCCCGACTTGCGGTGAAGGTTGGGGTCGCTCGCGATCGCCACCACCGCGCGTCCGGGGTAGTACCGGTGTTTCCGACGCGGAGAAATGGCCGTGACCTCCCTTTCCTATCGCGTCCCTCCAATTCGCTTCGGTCACGCCAACCGGTCGAGCATGAATTCGGAACGCAAGAACCCGGGCGTGAGCGCGATCGCGCTCAGGTGCGCAAGCTTCGCTTCCTCGAATTCCTCATGGAGGGCGAGCGCCCTCCGGACGACCGTGACCTTGACGAGGTCGTAGTAGAGGCTGCCGCGGTACATCTGGTGGTCCCCATCGGTGATCTCGAAGACGACGCCCCGTCGTCGTCGGACCATGAGTGGAACCCCGTAGCGGGAAGTGATGAGGTGGGTGAAGACCGCACGTTCGAGGAGCGCACGGCCGAGCTTCCAGGACATCTCCCAAGGGGCCGTCCCCCATTCGACCAGGGCTTCGCCGCCTCAGATGTCGTTGACCAGGATATCGAGACGACCCTTGTGCTGCCTGCGGATGAGATCGAAGAGGCGCCGGACCTGCGATTCGTCGGTGTGGTCTACCCGAACGGCCGTAGCGGTACCTCCCAACCCGCGGATCATCTCGGCCGTCTCGTCGATCGTTTCGGGCCGACCCTTGGTGGCGGGCCGACCCCGAATGCTGCGCCCCGTGACATAGACGGTCGCGCCCGCGAGACCGAGGGAAACGGCGATGGCGCGTCCCGCGCCCCGGGTCCCACCGGCCACTACGGCGACCTGACCGCGGAGCGGGCGGGTCCACGCGGGCTCCCAGTTCTCGTTCGGCGGACCGGAAGGGGGGAACGCGTCGGTGGGTGCGGCGCGATGTTCCCGCCTCAGAGGGCCAGCTTCCCCCCGCGGAGGACGGGCTCGCCGTCGATCGCAAGGTCGGCGCCTCGCAGGATCAGCCACGCCCACCAGTCGGTCGCGATGGACCCCCCGAAGTGGCTGTTCCGGCCTAGCTGCAGAGTCACGGCTCCGTAGGCCTGGTCCTGGAGGAGCGGCGCTCGGTCAAGGCGCTCGTTGAGGCCAATCGAGAGCACCCCGGGTCGCTCCCTCCCCGCGCCTGCCCGACCGTAGCTCTGGCCAAAGAGGTCCTGTCCCTGTTCGTAGGTGAACCGGGTCAATCGGCCGCTCACGAAGGTCCACCGACCCCCGACCACATCACCGATGGTGTCCATGACCCCGACCGAATTCGCCACGTTGGACTGGAACGTTCCCTCCCCGACCCGTTCGTCCAGCGCGGTCATCACGACGCCTGCGGGGAGTTGGACGAGGTCCCAGCTCCCCCGGGTCCTGGCCTTGGTGACTCGCCCGTCCGAAACCGATGGGGTACGGTGACGGAGGCCCAGACGCAGCTCGGTTCCGTTCGGATGGCGGACCTCGAGCGTCCGGCCTTTCTTGAATCGATCTGAGATCGGAGCGGCTCTACGATGCAACTCGTCCGGGTCGACCAGGGTGCCGTCGATCAGCTCGTCCCGCCAGCGGGCGAGGTCGACACCGTACATTCGGGCCGACGCTTCGGAGGCCCGGCCAAGTGCAATCTGAACGGCCCGGGCGCCCGTCTTCGCGGCCGCACGGTAGAGCGCGTCCCGGTACTCGCTGAGCTTCAATATCGTGGCTCGCGGAAGCGCGTGGAATCGTTCGCGGTCGCTCGGGCCGAAGAAACTGACGAAAACGTCGCTCCGTGCCATCGCCGCTCGCTGGTGCTCCCCGAGGCGGGCGAGGTTCGAGGCCCGGACCTCGCTCGCGGCGGCCCAGTACGTCGGCTCGTCCTGGTACAGCAGGATCGGCCGCGCTCCGAGACGCAACGCCTCGAGCACGAAGGCGTTGGCGTACTCGAGGGTCTCTGACCAGCTTTCGATCGTGACCCGCTCGTCCTTCCTCAGTCGCAGCGACTTTCGAAGGACGACCCGGGCCATCTCCCGGGCACGGGGGTCGGAGGCGTTCGGCTTCGGCACGGTTCGGTCACCGTCCGCGGGCCACTTGAACCCAGGGTGACCTGTAACGCTCAGGTCGTAGCGTAACCGGAACCCGGCCTCTCCCCTTGAAACTTCCTCGGTCGAGGCGACCCATTGGAAAGGTCCGGAGGTTACGGCGTACCCGGCGAGGAAGAGTCGAATCGCTCGGGCAAGCTCTCCCCGAGACCCAAAATTCCGCGATCGGGTCCCCCGACCGATCGCGCTGAAGACCATCGGCAGTCGGGCGCGCCACTCGTCCGGATTCTCAGACGCATCGAACCGGACGGCGGGATGGGTCGTGCGCCACCGACGGAGCTCGGGAGCCGAGGTCAACCCGGGCGCACATGCGACCAAGCCGAGGTCGGTTCCGGCACGCCCGAGCGGGCCCAGCGCGGCCAGGAAACGGAGCCATCCTTGAAGCCGGTTTTCCCGAGACGGATCGATGGGGACGGCCCATTCCCGGACCAACGGGCGGAGGCTTGGCGGGATCGTCTCGATCGATCGAACCGGAACCGAGGAGTCGGGTGTCTCCCCCTCCGGTAGGCCGAGGGAGAAGGCGAACGCATAGTCGGGTGGCCGTAGGTAGATACCCATGACGTCGACCGGCACAAGCGGGCGCTGGGGGTCGGGGCGGGTGGGCCAAACCTCGAAACGGACCGGTCGTACTCGGTACGATTCCCAGACTCGGCGGACGGTCGTGTGGCTTACTCCCATCGCTCGGGCGAGACTCCGCGTGCTCCACGGGCGGTTCAGGTCGGGGTCGCGCGCCATCGCGGCTCGAACGATCGCCCGGACCCGATCCTCCGGGATTCGGCTCGAGGCGATCCGGGGGAGAGAGTGCTGGTCGATCCCCCGCAGTCGGAGCGAAAGGAAACGGCGTCGCCAGCGGGCCGCGGTGAGGCGGCTCACGCCCAGCGACCGGCCGATCTCCAAGTCCTGGAGCCCGCTCGCGGCCCCGAGGACGATGCGGGCGCGCAGGGCGCGAAAGTCCCCGCCGGCCTTTCGATGGGACCACCGGTGGAGCTGGGTCCGTTCTTCGGGGCTCAGGACCACCGTAGGCGCCACGCGCATGGTCGACCGGACGACGCACCGGCTTTAGAGGGTTCTCTCGGATCCGAGGGATTATATGATATGGCCTTAACTTTCCAGAAGCATCGCCCTTCATAATCCGGAGGTCCTTCCACGCCCTCATGTCCCCTACGCGCGCGAAATCGCGACCCCGCAAGGCGCCCCCGAGACCGAACGGACCCTCGGAGATCGCGCCCGGGGTGTTCGTCGGAGGATGGAACGATGCCCTCCGGTTCGAAGGCGCCCGGTTCTGCGTCCTCGATGAGGCCCCGGACGATATGCCGACGGCGACCCACATCCCCATCTACGACGATGCGACCGATCGGGCGATCGTGTCCCACCTGGACCAGCTGGCCTATGCGGTGAAGACCGCCCGGTCGAAAGGCGACCCGGTGCTCGTCTTCTGCGGCCACGGGGTCCGCCGCTCTCCGCTTGCCGGGGCGTGGTACCTGCACCGTTCCGAGAAGTTGACCCTCGAACAAGCCTACGCTCGGATCCAGAAGGTTCGTCCGAAGGTCGAGCGAGCCCAGGACTGGGTGGGAAATCCGGAGAACCTCGACGACCCCCACTGAGACAGGGGATTGAGGACCGCGATGCGTCCCGAGAAAGACCCCGATCCGAACTGGGTCGCCGCCCTCGCGGCGTGCGAACCCACGCTCGCGAGACACGCCGTGGCCGAGGCCTCAGGAGAGAGCCGGCTCTTCGCACATCTGGCACGGGAACATCGACGGGCAGGACGATCGTCGTACATCGAGATCGACGCTCCGCTCGAACTGTACGCGATCGCACGGATCCTACGCCCCCGACACGTGGTCGAGGTTGGGGTCTCCTCGGGCGTTTCGTCAGCCTACCTGCTCCAGGCGCTCGAGCGGAACAACCGCGGCACGCTCCACTCCATCGATCGCCCCAAGCGAACCCCCACGACCTCGTCGTCCGGCCCTCGATCGCATGCTCCGTCCTGGGCGATACCGCCGGGACGATACTCCGGATGGGCCGTCCCCGAGAGGCTTCGTGGTCGTTGGGACCTGAGGATCGGGGATAAGAAGGACGTCATTCCACTCCTCGCGGACGACCTGGAACGGATCGACCTATTCGTCTACGACGTGCCGCACGAGGACCGGAAGACACGGGAGGAGTTCTTCGGTCTCGACCGCCGGCTCCCGAAAGGAGCGGTCGCGATCGCCGACCATGGTCCGGGCGGTGAGCTGTGCACTGCGCTCGCGGCCTGGGCCTCCCGGAGGAGGTCCGAACCCATCGGTCGAACCGGTCTCGGCCTGTACGGGTTTAGGTGCGGCTGATGCACGGGCCGCGGTTCGGTAGGTAGCGCCCGGGGCCCGACCGATGGATCCCGATGGCCAGGGGCCACGTTCAGTCCGTCTCGAACGTGAGGACCGGCGTCGCCGGAACATCTCCGGCGACCTGGAGGCCGGCGGGAGCGAACCATCGGTAGAGGTCGAGGAGGAGGACGCCGCGTTGAAGGGCAGGGTCCGGCTTCATGAGTTCGCGGACCTTCACAACCGAGTCGCTGCGGAATATCAGTATGCCCCGTAGGTCGGTGTCCTCTTCGAGCGGGCCGGCGGCGATCAGCTCCCCCGACTCCCGCAGACTGCGTAGGTGAGCGAGATGGGCTTCCTGGATCCGGTCGCCTTCTTCCGAACTCAAGGGGGGACGGTGAGGCGGCCGTCGGAAAAGGCCAAACATGTAGTGGGTCATCGGAGGCAGACGGTCGAGCTCTGTCTTCGGAGCAGGAGGAGGGGATGCTGCCATGAGCATCCGATAGGGGGTCGCTCGGAAAACCCTGCGGATGCACCCTGGGAACGGATCGAAGGACGACGGAACGTGGACACGTCCGACCGCGAGGACCACTTCCGAGAATCGAGTCGGGAATCACGTAGGGGGTGAAGTCCGCACCGGCCTGGGACCGCGTAGAGTGGGTTTATCGACTCCGAGTTCATCGGACCCCGGGCTGGACGGTTGTAATGAAGACCGGAACGATCCGCCAATCCGTAACGATCCGCGCCCCGCCGAATGCCGTGTACGACGCTCTGATGACCACAAAGGGGCACGTCGGTTTTACCGGTGCTTCGGCCCGAATCAGCCCCAAGGTGGGCGGGAAATTCTCGGCCTGGGACGGCTACATCCACGGGACAAACCTCGAGCTCGTGAGGGGGAAGAGGATCGTCCAGGCGTGGGTACCGGCCGAGAAGACCTGGCCCCCGGGGCACGCGTCGATCGTGCGCTACGAGCTCTCCGCGACACCGACCGGCACGCGCCTCAAGTTCACTCACTCGAAGGTGTCGACCGAGCACGTAGGACATCTCGCCCGGGGGTGGAAGGACCACTACTGGGCTCCGTTGAAGGCCTACCTCGAATAGGCTGGTCGGAACGGTCGAATCGGTTCTCACGAGGGGGCCGGCGAGCGCGTGCCGCAGTGACGACAAGTCCGGCTGTCCGTCGGATTATCACACTCGCACCGTCGGCAGTACCAGACCACTCCCGAAAGGGGGGGTGGCAGCGTCGGCGGTGCTGCGGTCGGTGCCCCGTTCGCGGAGGCAATCCCCGGGTCTGGCATTGGGTTTGGAGATGGGGAGGGCACGGGTGTGGGCAACGCGAAGAAGGGCGGCGTCGGTGACGAAGAGGTCAGGATGATCCCGATCGCCCCGGCGGTAAAGGACAGCACGAAGCCGACCAGGAATCCTCCCCCGGACCAGAGCGAGAACGCAGCGAAGACCGTCACGAGGAGACACCACGTTCCCCGGGCCGTCTGGTCTTTCGCAATGCTGTAAAAGCGCACGAAGAGCACTAGCGACAACGCGATCAGTGCATTGGCCAGCCCAAGGCCGACGAAGTCGTTGGAGAACGCAAGAGGTGCGGAGTAGCTCCCTCCGACCGCGGCAGCATAGAGGTCGACGCCAGCGTTGAGAAGGATAAAGAACGCCCCCAGCACGCCGAGCGCGGCGATATCGAACCGGGAGCCTTCGTCGGACACAGGTCCGAGCCGGGGTGTCGAGCGAGCGACTTTATCTAAGGTAATCGAAACGTCTTTCCGTTTCTGGATTCGATCCCCACGGAACCGGCCCGGCGTACCCCGCCAAGATTGTCCCTGCCCGTTCGGGGCCATCCTCTCGAGCGGGCTAACGGGTCGACCGTTACTCCGAATCTCCGGCGCTTTCGACCCGGTACCCGGGCGGCTTCTGGAAGATCGGTACGATCACGTAGGTCTGCCGGCCGTACTCGCGAAACCCGAGCTTCTCGGCCACGTGCTGCGAGCGGAAGTTGTCCTCCCCCGTTCTCCAGACGGGGGTCAGTCCCCGGGACTGGACCTCACGGGCCACCAGGAATCCCGCGGCGCTGCCGAGCCCCCGATTCCTCCAGGGCTCGAGCGTATGTCCGCCGACGTCGGCGTAGCTCTCGGAGGAAACGGACATCGAAAAGCAGGAGACGAGCTCGCCCTCCACGACGCCCCCCGCCGCGACGCCCCCGGTCAAGGCCGCGAGGGTCGAGAGGAACCCGTTCGGTCGGAGCGGCGCGGACGCACGTTCGACCATCCCGAGGTCCCCTTCGGTGAGTCGGCGTACCGAGGGATGATCCTGACGGACCGGGGGCCGGTCGAGCACGTAGTAAACGTCCTCGTAGAGCCGGGTCGGGGTCCGGAGCTCTCGCTCGACCACCGCGGCCAAGCGGGGAGCGACGCCCGTCGCAAGATGCACACATTCCCAACCGGGAATCCGACAAAGGATGGTCCAGATCTCCTCGGGGTCAGAACCGAACGCCATGGGCTCGGACGCGAGCCAGGGGGCCGCCACGACCGCAGCGGTGGGGTGGGATGCGGAACCCCTGACCCACGCCTTCCCGACGCCCCGCTGGAGGAGGCTGCGAGCCCCGAACGTGAACGGGTGGTCCGGAAGGCTGGCGGCGAACTCCTCCGCCGTCGAGTCGTCGGCCGGTTCCATCGTGGTCGCACAGACGACGGTACCCTTCAAGAGCGCGGATTCTCGGAAGGTCGGGTCGCGTCGACCTTTAACGATGAGAGCGTGTCGGAACCACCATGCCCGCGTCTGCTCCACCGACTTCGCAGGGGAACGCCGTTCCGCCGACCGACCTCAAGACCCGGTTCGACTTTCGGACCGCGGAACCCGAGATCTACCAGGCGTTGCTCGGCGTGGACCGGGCGATCCGCAAGAGCGGGCTTGACCCGAAGCTCCTCGAACTTGTTCGAGTCCGCGCGTCCCAGATCAATCGATGCGCGGTCTGCCTTCACGCGCACACCCGGAAGGCGGTCGACCTCGGGGAGACCCCGCACCGACTGATGGTCCTCGCCAGCTGGCGAGACTCGCCGGAGTACTCGCCCCGGGAGCGCGCCGCCCTTGCGTGGGCAGAGGCGGTGACCCGGATCGCTCACGGAGGTGTCCCCGACCCGCTCTACCAAGCGACGCGGGAGCACTTCTCCGAAGCCGAGCTCACCGTGCTGACCTGGACGGTCGTCTCGATCAACAGCTGGAACCGGATGTACATCAGCTTCCGAGTCCTGCCCGAGGAGTCGCCGTAGGTCGGGTCCCTTCTCGGTCCGCGGGAGTCGCCATCGTCTCCCCCGGTTTCGGTGCGGAGGCTGACCCGGTCCGGACGGACGGGTCCGAATCGACAGAGGCGCGTTCAGGCCCTAAGATTCTGTTATCAGCGGGGAGGGTTGCTCCTCACCGTGGACCGAATCGCAGTCCTTGCGCTCTTTGACTTCGAAATGCGCCGAGACCCGGTCGCCGACGAAGGGTATCGGGTCGATCGACAGGGGTCGGTCGTGAGACTGATCGGCCGGGACGACCATTGCATCGTGTACTCGCATTTCACCGCGGCCGAGGCCGCCTCGGGGGTGGCCGAACAGACCGCCGAGTTCCGGAGGCGGGGCCAGTTGCTCGAGTGGAAGGTCTACGCGCACGACGAACCCCCCGTGCTCTCGCGCCTGCTCGCGGAGGCCGGTTACGTGCCCAAGCCTACAGAAACCCTCATGGTCTTCGACCTGGCCGAGCCCCTCCGGGCACCACCCCTTCCTCCGGGCGTTGAGATACGTCGGATCACGACCCCTTCCGGGCTCGACGACTTCGAGACCGTCGAACATGCCGCGTTCGGCCGAGATGGCTCGTTCGCCCGGAGAATGCTCGAAGGGCGACTCGGGAACCCCGACGTCGGGGCCTATGTCGCGTATCGGGACGGCGCTCCGGTCGCGGCAGGAAGGGTCGAGCGAGCGCCCGGTAGGTCGTTCGCGGGGATCTGGGGCGGAGGAACCGTCCCTCCGTCTCGCGGCCTCGGACTCTACCGTGCCCTGGTGGCGGAGCGCGCGGTGTGGTCTCGGGATCGCGGGGCGAAATACCTCATGGTGGAGGCGCTGGTGAACACGAGTCGTCCGATCCTCGAGCGGATCGGGTTCGTTCCATTGTCCGACGTCGTCGGATGGGAGCTCGCTCCCCCCGGTCACGACCCGACCCCCTGAACCCTCGAAAGGGCGTGCTCCGGCGACGCGGGTCTTGCCCGGGCACGCCGCAGGGCCATGCTTAAGAGGGCTCGGCGGGCCCCTAGAGGGTCACCACGACCGAACACGAGCCCCGTCGGGACCCTCCCGAGGAAGCATCCGTCCATTTCGACGACCTCCCGCTCCACGCCACCCTCCGTCGGGGAGTGAAAGAAATGGGGTACCACTCCGCGACCCCGATCCAGAGCCGGGCGATCCCCGACGCGGTCCTCGGCCGCGACATCGTGGCGACGGCCCAGACCGGGACGGGGAAGACGGCCGCGTTTCTCCTTCCCATCCTCGAACGGACCCTCGAACTTCCTCCCGGTAAGATCTATGCGCTGGTCTTGACTCCGACGCGCGAGCTCGCGGTCCAAGCCGAGGGATTCCTGAAGAAGCTCGGCCACTACACGCGCCGCCGCGGCGCCGCGGTCTACGGCGGCGTCGGGATGGACGAACAGACCCGCGCCCTTCGGGGCGGCGCCGAGATCATCGTCGCGACCCCCGGGCGCCTCCTAGACCACATGGAGCGCGGCCACGTCGATTTCCGGTCGCTTCGAATCCTGGTTCTGGACGAGGCCGACCGGATGCTCGACATGGGCTTTCTGCCCGACGTGCGCCGAATCCTGAATACGCTCCCGCGCCAACGCCAGACGATGCTCTTCTCGGCGACGATGCCCCCCGAGGTCGTCAAGCTCTCGCGGGACTTCCTCGTCGACCCTCGGATGGTCCACGTGGACCCGACCATCGTCGCCGCCGTCGGAGTGTCGCACCTTGCACTTCCCGTCCCCGGCCACCGCAAGGCGGCACTCCTCCGCGAGCTTCTGCGGGACGAGACGATGACGAGCGTCCTGGTCTTTGCCCGCACAAAGCACCGCGCCGACCGACTCGCGAGGCAGCTCCAGCAGTGGGGAATCGAGGCAGGGGTCATTCACGGGAATCGCAGTCAGAGCCAGCGGCAGCGTGCTCTCGAAGGGTTCCGCGGCGGTTCGCACCGGGTCCTGGTCGCGACCGACATCGCCGCCCGGGGCATCGACGTGGAAGGCGTCTCTCACGTGGTGAACTTCGACGTACCGCACGAGCCCGAAGCCTACGTGCATCGAGTGGGTCGCACCGCGCGCGCGCAGCGACGCGGGGATGCGTACACCCTGGTCTCCCCGGAGGAACTCTCGGACCTCGCCCGGATCGAGAGGCTGCTGGGCTTCCCCGTTCCCCGCTCGCGAATTCCGGATTTTGACTACGATGCTCCCGCCCCGCCGCGATCGTCCGAGGGCTCGGGCGACCGCGGAAGACGCCGTGACGAGTACCGTGGACAACGACCTCGCTCCGGCGGCGGCCGCCGAAGCGGAGGACGGGATGATCGACGGCAGGCACCGCCCTCTTCCTCCCAGGGGGGTTCGCGTCGTTACTCGCGCCGTTGGTGATACAGCGTGCGGCCTTCCGCGATCCCGAAGGCCGGCGGGTAGTTCCCGCCGCGCCGGACTGTCGCAGCCTACAAGACCTGCATGAGTTCGTCGAGCTGTCGATTCGCGGCCTTGACCGCATCGCGCAGCATGCTGCGCCGGTAGAATCGGAAGATCCGGCTGGTCGACCGGATCTCGACTCGTTCCCCCAGCTCGCCAAGCTCCGCCTGCGCCGCGACGGAGTAGCGATGGATCGCGCAGTCCAGTCTCCTCGGCCCGTACACATGACCGTGGGTCCGCAACACGGACGGGGACTCTCGACGAACGTCGATGGCGCTAGTGACCCTCTTCTTCGCGATCACGATCGAGTACCGAAAGCGGTCCGCTCCCTCTTCCCGCCACAGTACGCGGTTCCCGGATTCGGACTGGAGGAACCGCCAGCTGTCCCGGCTGTTCTCGAACAGCTGGTCGATGACCGAGGCGGGGTGCGAAATGTTCCGACGCGCGAGCTCGAATTCGAGGAGCGCGGGCCCCGGAAGGTGGTCGCAGCTCACTTCGCCGGTAGGTAACGAGCTCGGTTCGGAGCGGTCCGGTTGCACCGTGGCGCCTCGGAGGCGCGAACTACATCGATCGCCCCCGTTTACTCTTTTCCGGCGGTCGCCAACGGTCGGCGGCGGCGAGAGCTCCTGTCCGAACCCGCGGTTTCGGATGGGGTCTTGTGATCCCGAGTCCGTCAAGGGCTTTTCCTCCCGGGCGTGCCGACGTTTCTCGAGGGCGGCCGCTCCCCGGGGGTTTTGCGGTAAATGACAAACCCGGAATCCCGGACGAGCGACGTAGCGCCCCATGGCGGAATCCGAACCGTGGGGGGGCGGGTTACACCGGCTCCTGCGCAATCGGAACTTCACCCTCCTCTGGACCGGAGCGGTCGCTTCGGCGAGCGGTTACTACGTGGCCAACGTCGTGATCGAGTGGCTCATCTACTCCTCAGCCCACCGACCGCTCTACCTCACCTTACTCGGGATCGTCGAGTTCATTCCCACCCTGACGATCGGCGTGTTCGCGGGGGCCCTCGCGGAACGCTACGACCCTCGCCGATTGATGATCGCGGCCGACTTGACCCACGCCGCTCCTTCGGCGAACTAGACCCGGATCCGCTGCTGTGCGACCGTCCGGTAGCTCGGTCCGGCGACGAACCAATCGGGATTTCGCGGGGATGACCGCGCTTGACGAATCTGGGTGACGTTCCCGTGAACCCACAGGATCGAGATTCGGCAGAGCGCCGGGATGCCCGCGACAAGTCGTCGATGTCACCGGCGAGGGAGCCGACATCGATCGACGCGACTTCGGGTCTAGAATCGAGGGGGAGGAGCGCTCGTCGTGGCGCCGACGGGAATCCTGGGAGGAGCCTTTCGCCGACGGCGGACTAGGACCGCGGCTATCCCTAACGCGGCCACGGCGACCACGACGCCGAGGATGACGTAGTCGAGTGCCGGAAGACCCGCGGCGCGTGCGGATTTTGAAGCGAAGCTCACGGCCACCGGCGCCGGGCTTTCTCCGTGGACGACCAGAGCGGCCGTCTGATTCGAGTACCCCCGGGCAACGGCGGAATAGGAGTACGTCCCGTTCGGTTCGGAAAACGTCAGGGTCGAACTCGTAGCGTTGAAGCTCTGTCCGTCGGTGAAGTTCACCCACCACTTCGCGCCGGAGGGTAAGCCAGCCTCCGTGAAGGCGACGCCGTAGGTGACCTGCGTGAACACGAGCGTGGGCTCCGGAACCGGGGCTCCGGTGACCGTCACTGACCCCGCATAGGCCAGGGTCGTCTCGTGCCAGCCGGCGATGTCGGTGATCGCGTACGGATGAGTACCGTTGGGCTCGTTCAGAGTGACGGTACTCGTGGTCGAATTGACTCGAGTCCCCCCCATCGTGACCGACCAGCTCGTCCCGGAGGGAAGCCCGGATTCCCGGAAGGTCACCGAGTACGTCACCGGAACGAACGTGGCTGATTCGCTCGCCAACGACCCATTCACTCCGAACGAACCGTTCGCCGATACCGGCGTATACTGCTTGTCCGACGTCGCGACATCGAAGTTGTACGTGCCGTTCGACTCGGTGAACGAGAGGGATCTGGCCGTGGCGTTGAACGACGGCCCGCTCGTCAGATTCACCCACCACTCGGTGCCGGACGGCAGGCCGGCCTGAGTGAAGGTCACGTTGTAGGTGACCTGCGCGAACACGAGAGTAGGTTCCGTGACCGCAGAACCTTGAACCTTTACCGATCCTGTGTAGGGAAGTGTCGCCTGATGCCAGCCGGAGATGTCCGTGATCGCGTACGAATGCGTCGCGTTCGGCTCGGAGAGAGTGATGGTACTCGTCGTCGAGCCGGTCAGTGTGCCATCCAACGCGACCGACCAGCTGGTCCCGGCCGGCAAGCCCGTCTCCGAGAAGGTGAGGTCGTAGGCAAAATAGAACGTGACCGTCACCGAGGGGGGCATGCCGTCCGATTGCGTGAGATGGTTTCCCACCGTTGTACCAAAATCCTCGTCGTTCGTCGCGGCGCTGTACCCGTAGGTTCCATTGACCAAGCTCGCCGAGATCTGTGCACCCGCAAGGGCGCTCCGTTTCGGCAAGCTGAACCCGGTCGGACCCGACGTGAAGTTGACGTACCATCTCGCTCCGCTCGGGAGCCCACTTTCGGAGAAGGCCACGGGATACGTCACAGGGGTGAAGACGAGCGTTGGCTCCGTCAGCGAGGCGTCGTTCACGGTGATGATCCCGTGATACGGCAGCGTGGACTGGTGCCAGCCCGCAACGTCCCCGAGGGTGTAGGCAAGGAACCCATTCGTCTCCGAGAACACGATCGTCGAGGTCGTCGAGCTCTGCTCGACCCCGTTCAGGGTCACCGACCAACTCGTCGAGGTCGGAAGCCCCGATTCCGAGAACTTGACCTCATAGGGCAGTTCGTAGCAAAGCACGCCCTGCGTCTGGCTGCCCGATGTGGTAGTGATGGACCAGCCGTTTCCGCTGGATTGCGTGAAGACCAGGTTGCTGGCCTCCTCGCCGGTCTGGGTGGTGGAGAGACCGAAGGTTTGGGTCGCCGCCGGCAAGTAGGTCCCAGAGCCCGAAGGTTCCACCCATGCCGAGAGGGTCCCGGCGGTCGGTGGCTGGAACTCCCCGAGCCCGCCGCTCGGTCCACCCACCAGCCCGAATTGGGGGGAGAGGAAGCCTTCTCCGGGGGAGAAAGCCGGGCCGCCGTTCGTGTAGGTCGTCCCTTGCCACGAGTAGCTGTAGTTGAGGCTGCCGATCAGGAACGATGCCCCGGGCACCGGCAGGGTCAGAGTGCTCGTCCCGGCTACTCCGAACGAGAATTCGACCTGGGCTCCAAGGGCTCCGGGGGAGGTGAGTTGGGTGGTGAAGTTGAAGTCCACTGGGGTTGCCTCGTCGAGAGTGTTCGAGGGCACATTGTACTCGTAGACCGTGAGCGAGGGGTAGGCCGCGTAGAACGGGAAGACCACCCAACCGGTGAACCACATCTGCCAGGCTCCCGGCTGGCCTGAGATGTAGACAACGTTCTGGACCCAGTAGACCGGAGCGCCTAGGCTGTTCGCGAGGAAGAAGTTCTGTTGTGTCGAGGCGTTGTAGGACACGCCTGCGGAGGAGACCTTCAATCCGGTGAGATCGACCCGATCCTGGACGCCCGCAAGATGCCCGAGGACCCCGGCGGATGAGACCTCGAGAACGTACATCGTGTAATTGTACGCGTCCAGCGACCCCCAGCCCGTCACGAGATCGTACGCGGACTTGGCCGGGTAGAGATAGTTCGAACCCGCGGTGACGTCAAAGAACGGGGTCGTCGGGAGGGAATAGGCGTAGGGACCTGTAGGGATCGCGCCGATCCCGGTGCTGTTCGACGGAAGAACGGCATACTGGTGGTTCGCTACCGAGTACAGCACGGGGTTCAGGAAGCCGAGCAGCGGGTTTCCTGCAGACACTAGAACGTGGTCGATCTCCGCGACCATGCCCGCGGTCAGAGGCGATGCGATGCTCGTCCCCCATGCATAATAGAACGGATGGCCACTGCTGGCGTTCGTCGCCCTATACTGGATGCCGTCTATTGTGATCGTTAGCAGGGTGTTGTTAGCAATCCCCGAAATGTCCGGTACTCCACGTCCCGCTCCATGCAGTACGGAGTTAGCTTCGGTGCCCAGCTGCCAGGAAGGTTCTGCGAATACGTGGCTGACTCCACCGGTCGACCCGGCGGGTCCTCCGTCGCCGGTGTCGGCCGCCGAGATGTTCCACACGACCTGACTCTCCAGTTGGAGGGTCGTCGGGTTGAGGTCGACCGTCGTTCCACCGATGGCTGACGTGCCGTAGGTATCGTACGCCATCGAGGACGGGAACTCGACGGTGGTGCCGGCGTACTTCGAACTTGCAGCATTATCATCCGAGTCCCCCGAGCTGGCCAGCACGCTGAGCCCCCGTGCCTGGGCCTGCGCGAGGCTCGAGTTCCAGCTAGGGTCAAAAGTATCGGAGCCGCCCCACGAGTTCGAGATCGTCGTGACGTTGTCCAGGCCCGACTGGACCGCGGGGGGAAGTGACGTGGGAGGACTGAGGATCGTGGCGAACGCCTGGTCGAGGTCAGCTTCCGAAGGAACCGGTCCATAGACATTGTAGATGTGCGCCCCCGGCGCGGTCGACCCCACCATTTCGAGGTCGAGCGTATTCTCGAAGACCGCCCCCGAGGTGTCGTACGAGGCGAGGCACCCTGGTCCCGCCGCGCCATCGATGGGGACCGCCGTCAGGGCAGAGTGGGGTTCTCCCGACGGAAACGTCTCGTTGTAGAAATCGTAAATGTCCGCGGGAACCCATGGACCCACGTCGTGACCGTCCGAAAGCGAGGATCCGCACGCGGTTTCGGCGGTACCCAGGTACGATCCAGACCACAGGATCGTAGCGACGGTCGCATTGGTCGGGTATCCGTACTGCTGGAAGAGCGATTGCTCATCGTAGGCGACCTGGAAATCCGGGGCGTATTCGAACTGGGTACCGTCGTACGATGCGGGAGGCAGGTAGCCCTGGGGCATGATGGGAGTGCGATGGGCCGGCAAGATCGGTCGCTGAGACGGACCGCTGAGCCTCCCGCTAGCGGTGTGGATCTCGTGTTGCGAGTACGTGCTGAGCCCCTCGACCCCCGCGACCACCGCGTTCACGCGCGCAGGGAGCTCGGGCGCGGACCGGGGGGCTTCGTAGTCCACTCCATCGACCGCGAACTTCTCAATCGACGTGTGGAACATCTCGTCGATGGCCCGGGGGGTCGCATCGAAGGCGATCGATACGCGATCCGCAGTGGTTGTGAGGTTGGTGCCGTTGAATCCTTGCAGATAGGCAACGACCCCGGACCACGTTGCGACGGCAGGGCTGAACCGCGCGTCGAACTGCGCCGCTGAGAGGTATCGATGGTACTGCGCGGAGGAGGAATCCGAGAGCTGGACCAGGAGCGTGTCGAGCTCGGACTGGTTCGAGAGCTGCAAAGTGATGAGGAGGTTCAACGGGGAAGGGCCGGGCGAGCCCATAGGTTGCGAACCGGGAACAACCGCGTCGGAGGGCCCCAAATGGACGAGGACCAGCGGACCGCCCAAATCCACCGTGGAATCCGTGTAACTGGTCTTCGTTGGGATGGCAACGACCACGGTCGAAGCGGCCACGGTCGCAGGGATGAGTGTGATGACGACAATCGTCAATACGAGGAGGATACTCCAAAGACGCCGTTGGTGGCCCGCGCTGACACCACCCGCGAAGATCGGTCGAGACGATCGACCCCAGAACTTCACCACATCGTAAGTCACGATGACATGAGTTGATAGACCCTCGCTTTCGTGGCACAGCCGAATCGACCCGGGGGCTCCCACGGTTCGATTCGGCCGGACCGTCCCGGCCGTTCGATCGAACGTCGGACGCACCTTGGGAGCCCGTAAGGCCGGTGAAGTCGAGAAACTCAATCCCGGCGCGAGAAGGGTGATTATCCGAGAAGCCTACGGGAGATCATGAAATTGAAGAAGCTGGGTCGGACCGGTGTTCTGGTAAGTGAACTCTGCCTGGGAACGATGACATTCAGCTGGCAGGTCGATGAGGAGTCCAGTCACCGAATGTTGGACCGATATGTCGAGGCGGGAGGCAACTTTCTGGACTCCTCCAACGTCTACTCGTCCGGCAAGTCCGAGGAGATCATCGGCCAGTGGCTTGCCCATCGGGACCGGCAGAAGATCGTACTCGCGACCAAGGCGCGGTTCCGAACGACCGATGGCGCGAACAGCGTCGGGCTAACGCGAAAGCACCTGTTCCATGCCGTGAACGAAAGTCTGCACCGGTTGCAGACGGACTACATCGATCTACTGCAGGTCCATGCCTGGGATCCCCTGACACCTCTGGAGGAGACCTATGGTACCTTGAACACTCTTGTGGAGGACGGACTCGTTCGGTACGTGGGCGTGAGCAATTACCGGGCTTGGCAGTTCGAGAAGGCCCTCCAGCTGTGCCGGTCACGAGGCTGGCACGAACCCGTCAGTCTCCAACCCCAATACAGCCTGCATGCGAGGGCTACCGAATTCGAGCTCATTCCGATGTGCCTGGCCGAGAACATTGCGGTGCTTCCCTGGAGCCCCCTCGCGGGCGGATTCCTGTCAGGGAAGTACACGAACGGGATCCGAAATGCCCCGAGCGGAACCCGGATCGCGGACGCCAAGGACATCGAATTCTATGCGAGTCGGTTCGAAAACGACCGCGCGAACCGCATCGTCCGGGCGGTCCAAGCGGTCGCTCAGGAAACCGGCAAGACGATGGCACAGGTGTCCCTCAATTGGCTCCTGTGCCAAGCCGCCGTTACCGCACCCATCATCGGCGTGCGGAGCCTCGATCAGCTTGCCGAGAATCTGGGCTCGACGGGCTGGTCGCTCAGTAAGGATCAGATCGCCACGCTGAGCGTCGCCGGTGAACTGGAGATTACCTATCCCTACGATAAGAGAGCGGAGCAGCAGCAACGGGCGGACAGGGAACTCGAGTAGAATGTCAACCGGGTTCGGCTGACGGCAGGGTCTACCGTTGCCGGCCGTTGGGACGCATAACGGCAAAGCACCTCAGAGCTAGAAGGACCTCGGACCGTTCGAGCCTTCTCCGTTTGCCGTACCCCGGTCGTTCCAGAGAAGCATCGTGCTTCTCACTCGGGCGGAGCAGATCGGCGACCGATCGTGCAGACCGCCCCTCTGCCGATCCTCACCGGTCTCGGACGCGGGCGAGATAGGTCTAGGGCGATAGGCGCGGAGGAATCCGCCCAACTAGTTTGCCTACTGGATTCGTTCGGCCGATCGAGAACGGTCCGAAATGAATCAGGCGGGGCTGGAATGCGTTCGGGGAATGGAGTGGTTAGAAGACACGCCTGTTAGACAAGGGTCAATACGCTGAAATAGGCCCCCCCGAACGATTCAACCCGCGCGTTAGGGGCGGCCGCACGCGTTCCATGAACGACGGTGAGGAACTCTCTGGGCGAAAACTAGACGGCAGGTCCGACCGCGGCGCGTCGGCCGCTCTTCCTCATGGAGGTCAATCCCTCCAAGACAACCTGTAGCCCCCAGTCGAATAGCTGGACGTCACTGAGCTTGTTTAGCTCCTTCATGATCTCTCGAAAAAGATTGACCACCGGCGGGTCGACGCCAAACACCTCCCCTAGGAGCTCCTCGCCAGGACCAGAGGTTCTGTTCACGCCTGTCGCATTTGCGCCCGAGGGTTCCGGTCCCCTGCCCTCCTGTTCCTCAATGACAAAACCCCAAACATAGTCGACCACCGTTGCCGTCGCTAAGCTCGCCTCCACCAATCCGAACCCGGCCTCTTTGAGGACTTTGGTCGACGTTATGCCAATCTTGGCGAGGGCCTTCGCGCGAAGGAACGATGCTCCGGCCACGACCCTCCCTCCGTCGCGGTGGGCTACCAGAGCTTTGCGAAGGGTATGGGCCGTTTGTCCTAGCCACACCTTCCAATCCCCGGCCTTAGAAGGAGGTTGAATCGCATCCACTCCGCCCTCGATGAGGATCGCCTGGGCGAGGTCGTCCATGAGGTCCCTCTTGTTCTCGAAGTGCCAGTAGAGGGCAGGAGCTTGGATCCCCAGCTTCGAGGCCACAGCACGAAATGTGACTCCCTCGAGCCCTTCGGCATCGAGGATCTCCAAGGCGGCCCTCACGACCGCATCGGGAGTGACATTGGGTCGTTTTCGAGCGGTCCTTTGGCGCATGCAGTCCCCCGGCGTCCCGGGTGAAGACGCGTCGGGAGATAAACGTAATTATCATTGTTAGGTTACATTAACATAAATAAGCTATGACCGATGTTCAAGCCCGGCCTGACCCGGTCATCCACGTCGAGGGCCTGGTCAAGCGCTACCGTCATGCTCCCACAGCGGCCGTCGACGGGATCGACCTCGACGTGTACCCGGGGGAACTCTTCGCGTTCCTCGGACCCAACGGGGCGGGGAAGACCACCACGATCTCCATCCTGACCACCGCGTTGGCGAAGACATCCGGCGTCGTCCGGATCGCGGGGCACGACCTGGACAGTCAGGCTCGGGAGATTCGCGAGAACATCGGGATCATCTTCCAACAACCTAGCCTGGATGAGCATCTGACCGCTGAGGAGAACGTTCGGTTCCACGTCGCCCTCTACGGAGCCTACGGGTACCGCCCCAGCTACCGGCTGATGCCGGCGTCCTACCGCAAGCGGGTGGCGGAACTCTCGTCGATTCTTGGGCTCGGACCGGACATGTTCCGGCTGGTGCGCGGGTTTTCGGGAGGGATGAAGCGCAAGCTCGAGGTCCTTCGCACGTTGATGCACCGACCGAAGGTCCTCTTCCTCGACGAGCCCACACTGGGGCTGGACGCGGTCAGTCGCCAGTCGCTCTGGACGCACCTGAGGCGCGTCCAGCGCGAGGAGGGGACGACGATATTCCTAACGACCCACTACATCGAGGAGGCCGAGGCCGCCGACCGGATCGCGCTCGTGCGTCATGGGCGGATCCTCTTCCTGGGTTCCCCAGAGAGCATGAAGGCCACGATGACGGCAAGGTACGTCATTCTGGATGCCCCGGACCATGCCTCGCTGAGGAGTGAGCTGACCGACTTCCACCCGGAGGTCGCGGAAGATGGAAGTCTCAAGGTTTCGTTCACCGAGGACACTCCCCAGACCATCCTCTCCCGCATTCGGGTCCCTCTGTCGGTGCTGCGAATACACATGCCCACCCTCGAGGAGGCGTACGTCGGTCTCGTGACGGATGGCGACGGGGGGGAAGTGGCATCATGACCGCGTCGCCCGCGAAGGAGGCCAACGTCGTCTTGGCCGTCGCCGCGAGGGATGTCCTCCGGCTCTTCCGCGACTGGAAGAACACCGTGACTTTCGCCGTCTTCTTCCCCGTGGCGTTCCTGGGAATCCTCGCTGGGACCATCGGCCAGAACCTCGGAGGGGGGTTGGGGTTCGACTATCTCCAGTTCGCCCTTCTTGGGATGGCCGCTTGCCTGTTGATGCAGTTCACGTTGATGAGCGTAACCTCGCTCGTCCAGGAGCGTGAGACTGGATTCACGCAGGAGATCTTCGTCTCGCCGACGTCGAGGGGTTCCATCTTCCTCGGCAAGATCCTTGGAGGCGGGGTGACCGGCCTGATCTGTTTGCCGGCGCTGTTCCTCGTCGCGTTCGTGATCGGGGTCCCGATCACTCTGACCCTTATCGGCGTCATCCTGCTCGTTTCTCCTGTTTGCTGCCTGATGGGCGGCGCCTTCGGGGTGCTCCTGAGCGGTCTCTTTGGCACGAACCCAAAGGCCGTGGACCAAGCCGCGATTCTGACGATGTTCCCACAGATGTTCCTCTCCGGGGCGATCGTCCCGATCCGTAGCTCGAGCGGCGCCCTCTACGTCCTGGTACGTCTGATGCCGCTCACCTACCTTGTGGACCTCGTGCGCGGGGCGTTCTACCGGGGAACCCCGACGTACGGACAGGTCGTCCTTTACGACCCGTTCATTGACCTCGCGATCTCCCTCGCGCTTTCGGTCGCGTTCTTGTTCGCGGGAATGGTTCTCTTCGTTCGTGGCGAACGGAACCGCTGACCAAGACACCCAAACGGGGGGAAGCGTCATGGGTTGGGTACCCACGGAACGTTTCGTACCACCGTGGCCGGTATCGGGCAGCTCCGATTGACCGAAGGGGGTACCGGGACTTAGATAACGCACCGCATTGCTAATGGCCGCAGGTGACCCGGGACGCTTACCGACACAGCGGTTCTCGGAAGACTGGGCGCGGAGGGGCTCGGTAAGGGGACTTGTCGAATCCTTGAAGGAACCGCCCGGTCCAGAGTCGAGATGGTTTCTGGGGAAGAAGCGACCACGTTCTCCGGACTGATAGTCGGACCGACCAGTGTTCCCACGGCGATGAATCGTTGGGAGGGCGCAGCCGAAGGATACCGCCTCCCGCTCCTGAAGCCAGCCTCCCGCTCCACGGCCACACTGCCGTTAAGTCTCGGCTTAACAGGCCACGGAATCAGTTGCCTCGACGACCGTACCGCTCGCGTGGTTCAGTTCGACTTCGGAGGGCCGGGAGAGAGTGAAATTGCGGGCGGTGTCGCGTTCGACTTCCGTCGCCTTCGGGCGAGGCGACCTCGCTCCGAAGAAAGACTCCACCCGACCTCGCAGTCTGTCCTCTGGGTCGCCGGTGTTCGAGGGCCTGAACAACTCAGGCCAACAAAGGTGTGGCCGGAGTAGGTACGGTCCCGAGCATCGAGTCGTAGCGGCGCGTCGGCCCCCAGAGCTCGCAGGCAAGACGCGACTCCCGATCGACGAATTCAAGGGACCGTGAACTGAACTTTACCTCAGGTCTAAGGCCCGGAGCCTCGCTCCGTGTGCGATGATTTCTCGGAAGAGCGGCTCGAAGAGCTTTACCGCACGTGGACTGCTGATCGCGCTGGCCATCTTGTGTCTGCTAGCTCTCACCCCGTTACGAGCGGCCGCGGGGGCTTCCCCGGCTTCTCAAGCACCCCGGCTCTCGGACGATTTCACTCACGATAACCATCTTAATGCAACGCTCTGGGAAATCAATGGACCGGCGGGCCTGAACTTTGCCGCCGAGAACTGCCCCTCCTGTACGATCATCCCGCTCGCACCTGGCTTTTCCGCGGCGGGCATGGAGATTGCGCAGGCCAATGCAAGCTCGGAGGTCGGCACGATTCAGAGTATCGGCTCGTTGAGCCCGCCGTTCACGGTGAGCACCGCCGTCGAAGGGACCGTCTCGAATGGACATCCATTTGTCTTCGGGATAACCTCCTCTGACGCCTCCTCCGGCGTCCAAATCACCGGGAATCTGGACCCGAAAGACTGCAGCAACGAGGCGAACTGTGGTAACCCGGCGACCTGCGGTACCCCCGCCAACTCCTCCATTCCTTCGAACCAATGCTACTACGGCATCTATGGCAGGCTCGGGACGGGCAGCGGGAACTGGACGAAGACACCGGCGCTGAATCTGTCCCCGAGTACGGACGTTGTCTACACGCTCCAGATCTCTGTGGACGGTTCCGGGTTAGCACAGTTCAACGTGAGCCTGGGAGGGCAGGTACTCGGGAAGTCGAGCGGCCAGGTCGGTGAGGGTCCGTTCTACGTCATCCTCGCTCAGTCCGAAGGGGCACCGGTTCCCGGTCCGGGTCCCAACCAGGCGTACTGGTTGTCCGCCTCCGTAGTGCCGACCGCGCCTGCTCCACCGCCTTCTTCTTCGTCCAGCTCGCCGCCGTACGAGTGGATCGTCATCCTGATCGTCGTGGCCCTGGTCGTGGTCATCCTGCTCATTCTTGCCCGCACGCGTCGACGCGAGCTGACCGTTATGGTGATCGACTCCGGAACCACGTCACCGGTCACGGGCGCGGGGGTCTGGGCGGAGGGATCGAAGTACTATTCCGGCAGCACAGGGAGTGATGGTCGGGTCGGCTTCGGTGGCGTGAAAACCGGCGACTATTCGGTGAAGGCTAGTGCTACCGGATTCCGCCCTTCTGTTCCGGTAGTGATTCCGGTGAAGGGGACCACGAAGTACACTGTTCGCCTGGACCGGATTGCTCCGAGCTTCCAAGAGGTAGGGCCTTCGCACGCACCGGCCGAGGGGTCGAGTCTGCCCTCGCCTCCGGTCCAGACCGGGGCGCCCCAACCGATGGCGCCGAGCTCTGCCGCAGCTGTGACTCAACCTGAGGCTGCGCCGGCGCAAGTCAGCGCCGAAACGGACGAAGGGGCGGAGGGCTGGGCCGGAGAGCGGATCCGACAGATCATTCAGACGTTCCGAACGAAAGGCGCGGTCAGTCCTGAAACTGCGCTCAGCGCGGAGGAGCTGGGCCTGTCCCGTATTTTCGTCCGGATCATGAAACGTCGACGGGGGAAGACGAGGGTATTCGTCGAGGTCGGTGGGAAGTACTATCTCGACGAGAAGGCGCTGCAGGCGATGAAGTAGGTCGCAGCGGGACCGTGACATTCGCGGGGGTGTCGGCCCGAGCCGGACCGTCCCACGGCGCATAGGTCCCACGGAGACCCTTTCGAATCGCCAGGCATCCGAGGCCAGGCGCACCTCTGAGACTGGATTCGCGACCGGGGGGACAGCCGGCCGTCGGAGTACGCGTCGTGCCGTCACCCGCTCCGCTCTGTTTCAATCGTATCGATTGCCTCCCTTGCCATCGGCCCAATCCGGCAAATCGGATTCGAGGGCCCGAATAGACTGATCTCGTTGTCGGTATCAGTTTCTGTCAGAACGGACCTCGAAATGTGAGGGTCCGGAGTCCGTGCCCTAGGCGTAGGTTGCATCCATTCCCACGGGTTTAGAAGCAGAACAAGGGGAGCCTGGCTCGCGGACCAGTTCGCGCTCTTCGGCCGCGGCCTCATCAAACGCGAGTAAGGTGGCCTCGCAGACCGCAACCACCACGGGACTCGCGGGGACCCTCCGGTGTCGGACGGACGACCCGTATGGTGTTCGGAGCACTTGGCGCGAGCGAAAGAAAGGGCCCCGGGCGAACCCGGGGCCGAGGAGGTTGGCTCAGATTCGCGGACGGTAGGGGACGAGAGGACCGCATGCGTTCGCTGAGCCTGAGAGCGAGGTCGAGAAACGAGGGGTCGACGACCAAGCCGAGCGGCTCCGAGCCAAACTCGACGCGTACAGGGCCGGGCTCTGACGAGGCGGGTGTGGAAGAACCCCCCCTCTTTCGGGGGCGGTTGGATTCGTCCAGTCGATAGAGAAGGGTCGGAAAGAAACCGGGACGGGACTAGTACGCGCTCGGGCGAACGGAGTGGTTAGCAAACTCCCTTGATAGACAAAGGTCGCCTTCTCGAAGAAAGAGCCCCGGCAGGATTCAATCTGCCCGTTGATGGAAGA
>JBEKJT010000013.1:0-22882 GCA_050011075.1 Thermoplasmata archaeon
CCGCCCTTTTCGACCTGCTCGGGCCGCGGTTCGGTGCGGGACCGAGCGAACGTCGCGCGCTCCGCGTCGCGGCCTGGATGCACGATTCGGGGACCACGGTCGACCTCTGGAACCATGCCCATCACTCGGCCTACCTGATCCAGAACTACCCGATCTGGGGCCTCGACCAGCGTGAGGTGCTGCTCGCGGCGATGGCGACCTACCTCCACGAGGGCGACGCTCCCCCGTCGGAGTGGAAGAAGGAGTTCCTCCCGATCATCCGCCCTCCCGACCTCGAAACGGCTGCCCGGCTCGGTGCGATCCTCGAGGTCGCCGAGATCGTTTCGCCCGCCCGGGCGCGATTCTCCCTCGCCGGCGGCGGGCGAACGCTTTCGCTCAGCTTTTCTTCTCCGGTCGATACGACCCTTCCCCCCCGGTGGGCGGAGAAGGCACGCAAGCCGATGGAACGGGCGTTCGGTCTCGAGGTCCGACTGCGTGATGCCTGAACGTCCGGTGCCAGCCCACGGGTACCCGGGCCGCCTCCTCGTGTTCGAAGGGCTCGATGGCAGCGGCAAGTCGACGCAGGCAGCGCTGCTCGGAAAGTGGTTGCAGGCCCGGGGCTACCGGGTCTTCTTCACCGAGTGGAACTCCTCCGAGCTCGTCTCGAGCACGATCCGCCGTGGCAAGAAGAAGGGCCTCCTGACGCCCACGACGTTCTCGCTCCTGCACGCGACCGACTTCGCCGACCGCTTCGAGCGCCGGATCCTTCCACCGTTGCGCGCGGGGTACCTGGTCGTATGCGACCGGTACGCGTACACCGCCTTCGTACGGGACGCGGCGCGGGGGTGCGACCCCGAGTGGGTGCGAACGATCTACTCGTTCGCCCCCCGGCCCGACCGGGTGTTCTACTTTCGGGTCCCGGTTCAGGTGACCCTGAAACGGAAGCTCGCCTCCCGTCTCAAGATCAACTACTACGAGGCCGGCATGGACCTCGGCCTATCGGACAACCTCCACGAGAGCTACGAGCGGTTCCAGACCCGCCTCAAGCAGGAGTACGAGCGACTGGTCGAGACCGACCACTTCACTG
The DNA here is from genome assembly GCA_050011075.1 of Thermoplasmata archaeon. Lineage (GTDB taxonomy): Archaea > Thermoplasmatota > Thermoplasmata > Lutacidiplasmatales > UBA184 > Lutacidiplasma. Next base: position 1,067 of record JBEKJT010000013.1, read on the forward strand.
TCGTCGACTCCACGCGGGCGGTCGAGGCGATCCAGGCCGACCTCCGCGAGAACCTGCGTCCGGTGCTCGAGAACTTCCCCACGGGAGAGCGGATGGTCCATGACGGATAGGACCTACGGGACCCAGCTCCCGGGGATGCCCACCGAACCGCTCACGGGCAAGCTCATCGTGGTCGAGGGGGCCGACGGCTCAGGCCGGACGACCGAGGTCGCGCTCCTCAAGGCCTGGCTCGAGGTCGAGGGTCACGCGGTCGTCGATACCGGCCTGCGCCGCTCCGACCTCGTGAGCGCCGAGATCGACCGGGCGAAGCAAGGCCACACGCTCGGGGCGACGACGATGGCGCTCCTGTACTCGGTCGACTTCGCCGACCAGCTCGAGAACAAGATCATCCCGGCCCTCTCGGCCGGCTCGACCGTCCTCGCCGACCGGTACATCTACACGCTCATGGCCCGCGCGATCGCCCGCGGCGCTTCGCGCGCGTGGGCCCGCGAGCTCTATGCCTTCGCGGTGCGGCCGGACCTCATCCTCTTCCTCGACGCGCGACCGGAGATCCTCCTCCACCGGGCGATCGCGAAGTACGGTTCCCTCGACTACTGGGAGTCGGGCATGGACCTCTGCCTCTCGCGCGACCTCTTCGAGAGCTTTTTCCTCTACCAGGACCGCCTCTCCCGCGAGTTCGGGTGGATGGTCGGGGAGTACGGCTTCCAGCAGGTCGACGCGAACCGGGCCCCGGACCAGGTCCATGCGGACGTCCAGCGGAAGGTCGCCCCCCTGTACGGTGCCCCCGTCGTGCTACCCCGACGGAAACCAGCCGGGAACCGCACCCCGGTCAGCCGCGCACGGCGCTAAGCTGCTTCCGGGTGAGGAGCCAGAGCAGCCGCCCCGCGCCCGGCCCGAGCGACGCGGGAAACTCGAGAAGTGCCGCCCCGGCCTTTCCGAGTCGGACCAGCGCGATCCCCTCCCCGGCGAGTGCGAGGCCAACGAATTCGACCAGGGTCGGGTCATGGCCGACCAGTACGACCGTTTCTCCGGTCTCGCTCGAGACGCGTAGCCGTTCGAAGATCGGTGCGGCAAGGCGCCCCGAGGCAAGCTCCTCCCACACCTCGGGCTGGGCGTCCGCCTCGAGCACCTCGTGCAGGAGCTCGGCCGTGGCGAGCGCCCGGTCCGCGGGGCTCGTCGCGATCCGACCGACCGGCGCCACGAGGCGCGCCACCCCGCGGACCGCCCGCCGGGTCTTGACGCGACCCTGGTCCGTGAGCGGTCGGCGGTCGTCGTCGGGCCACCGGGAAGGGTCTCGCACCTCGGCCGGGCCGTGGCGAAGGACGACCACTCGCACGTTGCGAGGACCCGGCGGGGTTCGACGCATCGCCTCCTCGAGGCCCCGGGCAGCCGCGCAGCCAGAAAACGGGTGCGACCGCGCGCGGTATCGACGGGCCTGTTCAGGACGCGGGCGGAAGGGAGAGACGACCCGAGGACGGCCGGTCCGGCAGCACAGCGATGGGGAGGGCCTGGTCCAAGGTGACCTGAGCGATGTCCTGGGCGTAGGCGATCGTCCGCCCGATCGACTCGAGGATCCGGGCGACGGCGGCGGCGGTCGCGGGGGGTATCGTGACCCCGTTGACCACGGGGAGGAGCCGGTCGCCGATCGAGCGGCCCGAGGCGGCGAGCGCCTCGCCCATGTCGAGCAGGTCGTTCGCGGTCGCCTCGTCGCTCGATGCGAGGACCCCTTCGAGGTGCGCCATTGCCTGCGCGTGGAACTGTCGCAGCGAGACCAGCGTGGACGACCCCTGCGGCAGGTCGACCAGACGACGGCCCGCCTCGGCAAGAATGACCGCATGGTCCGCTATCCGCTCGAGGCTTCGGGCGACTGTCCAGGGGCCGAGCACGCGGGTCCCCTCCGTTCCCGCATCGATCTGGATCGCTGCGAGACGCTGAAGGTACCAGGCCTCCCGGTCGATCTCGTCGTCGCGCCGCTCCCACTGGCCATCCTCCCCAAGCGGCAGGTGCGACCAGCTCGCGACGGCTTCCCGGTGGAAGTCGGCCACGATTCGGCCCATCCGTCCAACGCGTTGGGCGAGCGGCACCGGGCTCTCGTAGGCGAGGTCGCGCAGCCTAAGGACCCCGGCTTCGTCGGAGATGATTTCGGGTTGGCGGGTGCGGCGGCAGAATGTCCGCACGACCTCGCGGGTGCGGGCCGTCACGGACGGGGGCTCCCGGATCACGAACTCCCGGGCCCCGGCGAGGTAAGCGCCGAGCAGTCGGCGGAAGAGGTGTTCGGAGGGTTCTCCCCGACTCACCGGGATCGTGGCGGCTGGTGTACGGCCGCGGGCGCGCGCACGGGTCTTCTCGAGCCGAAGCTCCTCGACGTGGGGCGCCGGACGCTCCGGCGGTCCGTTCGCGGATCGCCGTTCCGGCCCTAGGGTTTCGTGTTTCATCGAGGATACGAGCGCGAGAGGGAATATATAGAATATCAATTGAGACTATAGTTGAGACTATAGGTATAGGAAAGTGTCGTGGCGACCCGTGCCCCCTCGCCGGCGCGGCCCGGCTCACCGACTCTCGGACAGGAATCTCCGAGGGGACATCCACGCGGTCTGGGTCCGGACCGCGCCGTTGGCGCGGTCGACCGAGGCGACCACCGCGGCGGCGCGCCCGAGCATCGTGAACTCGAGCGAGTACCAGAGGACCTGCCAGGACCCGGCGGTGCTGCGAACCTCGGCGGAATGGTACGTCATTTCGAGCATCCGACCCTTGTCCAGGGACGGTAGGTACGAACGCTGGAGCGCTTCCTGTTCGTTGGCCACGGGTCCAGGCGGAAGCTCTGCCCGCGGGAACTCGATCGTCCGCCCGGTCCTGCGGAGCCCGCCGAAGAGGTGGTACTCCTCGTGCCGGAGCCGGACGAAGGACCCGTCCTTCCGTTCCTCGACGAGAAGGAAGACGATGGGACTGCCCGTCGGAGCGACGGCCGTGAACCCCTCCCTATGGCACACGCGCCCGGCCTGCCACCGCCCGGTCCCCCGGAGCGCGAGGTACCCGACGTAACCCGCCAGGAGCACCCAGGCGGTCGCCTCCCAGACCGGGATCGGCACTCGGTTGCGTTCGTAGAGCATGAGCCAGAACGAGAACCCCGTGAAGGCAAAGGTGCCCAGGTTGATCGCGCGGTCCGCGTCGAGGTGGAGCTCCCACTTCGAGAACGGGGCGAGCGGCGGGACCGCGAAGTGCGTGAAGCCGTCGAGAAAGACGTGGCTCAGTCCGCCGCCTTCCATCGCGAGGAAGTAGAGCAGCGGCGAACCGGCCGCGAAGGCGGGATTCACGACTGATGCGAGAAGGAGCGGCACCAGAAAGGCCCCGACCGCGCCGATGACGGTGACGCCAAAGATCGAATGCGTGATGCCGTGGTGGCGGAGGAGGGGGAACCGGCGGGCGAGCGGGAAGAGCAGCGCGTCGGCGTCCGGGAGACCTCCCGCGAGCGCACCGGCTGCAACGTACTGCAGGCTGTTCGGTCCCCAGACCCCGAACGAGATCAGGTACGCGATGAGGACGTGCGTGAAGAGGTCCATGAGGTCTGCCGTTCAGCGGGCGAGAAAGCCCCTCTTCAAAAGCAGCACGTCGTCGTTTCCTTCGTTCGGGAAACGGCGTGGAGGTCGCCCGCCCTGCTGCAACCGCAGGCGAGGGCTAAGGGAGACCGTAGTCGAGGGTGCTGCCGGCGAACGGTCCGGTGCCCGTCACCATGAGGAACCAGTTCTGTCCCGACGGGATTGACGTGCCGAGGTCGACGACGATCGACATCGTGGAAGTGAGGATCGACCCGGGGTTCCCCACCCCGGGGGTCCAGGACGACTCGACGGGCCCCGGCGCATAGACGACGACCTGGCCGGCGACGTTCGTGACCGCGAATCCGACCGAGGGGAAGATCGTGTCGTTGGACGTGGCCACCGCCGCATCGAAGTCGTTCGGGGCAACGTTGTCCGCCGCCGACACGATCGGTACCTCGTAGCAATAGTCGCCGCTCGTGCATCCTTGTCCTGCGAGGGTCCCGCCGGATCCCGGACCGACGATGAGGGTGGCGGGGCCCAAGGTGAGTGCAGACCCGATCCCGGGCGAAGGGGTGACTCCGCAACTCTCGGTAGTATTGGACCCCGGCACGACCACTCCCGTGGTCGCGTTGACCGCCGCTGAGAATGCGACACCGGTGTTCTGAGAGTTCCCGGTGGTTTCGAGGAGTGAGCACGTAGAGTAGAGCACATCCCAGTCGAGGACCGCTGGAGTGGAAGACATGGGTGTGAAATCGATCAGAACCATGTCCAGAGAAACTCCCGTCGAATGGTTCTGGAGACAAGCCTCCCCTCCGGCAGCGTAGGCCGCTGAGGCCGCCGCCGGGGAGTCGACGATGGTGTTCGGGATCGGTGTCTCCTCGCCGACTCCCGTGGCGCAGTTCGGTCCGGAAAGTTCGACCTGCAGAACTGGAACGCCGCCCGACACCGCGACGGCCAGCTCCGCACCCGTAGAGGCTTGACCGAAGCTGAAGAGCCACTCGGGCACGACGCCGGCCGCGAAGTTGCCCTGGAAGGTCGGAATCGTAAGCGAGCTCGGCAGGGGTCCGCTGAAAGAGGTCACCGTGCAGTTCGTCTCCGCCGTCAGGTTGATCGGGAAGGTGGTCGTGTTCGCCGGGCCTATCCCGATGGCCGACTCGAGAGCCCAGGGCCCGCTCGGGACCCCGCTCGTCGCGGTCGCCCGGGCCGCGGAGAACGAGACCTCCGACGAACCGGGGTGGGTGGAACTCCCGCCGAAGAGACCGAGCAGTGCGAATCCCAGGATCAGGGTCAGCGCGACGGCCACAACGAGCGCAACCCAAGCTTCGCGGGGGAGTCGGGGAAGTGAGGGAGGGACCGACCGGGGCGCGCTCTTCGGCCCAGTTCCAGATTCGACGGGAGGAGGCGTGCTCTCCGCCACGGGCGGGGAATGGATGAGGGACGGATTAAACCGTGCGGTACCGTCCTTTCAGGTCGAGAAGGGTTCTTCCGGCCTCTGCCTTCGAAGAGACGCTGGTCGCCGTTTCGCCTACGTGAAGGCGTTCGAGGGGACGGTTCCGGAGTAGCCGTTGGCCCCGAGCGCGACGAGCTCATCGCCGAGGAGGCCGTTGCCCGCGCCCAGCGAGTTCGTGTAGATCACGATGGTGTAGCCCGCCGCGACCGCGACCGCCGCCGGAGACCACGACGCCGTCCCCGGCGCATACGTTGAGGCCACGTCGTTGCCGACCGGGTTGATCAGCGACACGGTGACCCCCCCCGACGGCCAGGCCGACTTCCCGCCGACGCTGTTCAGCAGGGCGAGTTCGAAATCGGACGTGCTGAGGCCGCTGCCCGCGGCCGCGATCTCGATGGTGTAGCAGTAATGATCGACGGCCGAGGTGCAACCGGGCGGGGTCGATCCCGTGGCGTTGACGGGTGATCCCCAGGCGAACTCCGTTCCAAGCGGGGTCGAACCGCTAAAAGTGATGGCTTCGGAAAGCGGGGTCCCGCTCACGACCACGTACCCCGACGCGGGGCTCTGCGTGTAACCTGTAACGGCCGGGACGCTAAAGGAGTAGTTCCCGTTCTTTTCGCTGAAGAGGATCGTTCCCGTTGACGATTGGGTGGCCCCGCCGAGGGTCACGGACCAACTCGTGCCCGCGGGAAGGCCGGTCTGAGAGAAGGTGACGGAGTGGCTCGCCGATCCGTTCGATCCGGCATTGAGTCCGGGAATGACACCGGCGACGAACAGAGCCAGTACGATGAGAACGGCGGCCACGACCGCGACCAGAGTGAGGAGCATCGGTCTCGAGAATCCCTTGCGGTGGGACGGTGGAACCACGGATGGCGGAGTCCAACGCGTCGCCGGCGCTCGCGCGGGAGGCGACGGTGCAGGAGAAGGTGGAGCGGAGGCCATCGCCAGTCTCTTTCCCTTCAGCGCCTTCCACTACTTGACGGATGGGCCGAAGGAGAGCCGGCGAGGGCGGACCGCGGTGGGGTCGCCGTGCTCGGTTCCCCATCTCACCTTCCCCTGACGAATTTCGGCCGACGTCGATCCCCGCACCCCCCGGGGTCGCCCAGTCAGCCCCGGCTCTCTCGCGTACGGGGACAACCATGCGGTCGCGGGGTCGGGTGCGACCCGGCCAACGAGGAATAATGCGAAGGCGATCGGGGTCGAAATCTCGAGGACCCAAAGGACTCCGTTGGGGCGTCGATAGCAACCGGATCGATCGCCGCCAGGGTAGCGCCTCCGGCGGGTGGAAACGACTGATAGGTCGAAACACTTACCAGGAACGAATGCCGAGAGGGCAGTCCTGACCGGCTAGTTGCTCGGGGAGGCGTTTGAGAACCCCCTCCTTTGAAAAGGGTCGCGCGGGAAGAGAGAACCAGCAGAGACGTAAGGGGCCCTTGGTCGCAGGGCGACAAAGTTCCCTGAAGGTCGACGAACGTTGGGTGGCATCGGTATCGATCGCAGGTCAGTAATGTCCCCCGCGACGAGCTGACATCTGCAATGTCACGATGGTAGCCATTTGAGAGAGCTTGTTCTGGTAGGATGCGCGGGCAAGCCGGCGAACGACTCTCTGTCGGGGGGGCCCGATCGGCCCGAACGCGGAGTTTCGATTCGCACGCGACCAGCTCCCGGATTGACTATAGCGGACTTATCGTCCCTGCGTTCTGAATTCGGCTCAAGGTGAGGTCATAATAACCGCAAATCAACCGCTGCCGCGATGCAGCAGTTGGCTTCCCTCTCCGCGAGTCGAACGGCAAAGAGTCCACTCCTTCGAGTGAAGAGCTGGCGCCCGAATGGGAAGACGGTGGCGCCCATGGTGGCCACGGCCGCGGTGGCGGTTGTTGTACTCTTTCTCCTTCCGGGCGCGCTTGGGGGGGAGCGCCAGAGGCCTCCCCACTTTCGCCGCACTCGGCCGAGGCGGCGAGTGGGACCCGTATCCAACCAAGCCTAACGTCCGCTTCGAGCGCGTCGACTCCCCAAGTCACTGGCGCGGTGGTTCACAACCAGAAGGATTCACTGACTCTACCGACCCCGGGCACGTTGAACATCTTCGCGATGGCCAACGGCGGAGCCAGCAAGTCCACGGCGTTCTCCACCGGGAATCTCGTCACCGCCACCGATTCCGGCAAGCATATCGCGGCGGCGATCGCCCTAACCAACGCGACTTCGGACAGTTACACGACGAACGACCAGCTGTACTGGATCGGTGGTGCGGGCATCAGCGGATTCCAGTATTACGGAGAGAAGAGCAAGGTTCTGACCCCGCCGTCGAGTAGCAATAGCACCCTCGTCGAGAAACTCGTGATGCCCGAATCCGCGCTGGTCGTGGTGGTCGGACTGAGCGCGGGCAAGAACAACACTTTCGTTCTGGGGGGCGTTCCGGGGTTGGTCATTGACGCAAACGGGACCGGTGTAAACGAGACCGGTGTGATGATCGGTCAGGCGCAGCTCATCTCTGGGACCTACAACGTTACCCTGACAGAGACGCTTCACCCGGGCGGAGAGACTCGGGCCGACGTGGTCGGGATCTTCGCGTTCTCGAACTCGAGCGCCGGGTTCATCGACGATACGCTGATCCGAGTCGTGGCGACGATTCTGGGCGTCACCAACCCCAACGGTGTCGCGTATGACAGCGGCAAGGGGGAGGTCTTCGTGTCGAACGGATACCCCACGGACACTGTGAACGTGATCAATGACGCGACGAACACCGTGGTGGTGACGATCCCGGTGGGTTCTGACCCCTCCTTTATGGCGTATGACAGCGGGAAGGGGGAGGTCTTCGTCGCAATCACTGACACGAACAACGTGAGCGTAATCTCGGACGCGACGAACACCGTGGTGGCGACGATTCCGGTGGGCCTTAGCCCCAACGGTGTCGCCTATGACAGCGGGAAGGGGGAAATCTTCGTAGCGAACGGCGACTCGAAGAAAGTGAGCATGATCAATGACGCGACGAACAAGGTGGTAGCTACGATTCCGGTAGGTTACTACCCGGACGGTGTCGCGTATGACAGCGGGAAAGGCGAGGTCTTCGTGGTAAACGAAGAGTCGAACGACGTAAGTGTGATCTCGGACGCGACGAACAAAGTGGTGGCGACGGTAAAGGTGGGCGATCTCCCCGGCGGTGCCGCCTATGACAGCGGGAAGGGGGAGGTCTTCGTCGCGAATGGCTACTCAGCCAACGTGAGTGTGATCGATGATACGACGAACAAGGTGGTGGCGACGATAACGCAGATTCCCTACCCTGGAGGTGTTGCGTATGACAGCGGGAAGGGCCAGGTCTTCGTCACTTACTCCTTTTCACCGTTTGTAAGCGTGATCTCGGACGCGACGAATACGGTCGTGGCGAAGGTTACGGTGGGCTCCGAACCTTGGGGGATGGCGTATGACAGCGGGAAGGGTGAGATCTTCGTAGCGAACCGTGCCTCGAACAGCGTGAGCGTGATCTTGGATTGAAGGAGACGCGCGCTTGACACGCATCGCATCGAAGGTGGTTTGATCGATTCGTCGACAACGCCGGCCCGGTGCCGACGGGTTATCGAGGTTGAGGGCCCCTTTCGAAACGCACTGGTTTCGTAACCACCTTTAGCCAGAGCCCCTAACGTAATGCCATCGAGTGGCTCGATAGCGGCCGGGCGCTCATGCGGGGACGCGAGCTGGTTCGCAGACTGCTCCGGTCGGAAGAACCGTCGATCCGCTGGCGAACTCGCGTCAGAGTTCTCGGCGAATCAACCTTGAGTGCAGAAGTTCGGCGTCTCCAAAAGCGGGTACGGGAGTCCTCTCGTGTTCGTGGCCTCCTAACGCGCCAGTTCGCAGCCTTCCGCGAAGGAACGAACCGAAGCATCTACGATTACTGGCAGGGGATCCACTGGGTCCTGGCATCGTTGGCGGACCTCGGGTATCCGGCCGCCGACCCCCAGTTGCGGCCGCTCGTGGACCGGGCTACGGGACTCTGGCTCAAGCCCCACTACCTCCGCACCTTCGATGCAGACACCAAGGAGCCCGGGGTGCGCGGCAGCGGAGTCCCGATCATCCGCGGCCGCGCCCGCAGGTGTGCCTCGCAGCAGGGCAACGCCCTCCGATACGCCGCGAAGCTGGGCTTCTCGGATGAGCGCTCAGACCAACTGACTGACCTACTACTGAGCTGGCAGTGGCCCGACGGGGGCTGGAACTGCGATCGGGACCCTGGGGCAGACACCTCATCGTTCATGGAGACACTCCTTCCGATGCAAGGCCTCGCTGCCCACGCTGCCGCGACCGGTTCGCGAAGAGCGCGGCGAGCCGCCGAGCGAGCGTCCGAAGTGTTTCTCGAGCGAAGGCTATTCCGGAAAAAGTCGACCGGCGCGATCATCGCCCGAGACTTCGTCGAGCTCCACTTCCCTCTCTACTGGCATTACGACGTGCTGGGAGGGTTGAAGGGAATGGTCGAGGTTGGTCGGATTGCTGACCCCCGCTGTTCCGCGGCGCTTGATTGGTTGGAGGAGAAGGAGCTGCCGGAAGGCGGGTGGCCCGCCGAGGCTCGACACTACCGCGTCTCCTCATCGTTCTGTCACCGAGGTGAGTATGTGGACTGGGGCGGAGTAGGTCGACAGAAACCCAACGACTGGGTCAGTACAGACGCGCTCTACGTGCTTCGGGAGGCCGGGCGACTCCGATCGTAGTCGGTGGCGACCCAGAGACATCTACCTCACCGCTCCCCCGGAATAGGAAATCCACCCCTTTCCAGGAGTTCCGACGGGAAAGGTGCTCCCAGGGGGAAGCGGCCGGTCAAATAGACCGTGAGGAGCGGGAACGCGGTCGCGGCACCGAGGCCTTGAAGGAACCGAGAGAAAGGTAAGGACGATGGGCCGGGACGGATTCGAACCGTCGATCTCCGCGTTGTAAGCGCGACGTCTTCACCGCTAGACCACCGGCCCATCGTCGCGCGAGGGAGACCCCTCGTCGGTCATGGGGGTGTCGGTCCGTAGGTGCTCTCGGTGACGCACCCGGACCGCGAGGCCCCGCTCGAGGTCGGACATGAGCGGTCCCGACAGCGCCGCCTCTCCGACCCCCGCGAGGTTCCCTGCGCGCAGAAGGATGACCGAGTCGCCGGCTCGGATCTTAGGGTCGGCGGCGCGCACCCCCGGCACGAACAAGTCTCCGGTGAGCGGGAGTGTCGGGTCTGCCTCGACCGCGAGCGGGAACGAGGGAGCGAGGCGCCGCGCGCCCGCAACCGTGAGGTGGAACAGGCCCCGCTCCTCGCGCAGGGTCGCGAGGTCGGTCCGCCCATCGGTCAGTCGCTGGAACCAGGGGCGGCCGGCCAGCCGGGTCGGGGGGGCGAACAGTCGCTCGGCCGCGGCCCGCCCGAACTGGACGCCCGCCACCTCCCGAAGCTCCTCCCGGACGACCGCGAGCGGACCGCCCGAGGCGGTGGTGGTTCCCTCGAGCGCCGCCTCCACGGACGTTCGGAGTCGATGGAGTGCCTCGGGAGCGGTGGTCCGACCGTCCGTGAGAGTCCAAGCGACGTCCGCTCCGGGCGGGAGGGGTTGATCCAGGAAGCGGTACTCTTCCGGGTCGAGATGGACGACCACGGACCGGTAGGCCCCGTGCCGACGCAGGTGGTCGAGGCTCCTCAGGACGGTCTCCCGCTCGGGTTCGGTCCAGTCCCCGGTCACCGGAATGTCGTAGTGTCGGGCCGGGAACATGTCCTCGAGCTCCTGGGGAACGAGCCCGATCGGGGAGCTCACCGAGACGACGTGCACTCGCTCGAGCGCTCGGACCCCTTCGAGGGCGCCGAGAAACCGGCGATGGGACCGCGACCGTCGGTACGGTTTCGTCTTCGAGCACGGGACGAGCAAGAGCACGCTCTTCGAGGCAGGAGGTCGGTACCGTTCGATCAGCCGCTCGCGGAATCGGACCATTTCGGGTCGGCGGTGCGCCTCGGCGAGGACGTAGGCGTGCGATTCGTCACCGACCACCGGCGTCCGTTCCTCGAGCGGCCCCGCGAGCTCCCGGTCGGCGTAGCGGAGCATTTCCGAAAGCGCGGGCTCGGCCACGAGGCGTGCCTCGACCAGCTCGCGCAGCCGCCCCATGCGGAGCGAGGCTCGCGTTTCGGCGAGGGCGTGACGGTAGGCCCAGTCCGCGTGGGCTCCGAGAGAGCCCAGCGGCTCCGCCCGGCACGCAGGGCAGTCGCACGAGCGTTCGACGCTCGTGTCGGGTCGTCGTGCCGTGCCGAACGTTTCGTCGAGGAACTCGCCTTGGGCGGCCCGGAGGGCCCCCTCGGTGGTGTCCAGGAGGTCGACCCCGAGGTAGACGAGAAGGGGGATCCGGTGCGGTAACGCGACCCGCGGGGTCCAGAGCAGCGGCGCAGCCCCCACGGCGGCGCGCACGTCTCGTACCGCCCGGACGAACGGCGCACCGTCGTTCCACAGGGCCCGCGCGTTCCCGAGGATGACCAGGTCGGGCCGTGCCGACCGGAGCCCGGCGACAGCTTCCGCGGCGAACGGGAAGTGGAGAAGGAACGCCTTCTCGTGGACCGTATGGACGCCCGGCTCCGTTCCGACGACCTCGGGCGCGAGGACGGGCACGCGGAGCTCGACCTCGACGCCGTCGCTCGAGAGGACAAGGTGGCGCCAGCCCCCGGGCGCCGGGCGGTTCGTGAGGAAGACCCCGATTTCCCCGGCGCGGGCGGGCCGACTCTCCAGGAGCGCGGGGGGCGCGAGCGCGAGGGGGCCGACCGACGCTCGGCCCGCGAGGGCGAGCCCGTCGCGGCGGTCCACGGTTCGCGGCACGTTCGTTCCGCCCGGTCTATCTTCCGCGGGCTAGTCCGAGGTTTCGGCCTTTCCCGAGCGGCGCCGCAGCGAGGGGGTTGGCGAGGGTGATGGGAAGAACGCCTGCCAGGCCCCGACCATCGATTCCCTCCGGTCCGACCCCGCATCCGAACGGCCCCGCTTGCCGAACAGCGGGTCGTGGGTGTCGCGGACGTCGCGCAGGAAGGCCGCCGGGTCGGCGCTCGCCTTCTCGAACCCGTAGAACATGAGCTGACGGAGGAAGCTCGAGCGGCCCCTCCAACCGATCCTACGACGGACGGCGGGATTGAGGTGCCGCTTCGCGAGACGCCAGACCTCGTTCGTCGTGCGATAGTCGCGGGCCGAAAGGCCGATCATCACCTGCGGCATGGGAATCGGGGACCGAAGGACCGGCAGGTCTCTTTAGCTATCTCAGGGCCCGAACCTTACGGAATCGCTCCCCAGAACAGTGCGGGGCCGACCGGAACGAAGAGTGCGACGAGCGTTCCTACCAGGTAGACGGCTCCGAGCGTGAAATGTCGGCGGAAGGGCACGCGTGCCTCCGTCGGTCGGCGCAGGAGGGCGCGGTCAGTGACCGCCGCCAGGATCGCCATGGCGCCGAGGGCGACGAAGTACGGCAGGGTGAGGCCCAGCGCCAGGCCGAACATCGCGAGGAGGACCAACGCTACGGCGTGCAGGACCGGCACGAGGCGGACCGAGGCGTCGGCCCCCCAGCGGACGGGTACGGAAAAGAGGCCAAGCTCCCGGTCGCTCTCGAGGTCGCCCAGGCTGTGGACCGTCTCGAAGGCGGTCCCCCAGGCAAGGAGCCCGCCGACCGCGTAGAGCACGTCGAGCGGCAGCGCGCCGGTGACGGCGATGAAGACCGCGGCCGGGGTGACCGCCTCGACCAAACCGAGGAAGGCGGTCGTGAACGAAGTGACGCGTTTCGTGTAGCTGTATCCGAGGACCAGGACCAGCGCGACGGGGGCGAGCAGGAAGGCGAGCGGGTTCAGGAAGTACGCGGCGACGACGAGGATCGCCGAGTTCACTGCACAGAAACCGAGGGCGAACGCCGGGCTCGTGTGCCCGGACGGAAGCGCGCGGGCCCGGGTTCGAGGGTTGATGGCGTCGAGGCGTCGGTCGACCCAGCGGTTGAAGCTGTGGCCCGCGTTCCGCGCCGCAACGAACGCGACCACGACCAGGGCGACCGTGAGTAGGTTCGGGACGCCGCGGGCCGCTAGGAACAGGAAGGCGAGCGCGAACGGAAGGTTCAGTCCGAGGTTCTGGATCTCGAGGAACCCTCCGAGCTCGCGCGCGACACCTCGTCGCGTGTCCGTCGGGGCGCTCACGATCCCGGTCGACCGCCCGACCGACCCAACAGCCGTGCCAGGACGGGGTCGTCCCGTAGCGCCCGTTCGACGGCCGCAACCGTCGTCGGGTCGGAACGGATCTCCTCGGGCCACGGACGGGGGAACCCGTCCTCCGACCGCTTGCGGGTCGCGTCAATGCCGACCTTGGCCCCGAGGTTCGGGGTCGGGTTCGAGATCGAGAGCTGGTCGACGGGTCCCTGCGAGAGCTCGAAATCCCGACCGGGGTCGGCCTGTAGGCCGACGCGGTAGAGCACCTCGGAGAGGTCGTGGACGTCCACGTCGTCATCGACCACGATGAGATACCGGACGAACATCATCTGGCCGAGGCCCCAGAGGGCGTGCATCACCTTGCGTGGATGGTCCGGGTAGGCCTTCTGGATCGAGACGATCCCGACGTTGATGAACAGTCCCTCCATCGGAAGGTTCATGTCCACGAGCTCGGGAAGGACCATCCGCAGGACGGGCCGGAAGACCCGTTCGACCGCCTTACCGAGGACCGCGTCCTCGGTCGGAGGCTTCCCGGTCACCGTCGTCAGATACACCGGCTGCGCACGGTGCGTCACGCGCGTGACGTGGAAGACCGGGAACGGCTCGGGGGCCGAGTAGTAGCCGGTGTGGTCCCCGAACGGTCCTTCGACCTTGCGTTCGGCCGGGTCGACGTATCCCTCTAGGACGACCTCGGCCTGCGCAGGGACCTCGAGGTCGACCGAACGGGCCGGGACGAGTTCGATGGGGTCGGAGCGAAGGAACCCGGCGAAGACGAAGTTCGAGATCCCCTCAGGAACGGGTGCGAGGCCCGAGAAGACAGTGGCCGGGTCGGCGCCGATGACCGCCACGACCGGCATCCGCTCCCCCCGAGCGGCCCACTTGCGGTAGTTGTTCGCCCCGACCCGGTGGACCTGGAAGTGCATCCCGAGCGTGTCCGGACCGTACTGCTGGAGGCGGTAGATCCCGGTGTGCGGCTCGCCGGTCTCGGGGTCTTTCGTGATGACGACGGGGAAGGTGATCGTGCGACCGCCGTCGTGCGGCCAGCACTTGAGGATGGGCAATCGGTCGAGGTCGACCGCCGTCTCCTCGACCTCCTGGCAGGGCGCCGAACGCACGCGCTTCGGTGCGAGCGAGCGGAGCGTCGACAGGGTTTCGATCGTCCCCGAGAGGTCGCGCACGGCTCCGACGATCCCGGCCGGCGGACGGAGATGCACGAGCCGTTCGACCCGGTCGGCGACCGCGTCCACCGAATCGGCGCCGAGCCCGAGGGCGATCCGTCGCGGCGAGCCGAAGAGGTTCGTCACGACCGGCATCGTCGCTCCCGGGACGTTCTCGAAGAGGAGCGCCGGCCCGTCGGCGCGCAGTACTCGCTGCGTCAGTTCCGTGATCTCGAGGTCGCGGGAGACCGACGTCGTCACTCGGGCGAGGTCGCCTCGGGTCTCGAGGGCGGAGAGGAACTCCCCGAGGGAGCGGAACGTCACGGTCTGGCCGAGCCTCCCCGAGATATTAAGCCGCCCGCAAACCGGCCCAAGGTTCATATCGGAACCCCGGCTCGCCGCGGCGCGGCCATGCAGTCGGTCACGCTCGAGTTCCGTGCGGACGACCTCGTACTGCTCGGCGTCATCCCGCCCGGCCTGTTCGAGAAGTACGAGGAGGTCGAGCTCATCGAGACCCTGCGGCTCGAACAAGGCTGGCGGCTCCAACTCCTGCGGGTGCGGCGTCGTGGCCCGCTCCGGACCGCGGTCGAGCTCGAGCGCGAGTCGCGTCGGATCCGCGGGATGTACGGGCTCGAGAGCTTCGAGCTCGTGGAGCGCCGCCCCCGTACCCGGGATTACATATTGCTCGTCCGACAGCGCAATCCCGAACGACTGCGTCGCTGGCTCTCGCTCGCGGGCGGGGAGATCTCCCCGACCGCGCCGTTCCGGCTCACGTCGGAGAAGGTGATCGCCTCGTTCCTGGGCGAGGAACGGGCGATCCGTCGGGTCTTGAAGCGTCTCGACCGGGAAGAGTTCCCGTACCGAGTCGTGCGAGCTTCGGGCCGCCCCCAAGTGCCCGAGGAGGCCTCGACCTCGCTCACGCCGCTCCAGGCGAAGCTCATCGCCCGGGCCTGGGCTCTGGGGTACTACGCGGTCCCCCGGAGGATCACGCTCACCCGCCTCGCCCGCCAATCCGGACGCAGCGCCCCCGCCTTCGGCAAGGTGCTGCGTCGGGCCGAAGGCCGTCTCATCGCCCGCTGGCTCGCGGTCGAAGGAGCGATGCCCGAGGCCCACGCGCCCGAGCTCCCGCGCGAAGCGTAAAGAGACCGTTCGGCTCCCATGCCGTTGTGCCGGGGCGTCCGCGCACGGTCGTCATCGAGCGGGTGGCCGACGCGCCCGAGGTCGCCCTGCCCGCGCGCGCCACGGAGGGCTCTGCGTGCTTCGACCTCGTCGCCGCCGAGTCGGTCGAACTCGAGCGCGGCCGGGTCACCCTCGTCCGCACCGGCCTCAAGATGCGCTGCCCGAAGGGGACGTTCCTCGAGGTCCGCCCGCGCAGCGGCCTCAGCACGCGCGGCGTCCTGATGGTGAACGCACCCGGCACGATCGACCGTGACTACTCGGGCGAGGTTCGGGTCCCGCTCACCTTCCTCTTCGACGGACGGTACACGGTGCACGTCGGCGACCGGATCGGGCAGATGCGACTGGTCGAGGACCTGTCAGCGGCCTTCAAGTCGGGTCCCGTACGCGTCGTTCCCTCGCGCCGCGGTGGGTTCGGTAGTACCGGTCGCTAGTCGAATTCGGTCAGCATCCGTTGGACTCGCTTCGGCTCGGGAGGCGGCGGCGCCCCGCCCCGGGTCGCCTCGGTCTGGACCCGTTCGAGCATCTCGTGCATCCTCCGCTCGCGGGCGAACGCGGACCGGTGGAGGCCCACGTCCCGGGTCCCCTCGGCGACCAGCACGACCGCCCGCCCCGTGCGGGCCCTTCCGGTCCGGCCCCGTCGCTGGATCGTCCGGATCACGTCGGGGATCGGCTCGTAGAAGACCACGAGGTCGGTCGCGGGGATGTCGAGGCCTTCCTCCGCGACCGACGTGGCCACGAGGCAATTGACCGCGCCCGACCGGAATCGGTCGAGCACTCCCACTTGGTCCTTCTGCGAGAGCCCGATGTCCTTTCCGTGGGTCGCCTGGCCCACGAACCGGGCCGGGCGGACGGCGTCGCCGCCGGTCCGTTCGAACTCGGAGATCAAGCGATCGACGGTATCCCGGTACTGGGAGAATAGGATCACTCGGGCCGAGGGGTTCCGAGCGATCTCGTCCCGCACGATTCGGACGGCGGTCGCGAGCTTGGGGTGCTCGACCGTGAGCTGATCGAGCCGCCGCCGCACCTCCTCGACGTCGGGGTCGCCGAGGAACGCCCGGGCCGACGGTGTCCATCGTTTTCCTTCGGTCGGGGTCTGGCGGCGGAAGTACTCCCGGAGAGAGTCCACGCCCTGGCTCTCGATCAGCTCGAGCGCGTGCGATCCTTTCATCGCCGCCGCCTGCGCGGTGACCGCCTTCCAGAGGATGCCGCTGGACGCTCCCGCTTGGTTGCGTTCCACCTCGATCTGACGGTGCAACCGGGCTCCGACGTCGAGCAGGACCCGGCGGCTCGCCTCGCCGGCGGGCACGAGGTCCAGCTGTCGGAGCACGTCGACCTGCCGCTGGACCGCCGCTCGCAGTAGGATCGCGAGGTGCTGGACCTGGGGGGGGACCGGCACGGCCATCGTCTCGACCCCAATGCCGTGGACATACGGGAGCACGTCCGGGCTCTGCTCGGTCCGATACTCGAACCGTTCGATCCCGAGGTTCGCCCAAACCTCGCGGATGCGGCCGAGGCTCCCACCCGGGGACGCGGTCATGGCGAGGATGCGAGCGTTCCGACCGAGGCGGTTCGCCCGGCCGACGGTCACGTACGGGTAGTCCCCGACCGCGCGGTGCGCCTCGTCGAAGACGATCAGCGAGAACGTGTCGAGGGGAAATCCTCCCTCTCCGAGGTCGTTCGCAATGACCTGAGGCGTTGCGACCACGACCTGGGGCGGGTTGAGGAGCGCGGCCCGGCGCTCCGGTGGGATCGCCCCGGTCAAGGTTAGCGGCTCGGGCGCGATGAGAGTCCGCTTCACCTCCCGGGCATGCTGGACGACCAACGGCCGGGTCGGCGCGAGGAGAAGGACCGAATCCGACGGTCGGCGCCGGAGGTGCTCGGCGATGACCCGGAGGGCCACCGCGGTCTTGCCGAGGCCGGTCGGCAGGACGACGAGCGTGTTGTGGTCCACCGCGGTCTCTGCGATGTGGGCCTGATAGAGCCGGTCGTCGAGCGTCCCCGGGCGGACCCGAGGATGCTCTACGGTGTCCATCGACACTTTGCCCCGGCCCGCCAGCGGTTGCGGCTTTATTACAGGCCGTCTACGCCGGGCGATGCTCGCGCTCTGGGAGGTCGTACTGCTCGCGGGGGCGGCGGTCCTCGTCCTCCTCTACCAGGGAGTCGCGATCCTCCTGGCCATAGAGATGCCCCGCCTCGACCCGGCGCCTCCCGAGCAGACTCCGGGAACTCGGCCGCGGCTCACCGTGGTCATCGCCGCACGGAACGAGGAGGACGAACTGCCGGCGACGCTCGACACGCTTCTCGCCCAGGACTATCCGGACCTCGAGATCGTGGTCGTCGAGGACAGCTCGACCGACTCCACGAAAGAGGTCATCGACGCGCGCGCCCCGCGGGTCCGCCGGGTGGACCCTCCTCCCCTCCCCGAAGGGTGGGTAGGCAAGAACTGGGCCTGCTGGAACGGGGCGAACGCGGCGACCGGCGAGTGGATCCTCTTCCTCGACGCGGACGTACGAACCCACCCGGCGACGGTGCGCACCACGTTCGACTGGGCGGTCCGGGAGGGGGCCGACCTCGCGACGATCGCTCCCCGGCTCGAGATGAAAGGATTCTGGGAGCGGGTGGTGCTCCCGTTCTACGTACAGATCGTCCTCACGTACTTCCGGGCCTCCCATGTGAACCGGGACCGCTCGACAGCGGCGATGGCGAACGGCCAGTACTGGCTCGTTCCCCGGAAGACATACTTCGATCTGGGAGGTCACGCCGCGGTGCGAGGCGTGGTGCTCGAGGACGTGGCGATCGCCCGTCGCTACCGGAGCGCCGGCCGTCGCCTTCGTATCGCCTGGGCGCCGGAGCTCGCCGTCACCCGGATGTACCGGGACCGAAAGGAGATGTTCGAAGGGTTGCTGAAGAACGTGCACGGCTCCGAGTACTCAGGCCTTCGGATGCCGGGCTTCCTCGTCGGCCTCGTGGGGCTGTTCCTCCTGCCGCTCGGGCTGTTGCCCCTCGCGCTCGTCGCGGGAAACCTCGTGCTCCTCGGGCTCGGCGCCTTCCTCTACGTGGCGCTGTTCGGCAAGCACATAGGGTTCGCCCGCGCCTCGGGCGCGCCGCCCGCGTACGGACTGCTCTACCCTCTCTCCGTCGGGTTTTACGTCGTGCTGGTCGCCACGTCGCTGGGCCGAGGATGGCGTCGACGCCCGGTCGTTTGGAAGGGGAGAACCTACCCGGTTCGGAAGTAACGAGCTCCCCAACTGCTAAGTGGACGTTGCGTGGTGGGCGACCGCGCTATGGCGACCTCGCTCGAAAGCACGTTCCCGCTGGTCGTGGGCGGCCGCGAGGTCCCGGGGACAGGTGGAGAATCGCGAACCCTGCTTGACCCGGCGACGAACCAACCGCTCGCCCGGGCCGCGGTCGGGACGCGCGACGACGCGCGCGCGGCGCTCGAGGCGGCGGACCGGGCGTTCCGAGAATCCAATTGGGCCTCGGACGACGGGGCCCGCCGCGCGAAGGTCCTCTTGCGCCTCGCCGGACTGCTCGAATCCCAGCTCGAAGCGTTCGCGCGGCTCGAGACCCTCAACATGGGTAAGCCGCTGCGAGAATCCCGCGGCGACATCGGCTACGTCGTGCGGACGCTCGAGTACTTCGCGGGGCTCGCCGACAAGATCGAAGGCGAAACGATTCCGGTGCCGGGGCCGCGCTTCGATTATACGCTGCGCGAGCCGCTCGGCGTAACGGTCCACATCGCCCCCTGGAACTATCCCCTGCTCCTCTCCGTCCGCTCCATCGCGCCGGCGCTCGCCGCCGGGAACTCGGTGGTCCTGAAGCCGGCAAGCCTCACCCCGCTCACGGCCGTCGCGTTCGCGCGCCTTGCCAAGGAGGCCGGGATCCCGGACGGCATCCTCAACGTCGTCCTCGGCAGCGGTTCAGAGGTCGGAGAAGCGCTGGTCGACGACGACCGGTGCCGCTCGGTCACCTTCACGGGAAGCGGAGAGGTGGGTACCCGGATCGCCGAGCTCGCGACCCGCCGCCGCGTCCCGCTCACCCTCGAACTCGGCGGGAAGGGTCCGGTGGTCGTCTTCCCCGACGCGGACCTGGAACGTGCCGGCAAGGGGATCGGGTACGGGATCTTCCAGAACGCCGGCCAGATGTGCTGGGCCGCCTCCCGCCTCATCGTCCACGAGTCGATCCGGGCCGACCTGCTCGAACGGGTCCGTTCGATTGCCGAGGCTCTGAAGCTCGGGCCGGGGATGGCGGACGGGGTCGAGATGGGCCCGCTCGTTTCCTCGGACCAAGCCGAGCGCGTTCTCGACTTCGTCCGGGAGGCACGATCGAGCGGAGGCCGGGTCCTGACCGGCGGCGCGAAGGCCACCGAGGCGGCGCTCGCGCCAGGGAACTTCGTCCGACCGACCGTCCTCGTGGACGTTCCTGCCTCCGCGCGCGCCGTCCGGGAGGAGATCTTCGGCCCGGTCCTCACGGTCGCCTCGTTCTCCGACCCCGACGAGGCGCTCCGTCTCGCGAACGACACGACCTACGGCCTCCTCGGGACGGTCTGGACCCGGGACCTCGCCACGGCCCACTCGTTCGCTCGGCGGCTCGAATGCGGCATGGTGGTCGTCAACGAGGCCCCCGTCACGTATCCCCAGGCACCGTTCGCGGGGACGAAGGGGAGTGGGGTCGGGTTCGAGCAGGGCCTGCGTGCCGTCGAAGGCTACACGCGCCGGAAGAACATCCTCCTGAACCTCGGCGCGGGCAAGAAGCGACCGTAGTCCCGCCTCTGGCTCCGAGGCCCCGCGGGCGGCGGCCCCGATTCGTACGTACGAAACCACAAAAGGGGGCGACCCCGGTCGAGGGAGACCACTGTGGCCGAGACCGAGCCTGCCCCTGGGACCTGGGGCGCCTGCCGCTTCTGCGGCGTCGCCGTGCCGGCGGGCGCGACGAAGTGCGAGATCTGCGGAGCCGACCGGCCGCTCTCGGCGGCCGAGATCCCGAACGCCCCCCGGTCGGTCCGCCGTCGGCTGAAGGTCACCGGTTTCCTGCGTTCCGTGATCGTCGTGGTCGTCATCGCCGGGCTGGCCTACGCGATCATCTCCGCCGAGCTTTCGGGCCCCCCCGTCCTGACCGGGGACCCGCTGACCACCGCCGGAACCTACACGCTCGGTCCCGGGAACTTCACGGTCCTCTCCGGAGAGATCAACGGCGGCGACTACGTCCTCGGGAACTTCACGTCGGTCAACCCGGCCGGTACGAACATCTCCCTCTCGGTCTACAATACGAGCGGGTGGGCTGCCTTCGCCGCGCATTCCCCGGCGACTCCCGTCTGGACGCTCCCGTCCACCTACGACGGGCGCATCATCTACTCCCCGCTCGTGACCGACAACTACTACTTCGTCTTCGAGAACCTGTACCCGGTGTCCAGCCACCTGACCGTCCAGGTCTACATCACGACGACCTACGAGTCGAACAGCGGCGACGACGGGTTCGCTTAGGGCCGGCTCAGGAGCCCGAGGCCGCCGGCGCGCCGTCCGCCCGGCGAAGGTATTCGGCCGGGACCTGGTTGACGAGGTAGACTGTCTTCCCCGCCCGCATGATCACGATCCCCTCTTGCCGGGCCCGCTTCGCGTCGACCTCGAGAATGATCGGCTCGGGCGTTCGGACCGCGCCCGCCGCCCGGGCGTCCTCGGCGGTCTTCGAGAGGTGGACCTTCTTGCGGTCGGAGGGTTTCAACCCGACCTCGAGCACGATTCCCGCCTCCTCGGCGGTCACCGGGTAGTACAGTTGATCGGGAATGTTCTCGGTCGGCAGGTCGAGGTCGACGTCGACCGTGTGACCGTAGGTCGCCCGCACGCGGTCCTCGCGGACCTCGTAGCGGCCCTTCGCGTCGGTCTCCGCGATCGCGACCAGGTGCTGCGTGCGGAGCCAGTGGTATGCCGGGTGCTTCTGGCTGATCGCGCGCACGATCTGCGGGAGCGACACCCATCCTTGCGGGTCGATCGGTAGCTGGTAGCGGTCCGGGAAGTGGCGCAGGATGCCGGTCAGGATCCGACCCAGATGGTCGAGCTCCCGGTCGTTCATCAGGAAGCGGCCGGGTTGCCCGCACACCGGGCATGCTTCCGCTCGGAAGTACCCGTGTTGGGCGCATTCCTTCAGCATGGCGTTCCCCGCTACGCTTTGATCTTGTCGGCCTTCTTCTCGAAGTCGGTCAGGAGGTCGCCGTAGAGGTCGGTGAGGTCCTTCAACACCCGTTTGAGGACCTGCTGCGGTTTCTCGCCTTTGGTCTTTACGAGGAGCGTCGGTCGCTCGAGATACGGATGGCCGAGGTAGTACCGCGCCTCGACG
>JBEKJT010000014.1:0-21917 GCA_050011075.1 Thermoplasmata archaeon
TCACGATCCGTCCGGCCCCCGGCGAACTCCTGAAGAACTTCGTGGTCGAGCTCCAGCGGATCGACTACTCGGCCGAGAAGGAGGCCTGGGTCCCTTTCGTCGAGAAAGGGAGCGTCGGGTCGCCCTCGGGTCCGGGTGGCTCGTCTTCCTAATGCCTTGGAGCGAGGGCCCGACGCGCTAGGAACGTCGCGATCACGAACATCGCCATGGCCCAGCCGAACAGGCCCAGGAGGTAGACCGCGGGGTCGTACGGGTAGTAGGCCGTGGCCCCTGCGAATAGGTTCTCTCGTAGGACGTTCACGGCCAGGGTGATGGGGTTGTACGAGGCTACGTTCTGGAGCCAGACGGGCATGATCCCCCAGGGGTAGAGGGCGACGGAGGTCAGGAGGACCGGCAGGTTGATCGCGTTCACGACCGCGAAGTAGGTCTGGGGTTGCTCGATGCTGAAGCCAATCGCGAGGAACAGGGAGGCGAACATCGCGGATAAGATCACGACCGCGAGCACGATCTCGGAGGCGCCGACCACCGTGACCGAGGCAGTGACGTCAAGGCCCGTCAGTCCGAGCTTCCCCAGCAGGATCGCGAGGCCGAGCACGAGGAACGCGAGCCCGATCGGCTGGATCGACCCCGCCAGGAGCCGCGAACCGAAGATGGAGGTCGCGGTCGCGGGGGAGGCGGCCGTCCTCTTGAGGACCCCGAACAGCTTGTCGAAGATCACGTTCGCCCCGATGAACAGGGTCGCGGTCACCGCCACGAACCCCGCCATCCCCGCGGAGAAATACGAGAAGTAGCTCGGGGCGCCCCTCAGGACATAGGACAGCTCGGGGCCTTTCAGGACAGCGCCCAGGTTGAACGCCTGTCCGAACAAGAGGAGGTAGAGAATGGGAAGGAGGAGCGCCGTAACGATCGCCTGCGGGTTCCGGGCGAGGCGCAACAGCTCCCGTCGGGTCAGTGCGCTGAGCTCGCGGATCATCGGCGGCGCCTCCCGGCGGCCTGCTGGAACTGCCCGACCCGGACGGCCCGGTCGGTCGCGGTCATGCCCTCGTCCTCTCGGTATTCCCGTCCCGTGAACTCGAGGAACACTTCGTCCAGGCTCGGTCGCTTGAGGGATACCCCGGCGAGTTTCACGCCCGACCGGGTGCAGGCTTCGACCAGGGTCGGGATGAGCTCCTCCCCCCGCGGTGCCTTCACGCGATAGGTTCCGTCGAAGGCGCTGACCGAGACCACGTTGGGGAGGGCCTTCAGGGTCGCCTCGACCTCCGGGCCCGAACGCAGGGGGCGGACGGTGACGATGTCGCCCCCGAGCCGGTCCTTGAGCTCGGACGGGGTGCCCGTCGCCACGATGTGGCCCTGGTCGATGATCGCGATTCGGTCGCAGATGGTGTCGGCCTCATCCAAGTAGTGGGTGGTCACGAACACGGTCATACCGTGGTCTTTCCGAAGCTCCTGAACGTACCGCCAGAACCCCGCTCGCCCCTGCGGGTCGAGGCCGAGCGTGGGCTCGTCGAGGAAGAGGACCCGAGGAGAGTGAATGATGCCGACCGCGAGCTCGAGACGCCGCCGCATCCCACCCGAGTACGTCTTCGTGAGCCGGTCCGCGGCGTCGCCGATCTGCATCCGTTCGAGCAGGGCATCGATCGTCTGTTTCGACGTCCGTCGGGGGACGCCGAACAGCGCGGCGGCGAGTTCGAGGTTCTCCCGTCCGGTGAGGTCGGAGTCCGCGGTGGACTCCTGGAAGACGAGGCCGATGCGTCGCTTGATCGCCTGCGGGTCATGGAATACATCGACCCCGTCGACGATGGCTTTTCCCGCGGTCGGGGCGAGACCTCCCGTCAGCATAGAGACCGTCGTCGTCTTCCCGGCTCCGTTCGGGCCAAGAAACCCGAAGGCCTCGCCCGCATCCACCCCGAAGGAGATGTTCTGTACGGCGTGGACGGATCCATTGTAGGTCTTCGAAAGCCCCTCGACCGTGATCACGCCGGTCATCGCTAGACCGAACTCCCGGCGCGGGTCATCGGTCGGCAGGCGTGGGCGCGTTCCGGCCTGAGGTGAGTTGGCGCGATGTCGTGCCCGACCGGCGCGTTCGGCATGGTTCCCCCCTTCCCACGGGGGGAATAAGGCTTTCACGACCGCCACCGGGCGAACCTAATCAGGGGGACCGCGTTCGGACGGTCGAGGGTTCGAACGTGACGCCGCGGTCAGGAGAGGACCGATGGGAGGCCGAGCTCCGGGCGCTCCGGGAAGAGCTGAAGGAGATGCGGGCCGAGCAGCGGGAGATGGCGAAGGCGATCGGCGACCTCGTGACGACGTTCCGGATGCTCGCGACTCACCTCGGGATCGCAGCCGAGCCGTACGACCGGAAACAGACCACGGGGGACTCGCGCGAACTCCCGGGATTCGGCTGACGGACCCTCGATGAGGATCGGGTACACGGTTCGGGCGTCGGAGCCCGCCGACCACCGGGGCCGTTTTTCGATCGACCTCGGCGAGGTTGATGCTTCGTCGGTCGACCTCGTGGTCCCTTCGTGGGTCCCCGGCTCCTACCACATCGTGAACTACGTCCGGGGGTTCCGCGACCTGAGCGCTCGCGCCGTCGCGAACGGTTCCCAGCTAGCCGTCGAGCGGGTCGACAAGGCCCGCTGGCGGATCCGAACCGACGGCGCGACGGAGCTCCGGGTCGAGTACACCGTTTACGGCCACGAGCTGGTCACCGAGGCGTTCGACCTGACCCCGGAGCACCTTTTCGTCAACGCCGCGCTCTGCCTTCCCTATGTTGACGGTCACCTCGGCGACCCGGTCGAGGTGGCCCTCGAGATCCCGTCGGACTGGCGGGTCGTGACCGAGCTCGAGGAGGTCGCCCGAGACCCTCCGCGCTACCGAGCGCCAGACTACGATACGCTGGTCGACAACCCGATCGACGTCGGACACCCCGTGGTCCTGACGATCCGCCCGGCGGGGATCCCTCACCGAATATCCCTCTGCGGGGAGGGAGGGAACTACGATGCCCGTCGGCTCGAGGAGGACCTCGGGAAGATCGTGGAAGCCGCGGTGCGGCTCGTCGGGGACTCTCCACTGAAGAGCTACACGTTCTTCTACCACCTTTCGGACCTCTGGGATGGGGGGCTCGAGCACGCGAATTCGAACTCGTGCTCCGTGTACCGGACGACCTTCGTCACGTCGGAGGAGTACCAGCAGTTCCTCAGTCTCACGAGCCACGAGTACTTCCACCTCTACAACGTCAAGCGGATCCGTCCGAAGGTCCTCGGACCGTTCGATTACACCCGGGAGGTGTACACGCGCCTGCTCTGGTGGATGGAGGGAACGACCGACTACTTCGCGGACCTCATCCTTCGCCGCGCCGGACTCGCGACCCCCTCGCAGACCCTGACCGAGATCGCGAAGATGGCCCGGACCTACCTCGACACGCCGGGTCGAAGCCGGATCAGCCTCGAGGAGAGCTCCTTCACCGCGTGGGTAGACTACTACCAACCGTTCGAGGAGTCCCCGAACCTTTCGGTCTCCTACTACCTCAAAGGCTCCCTGGTCTCGATGTGTCTCGACCTCGAGATCCGCCACCGGACGGAGACGCGCGCCTCCCTCGAGACGGTGCTCCGAGCGCTGTGGACAGACTACGGACGGACCGGTCGGGGCCTCGCGGAGGACGAGCTGCTCGCGGTCGCGAACCGGGCGACGGGGCTCGACCTCGCCCCGTTCTTCGCGCGATACGTACAGGGGACGGACGAGATCGACCTCAACGCGTTCGCCCAGTACGCCGGCCTCTCCTTCGGCCCGAAACCGAAGCCGGTGGACGACGAGAGCCCCGTGCCCGGCTACCTCGGGGTGAGGCTCGAGAACTCGGGAGGGATGCCTCGGGTCCACCACGTCCTTCTCGACACCCCCGGCCGTCAGGCCGGTCTCACGCCGGGGGACGAGATCGTCGCGATCAATGGGGTCCGGGCGACCTTCGACAAGTTCGAGAAATCGATGACGCGCTTCCCGCCGGGAACCCCGATCGACCTCACGATCTTCCGCCGCGGTTACCTGCGTCACGTGCGACTGACCACGGGGACTCCCCCTCCCGAGAAGTACGCGTTCACCCCGGTCGCGGCTCCGAGCGAACTCGCCCGCCGGGTCTACGAGAACTGGCTGGGCGCGGCGTGGGAACCGGCGGCCGGAACGCCTCCGCCTTAGGTCGGAACCGGGAGCGCCGGTGGCCGGGGCACCGCCTTGCGCCCGTACCGCCACTCCCCTTCCATCGCGTAGAGACACCGTAGGCGCGTGTCGACCCGGTCCCCGATCCGAACCTGCCCCGGGACCGCGTCCGTTAGCTGGAGCGTGACCCGAGCGCCGGGAGCGAGCTGCGCGAGCACGACCTCGTACGGGCCGTAGGCCTCGACCTGGGGGTCGAATTCCGTCGGTTGGCCGCCCGAGCCTATCACCGTGGTTGCCACCACGAGGGCCCCGTCTCGGGGAAGTTCGACCGGGACGAGGCCCTCCCCGTGTCCGCAGCTCCGACACTTTCCCCGCGCCGGGAACGTGAGAAAGCCGCATACCGGACATCGCTCCGCGACGAACCGCCATCGGCTCGAGAGGTTCTCGAGGTAACGGGCCCGCGGGACGTACGCGCCCTGCGAAACCCCCTCCGTCGAACGCTCGGCACGGGCGGCCGACGCTGGCCGTTCGGAGGCGGGGCCCGGCCCCACCGCGGCCTCCCAATTCCCAACCCAGGTCGGATCTCGATTCCCGGGGCGGCGTGCGCGGTACAGGGAGAAGCCGGCTTCGACTGCGGACCCTTCGCTGGGGACCCCCTCGAACCACCGCGAGAGACCGCTCCGTTCGGAATCCCCGAGGAGGAACGCCACCGCGGCGGCGCTGCTCATGGTGGGTAGGGCTGAGTCGGTGGGAATGTCCACAGCGACCACCAGAGCGAGCCCGTCGCCTTCCTCGGTCGCGCGACGGAGCGCGTCCGTGATCCCCCGAGCGGATCCGGTCGACCGGAGGAGGTGGACCGGAGCTCCGACGACCGCGGGCAGAGCCCACTCCATCGAAGTCGGGAACTCTCCGAGAAGATCGATCCCGAGTGGGGAAGCACCCGGCGGGATCCCGGCCAACGTCCACTCGATCGCGGTCGCCGCGGTCGTGAACGCATCCTCGTCGGAGGAGGGAGGACGACGGCCATCGGCCCCGTCCGAACTCCGGTAGGCCGCGGCCCGAAGGAGCGTACGCAAGACGGCTCACCCCGCCACGTAGATCGTCACGGTTGCGGTCGCTCCCGCTCCGCCCACGTTGTGCGTGAGGGCCCGAGACGCGCCCGGGACCTGACGGGCGCCGGCGGCGCCGCGTAGCTGGCTGAACGCCTCGTACGCCTGGCCGACCCCCGTCGCACCGATCGGGTGCCCCTTCGCCTTCAGCCCACCGTCCGGATTCACCGGTAACCTCCCGGTGCGGCGCGTCTCCCCGGCGAGGGTGAGCCGTCCCGCCTCGCCCGGCCCCGCGAATCCGAGGTCCTCGAGCGCCAGGAGTTCGGCGATCGTGAAGCAGTCATGGACCTCGAGGAACGAGACCGCGGACCGCTCGCATCCCGCCGAGCGGAACGCCTGCTCGGCGGCCCGGCGCGAGGCGGCGAACTGGGTGAGGTGCGGGCGCTCCTGGACCGCGAGGTAGTCGGAACCGGCGCCGAGCCCTTCCACGTAAACGGGGGTGTCGGTGAACCGACGAGCGTGCTCGGCCGGTACGACGAGGACCGCGGCAGCCCCATCGCTCACCGGACAGCAATCGTACAGTCCGAGAGGGTCCGCGACGCGGGGGGCGGCGGCGACCTGGTCCGGTCGGATCGGCTTGCGGAAATGGGCGTTCGGGTTCAGTGCGCCGTTCTCGTGGTTCTTCACCGCGACCGCGGCGAGTGCCTCCGGCCCTACGCGATGCTCGGAAAGGTACCGGGAGGCGATGAGTCCGTAGACGCCAGCGAACGTGAGTCCGGCGAGGCGCTCCCACTCCGTGTCCCCGGAGACCCCGAGCCAGTACCGGCGTCGGGCGTTGGGGACATCGGTCATCTTCTCGACCCCGGCGACCAGCACGAGCTCGGACGTGCCGGACGCGACCGCCTCGACCGCAGCCCGGAGCGCGAACCCCCCGGAGGCACAGGCGTTCTCGATCCGGGTCGTGGGAACTCCGACGACCCCGGCTTCCTCCCCGAGGACCGCCGCCGAGTTTCCGATCTGCCAGCCTCCAAACCCGAGCGTGGCCAGGAACGCCGCATCGACGCCGGACCGCCCCGCGCCGCGATCGACGCTCGCGAACGCGCCGTCCACAGCGTAGCGCAGGAGCGCACGAGGACCCTCGTCGAGGGCACCGAAACGCGTGTGCCCGGCTCCTACGATTGCCGCCCGGTGTCCCACGGTTCCCGCTCCGCGAACTGTCTTATCGGCCGATTCGTTGGTGCTTCTTAAGGCCGGGGACCGTCGTGGTCGAAGAACCTCCGATCGTAGTCGGCGTTTCGGGGGCGAGCGGAGCACCCATCGCCGTTCGAGTACTGCGCGCGCTCAGCGAAGCCCACCGCCCCGTCGCGCTCGTCGTCACGGAGGGAGCGAAGGCGGTGCTTCGCGAGGAATGCGGCTTCGGGGTCGAGGCGCTCCGCCCGTACGCGCGCGACGTCTACGACGACTCGGAGACCGGAGCCCCGATTGCGAGCGGTTCCCGACGCACGCAGGGGATGGTCGTTGTTCCCTGCTCGACGAACACGGTGGCGAAGATCGCCCTCGGGCTCGGCGACTCTCTATTGACCCGCGCCGCCCACGTACATCTCAAGGAACACCGGCCCCTGATCGTGGTCCCACGCGAGACCCCCCTTCCCACGCTCGTGCTCCGTCACCTCACGACGCTGAGCGAGCTCGGGGTCGTCGTGCTCGTCGCTTCCCCCGCCTACTACCTTCACCCTGCGTCCATCGACGACGTTACCGATTACCTCGCCGGCAAGGTCCTCGACTACCTGAACGTCTCCCATACACTCTACCGGGGCTGGAAGGCCCAGGAGGAGCCCTGAGGCGCCGTCAGGTGGGTCGGTACGCTCCGATGCCGTTCGTGGGAGCGACCGTCCTCCTCGTCGTGTTGATCCTCTTGACACCCACCCTCCTTTCGATCAGTTCGACGGGACCCGGAGTGTTGACGCAGGCAGAACTGATCGTCGACCGCATCTCGGGGAACAACTCGTCGCACTTCTACGTGCGAGGCTACGGCTCGACGGTCCGGTACGCGGGGATCTGGATCGGCGTCGCGACCGACTTCGCCTGGAGCGGTTCGGGCAGTCCGCCCTGGGCGAATCTCACCTGGACGACGTGGTGGAACGACTCGGACGTCGTCACGCTCGGATTCACGTCGCTCGCGAACCCGGTCGCCGTTAACGTCACGGCGTACTACACGAGCTCGGGCGGGACGGCAATCTACGTCGGGATCCTCGCCTTCGTCGTCGGTCCGGGCCCGGGCGGACCCACCCTGTACGCCGCTTCGCTCACGTCGGGCATCTCGGTCCCGAGCTCGACTCCTGTCGACAACAACTCATTGCCCCTCCCCGTCCTTTTGGCCGTGGGAAGCTCGGGGAGCCCGCCATGAGACCGTCCCGGATCGTCCTCCTGACCTGGTCGGCTTTGATCGTCATCCTTCTGATCGTCGAGGTCGCCGAGATCACGCACACGTTCAAGCTCCCCATCCAGACGGCGATCGCCGACCCCACCGCGCTCGTCTTCGCGCTGATCTTCACGACGATCCTGGCGCTAGTGGGCGCGATCTTCATCGGGATCTACATCTCGAACCGGATGCTGAGCCCGTCCGGGTTTACCCCCTTCGAGGAGGAGATGCTGCGCATGCGCAAGGAGCTCCAGGAGCTAACGCAGACCGTGGACGAGGTCCGCCGTGCGGTCGTCCCCGGCACGGAGGAGGCAGCACCCCCCGTCGACATCGAGGAAGAGGAGCGGTGAAGGTCCCGGTCCTCGACAACGGCGGGCAATGGACCCACCGCGAGTGGCGGGTCCTGCGCGACCTCGGGGCCGAAACCCGGATCGTCCCCAACACCACCCCGTTCGCCGAGCTGGACGCTGACGGCGTCGTGCTCTCGGGCGGCGCGCTCAGCCTCGAGGGGACGGCGGCGCCGCTCGGTCGCGTCGGCGAATGGATCGACGGGGTGACCGTGCCGGTGCTCGCCATCTGTGTGGGCCACCAGTTCCTGGGGCGTCACTTCGGGGGAACGGTCGCCCGGGCGACCTCCCCCGAATTCGGAGCGGTCGACCTAACGGTCGACCGTCCGGACCATCCGCTCTTCGCCGGACTCCCGACCCGCCTCAAGGTCTGGGCGAACCACAACGACCAGGTCGTGACCCCGCCGCCCGGCTGGTCGGTCCTCGCCCACTCCGAATCGTGTCCGATCGAGGCGATGGCGCATCCCGACCGGCCGATATGGGGCGTCCAGTTCCACCCCGAGGTCGAGCACACGGAAGGCGGGCGCGAGCTCTTCCGCCACTTCCTGGCCGCTTGCCACCGCTAACCCCCGGAAATAAGTACCGGTCACCGCTCGGCCGAACGGGACCACCGTGGCGCGGATCCACAAAGGCTCGGGCGTACGGGAACACGACCTGATCGCCCGGGCCAAGGCGCTCTCTGGATCGGTCGACCCGCTCATGCCTCGTCTCACCCCCGATTGCCCGACCGACCGGTTCGAGCGGCGGCGGCTCGACCTCGAAGAGGTTCGAGAAGCGCGCGACGATTCGAAGCGCCTCGAGCGGCTCTCCCGCCACGGCGACCCGCTCGCCCGGGCGTACGCCGGTCTTCTCAAGTTCGCGCTCGAGCCGGCCTCACCGACCGTCGTCTCCTTCGAGCTCCCCGGTGGCGTGGTCTCCTTCGCTCCGCTCGCCCGCACGGACCGGGAGGCCGAGGTCGCGGTCCAGCAGTCGGACGACCCCTCGCGGGTCCTGCTCGCCTACATCGACTGGGCCCGCAAAGGGTTCCACTTCTTCGCGAGCCGTCGGACGCTTTGGTGCACCGGGCGCTCGGACCGGCCTCCCCCGGAGTTCCGGACCGAGAAGATCGCCGAGCTCCCGTACCGCCTCCTGGAGAATCCCGGACATCACCGCTACGACTGCCCGCACCTCAAGGACGGCGAGCCCCGCCCGTTCCTGGAGGTCGGCTGGGTCGGGGCCGAAACGGCGTTTCGCGTCTGCCGTCGCTGCACGAAGGACGACCGCCACCTCCTCGGCACTCTCTCCGACGGGACGGCAAGCCCCGACCCCTCGGAGGAATTCCCCGTCCGGGCCGAACTGAACGTCCGCTGCAACGGAGGGGCCGAATGCATCCACGCGGAGCTGCCGCCGCTCGGCCGCGCCCTTCTGCGGGACTACGAGTACGGGCGCCTCTCGGATTCTAGGGTCCTCGATGCCTACCTCGCAGAGCTCCGACCGCGGATCGAGCGATCCGGGCGGACGACACTCGTGGCCGGAGGGGTCTGTTACGGAGACAACCTCACGGCGTTCGTCGAGGCGCTCGGCCCGTCGCCGGTCGAGCGCCGGGCCCTCGAGACCGTGCTGGGTGTGAAGTCCGGGCATTTTGAGGTGGACGAGCCGAGCGCTAGCCGTGCCCTCGAGCGTCTGTGGCCGGACCACGCCGAGGCAATCGTCCGCTCGATCGTGAGCGACCCCGACGAAGCTCGCCGCCTGGTGGACGACGCGCGCGGGGGGCCGGGTCGGGTCGCCGAGATCCTGAAACGGGCACAGCGCAAGAGCGAGGAACGAGAGGTCCTCGAGGCGCTCCCTCGATACTCCCGTCTGAGCCCGGAAGGGACGTGGGTCGACCGCGTCGCGCGCGAGTACCGCACTCACCGCGAGACCGGGGCCGAGCGTGCGATCCTGCAGTCCCTCCCCCGGGAAGGAAAGGAGCGGGGGATCGCCTACGGGTTCCTTCTCGCCGTCGGACGCGCGAACGCGCACGCCTGGCAGTTCTCCCCCACGGAGAAGGAGTTCGGTGGGGCGCTTGCCGACCGGGCCCGAGCGCTCCTCAATGCGCCGGCGACGGGCTACCACGCCGCTCTCGACCAGCTCCTCCAATCGGCGGGGGTCGCGGACTGGGGAACGCTCGAAGGCGCGCCTCGACGCTGACCGCGCGTCGTGCGGGGGCCCCCTCCGTGTTCCTGCCGGCCTGAGGGAGGAGAAAAATAGACGGACGCGATAGGTGGTACTTCCTGGGCCGGGGCTGTCAACCGGGCCTCGCGCCGGGAGCAGGAAACGTGAGCGCCTCGGAAACCAATGAGGCGACGGCCATCGTGGTCGCGGGGGACGAGGAGACCCGGGTGCTCCTGCGGGGATTGTTGCGCCTGCACCATTTCCGGGTCGAAGGCGAGGCCGAGGGAAGCACGCACGCGCTCGAGCTCGTGCGCGACCGTCGGCCCGCCCTGATGGTCGCCGACGTCAACCTCGCGGAGGGCAGCTCGGCCGCGCTGGTCGCGGATGCGCGTGCGATCCTGCCGAAGCTGCGAGTGATCCTCGTCGCCCCCGCGTCGCGGCCCCCGACACCGCCGCCGAACCCCGCCCACCGACCGGACGTCGTCCTCCTGCGTCCGTTCCGGATCCGGCAGTTCGCTGAAGCGCTCTTGCTTCCGACCGCGGGTCTCGATTCGGGCGTTCAGCGATCGGGGAGCGCGTAGCGCTCGAGCGCGGCCGATTCCTCGAAATGGAGCTCGGGTGCGGGCACCACGATCGCGTGCATGGGGGGTCCGAAGTCGACCGCGCGCAACCGAGCGAACGGACCGAAGAACCCCTGGGCGTCGTCCCTCCCGACCCGTGCCGCGACCGCGAGACGGACCTCCTCGGCGAGGACCCGCGCCTCGGGGTCGCGTTCTCGCAGGATCGCGAGAGCTTCTCCGGCGGTGAGGTAGCGCTTCCCGTCGGGGTCGAGGTCGAGCAGTAGGAGCGTGTGGAGCCCGCGCGAGCGGTTCCCTTCGACCTGGTCGACCGGGGAACGCGGAGCGAAGCGGGAGTCCGGGAACGGCAGGGAGACCGTCCGACCGAACCGATAGTGCATCAAGCCGAGGAATCCGGCCGCCGCGGTCAGTATGCTCGCATTGGGCATGTAGCGCCAGGTGTGGCCGGCGCGTTCCGCGGCGAGTCGGACCGCCACGTGCGTCGTGGCCGCGAACGGGTCCCCGACGACGAGCAGGACCACACGGCCGTGGTGCGCGAGCGAGTCCAGGATCGGGGTTTCGGACTCGAGGAGAGGGCGGTCGAGGAGGCGGATGGGTCGTCCGATCGTCTGTTCTAGCCGCGCGAGGGTTCCCGGCGGGGCGACCGCCGTGTACTGTTCGGCGAATACCTCCTCCGCCCCCCCGAGGACCGCGAGGGCGCGCTGGGACAGGCCTCGCTCGTCATCGAGCCCGAGCCCGACGAACCACAGCTCGCCCATCGGTCCGGTTCGGGTGCTAGCCCCGCACGGCCATCACCGGGCAGGGGGCGGCCCGGAACAGTTCTTCGAGGAAACGACGGGTGAGGAGCGGGCTTCCGGACTTGTCGGGCTCCTCACCGACGATGACGAGGCCAAAGCGTTCGCGCGCCGCCGCCTGGAGGATCAGCTCGGGCAGGCGGTGTCGCCGTCCGAGGAGTCCTGCGGGGATGGACAAGCGCTTCCGGACGATGGGGGTCCCCCGCGGACCCATCCCGTCCGGGCTGGCCAATCCGTCGGACTCCTCGGGTCGAGTCCCGAGCGCGAGCGCGATCACCGGGGCGCCGGGATTCCGCACGGCGATCTCCTCCGCGATCGCGGTCGCGGTCGGGGGTGGCATCTCGCCGAAGGTCGGCAGGAGCACTCGCGAGATCCGGTCGGCCGCTAGGGCGAGGCGGTTGAGGACGAGCACGTTCGCCCGTGCGTGGTGGAGGATGCCGGTCGCGGTGTGCCCGACGAACGGGTTCCGGCTCCGCCGGTTGCCGCGCAACGTGAGGAGGATCGCGTCGACGTTGTGCGATTCGGCGCTCTCCAGGATCTCGCCGGGGACGTCCGTCGCCGCTCGGACCTCGGGGTCGACCCGGACGTCCAGCGCGGCCCCCGCCTCGTGGGCCGGCACGACCAGATGGACCGACGCGCGCCACTCGCGCGTGACCTCGGGCAAGGTCGTGGTCGGAATGACGTGGAGGACGCGGATCTCGCCGTCGGCCTCGAGCAGCATCGCGGCGAACCGGATGAGCGGTTCTACCTCCGCGGGCTCCTGTACCGGGACGAGGATCTTGTGGTACATGGTTACCGTCCGATCAGCGGCAGCAGGGCGAGGTCGAGGTCGAGGACATCAACGTACGGCACACCGACGTAGGGGATGAAAGGATTGACGATGTGCTCGTTCACGAAGTTCTGCAGGTACGGGATCGAAAGGTTCGTGGCATTGGCGACCCGGGGAACCTGGATGAGGACCGCGTCGGGGACGACGTCCGGGTCGATGGAGGAGGCCGACGGTGCGACCCACCAGAACGGCAGGGTGCCGTTCACCGTGAAATTGCCGTACTTCAACATGTACTGGATCGTCTCGTTGAGCAGGGCCTGTAACGCCGGCTCGGACGGCCCGTACGGCGTGGGTGCTCCCAGCGTGTTGTTGTAATCGGTCAGCGACGGGCGGGCCCAGAACAAGTACGGCGCGCTCGTGTTCTGGGCGACCAGGGACGAACCGGCGAGCGTTCCGTTGGGGTAGTAGACGAGCGAGCCGCCGGCCGCCCCGGGGTCGATCACGTGGGCGATCTCGGAGACCACCACGGGGTAGGCGAACCCCGAAACCAGCACCATCAGCACGAGGAAGATCCCCGCGGCACGAAGGTGCCCCTTCCACGTGTGGGCCGACGCAGGGTGGGGCACTGCCGGTGGCACGGTGGAGGAAGGGGGGGACGGCGCGCTCACAGGCCTCCGAGCGGCAGCAGATGGTTCACGACGACCCCGGCCTGGTGGACGAATGGGAGGGTCGCGACCCACGCGAGCAGCACGTAGATCAACTTGATCCCGACGAACGCGGAGACCAGCCCACCGAACCCGTAGATGAGGAGATTGCGACGGAGCAGGTCGATGGCGCTCCGCGGACGGAACGGCACTCCCACCAGCGCGAGGGGGATCAGCACCGGGATGATGAGGGCGTTGAAGAGCAACGCCGAGAGCACGGCGAGCTGAGGGTTGTTGAGCGCGAGGACGTTCATCACACTGATGCCGGGCAGCCCGGCCGCTCCCGAGGCGATGAAGATCGCCGGGATGATCGCGAAGTACTTCGCGACGTCGTTCGTGATCGAGAACGTCGTGAGCGCACCGCGGGTGATGAGGAGCTGCTTACCGATCGAGACGATCTCGATCAGTTTCGTGGGGTCGTTGTCGAGGTCGACCATGTTGCCCGCCTCCTTCGCCGCGCTCGTGCCGCTGTTCATCGCGAGACCGACGTCCGCCCGCGCGAGGGCGGGCGCATCGTTCGTTCCGTCCCCCGTCATCGCGACCAGGCGTCCTTGGGCCTTCTCGCGCTCGATCAGGTGCAGCTTTGTCTCGGGCTTCGCTTCGGCTACGAACTCGTCGACCCCGCTCTCCCGGGCGATCGCGGCCGCGGTCACACGATTGTCGCCCGTGCACATGATCGTCCGGATACCCATCATCTTGAGCTCGTGCAGGCGGTCCTTGATCCCCGGCTTTACCACATCCTTCAGGAAGACGAGGCCGACGATCCGCTTTCCGACGGAGATCGCGAGCGGGGTCATGCCTTCCCGAGCGGCTTCGGTCGAGCGGGAGCGCAGCTCGGGAGGGAGGAGCGCCCCGTAGGACTCCATCGCCTTCAGAGCGCCCTTGAACACCTCGGTCCCGTCGGAAAGGACGACCCCGCTCATCTGGCGTTCGGCCGTGAACGGCAGCACCTTGAACGAGCCGGGTTCGAGGCGGCGAGTGGTGGCATTCCGACGGGACGCGAGCCGCACGATCGAGCGGCCTTCGGGCGTCTCGTCCAGGCTCGAGGAGAGGAGGGCGCCTTCCAGGAGCTCGGGCATCGCGACCCCCGGGGCCGTGACGAACTGGACCGCGAGGCGGTTGCCGACCGTGATCGTCCCCGTCTTGTCGAGGATCAGAACGTCGAGGTCGCCCGCCGCCTCGACCGCCTTCCCCGACTTCGAGATGACGTTCGCCTGGGCCGTGCGGTTGATCCCCGAGATCCCGATCGCCGGCAGGAGCGCTCCGATGGTCGTCGGCATGAGGCAGACAAAGAGGGCGACGATCGTCGCGAGGTCGATAACGACGATGTTCGTGAAGTTCGCGAGGTAGATGAACGTCACCACGACCGTGAAGAGCGCGATGGTGAGCGCCGAGAGCAGCACGAGGAGCGCGAGCTCGTTGGGTGTCGGTTCCCGGCCCTGACCCTCCACGAGGTGAATGAGGCGGTCGAGGAACGATTCTCCGCGGATCGCGGTGATCCGGACCTGGGCCGTCCCTTGGAGGACCTGCGTGCCACCGAGGACGCTCGTCTTGTCGCCACCGCTCTCCCGGGTCACCGGCTCCGACTCGCCGGTCATCATCGACTCGTCGATGACCGCGGCGCCGTGGACGACGTCCCCGTCCATCGGGACAGGCTCACCGGCGCGGACCTCTACCGTGTCCCCCACGTGCAGCACGTCGGAGAGCACCCAGCGGCTGCTCCCATCCGGGAGGACCTGTCGGGCCCGTATGCCGCTGCGGATCTCCCGGAGCGCGTCCGCCCGCGCCCGACCCTGCGCCTCGGCGATCGCGGTCGAGATGTTCGCGAACCATAGCGTCAGGAACAGGATGATCGTCACCCAGAGGAAGTAGTCCGCGTTGTACGTCCGGATGAGGTCCGGGAACAGGCGCGGGAACAAGGTCAGGACGACCAGGAGCCAGAACAGTACGTAGACGCAGAACATCACCGGATATCGGGCCTGGTTGCGGGGGTGGAACATCCGGAACGAATCCCCGAAAACGACCCGCAGGGAGGTGTGCGGGATCCTTCGGACCGACACGTGGGCGCCGGGAACGGACACGCTAACCCCCTCCCACGATCTGGGCGAGCGGGCCCAGGGCGATGACCGGCAGGAACAGTAGGACCGAGACGATGA
This sequence comes from Thermoplasmata archaeon, assembly GCA_050011075.1. GTDB lineage: Archaea > Thermoplasmatota > Thermoplasmata > Lutacidiplasmatales > UBA184 > Lutacidiplasma. Next base: position 15,105 of record JBEKJT010000014.1, read on the forward strand.
CCAGGAAGAGCGTGATGTAAATCGTGAACGTCGCGCTCGCGGTGCGCAACGTCCCCGGGCCCGGTGGCCGGGTATCCTGCTCGGCGAACTTTCCCCCGACCATGAGCATCGCCCAGATCGGAACAAAGCGCCCGACCAGCATGATCAGGGCTCCGGTGAGGTTGAAGAACGGCGTGGCGTCGTTGATGTAGTTCGACGAGAGCGCGCTGCCGTTGTTCGCCGATTCGGAAGTGAACTCGTAGAGAACCGCCGTGAATGTGTGGGCCGACGAGGCCAACGATCCAGTATCGACCACAACGAACCCTCCGGCGACGGCGACGACGAAGGGGATCAGGATGGACGCCGGGTGGACCAGCAACGCCAGAGCCGACCAACGCACCTGACCGGTGCTGACCTTCTTTCCCAGATACTCGGGCGTCCGGCCGACCATCAGGCCGCCGACAAAGATCCCGAGCACGGCGAAGAGGAGCAGCGTGCCGAAGCCCGTTCCCTCACCGCCCGGGGTGCTCTGGGTGAACATCCCGAACAGGAGCACGAGCTGACCGATCGGCGAGAGCGCACCGATCATCATGTTGTTCGCGCCGACGTTCGAGTAGACGCTGACGACCTGGAAGAGGGACGCTTCGGGCAGGCTGAACCGGGTCTCTTGTCCCACCGGGTACCCCCCGGTCTGGGCCCCGAGCGACGTGATATTGGCCAGCGCCGGATTGGTCGCCGCCTGGTAGGCGATGAACAACCCGAGGGCGACCGAGAAGACGATCAGGATCGTCCCCACGTACGGCCACGCTTCGCCGCGCCTGCGGATGATCTGCGAGAACGCGAAGGGGGTCGAGAACGGGATGAGCATCATGATGAACACCCCGAAGAGGTTCGATACCGCGCTCGGGTTCGCGAGCGGCGATGCCATGTTCGCCGAGTAGAACCCGCCTCCGTTGGTGCCGAGGAGCGAGACCGCCTGGAATGAGGCAACCGGTCCGAGGTAGATCTCCTGGGTGCCGCCCGTCAGCGGGTGGGCGATGACGTAGTTCGTGAACGTCTCGGGAACCCCCATCAGCACGAGGATGATGGCGAAGACGAAGGCCAGCGGCAGAAGGATCCGGGTGACGCTGCGGACCATGTCCACATAGAAGTTCCCGAGGGTCCCGTCCTTGCGGATGAATCCACGGATCATCGCGGCGGCGACCGAGAGTCCCGTCGCGGCCGAGCAGAACAGAGCGAGGGGCCACGCGATCACGAGCGAGCCGAGGCTCATCTGGCTCTCGTTGGTGAAGTGCGTGAAATCGGTGTTCGTCGTGAAACTGGCCGCGGAGTGGAACGCGAGGGTCCAGGACATGTTGGGAGCGGCGGTCGCGTCGAGCGGAAGCGCGTTCTGGAAAGCGAAGAAGATGTAGAGGAAGGCGAAGACCCCGGCGTTGACGATCAGGAGGGCGACCATGTACTCCCCCGCGCGCATCGAGCGCCGGGGCGAGGTCCCGAGCACGCGGTAGACCGCGAACTCGATCGGGTTGAGGATGACGTCCCCGAACAGGGGACGGTCCATGTAGACCCGGCCGAGGTAGGCGCCGAAGAACGGCGCGACCGCGATGACGAGCGCGATGAGGAGGATAACGTCCCACAGCGATTGGAGATCGAACACGGACCTCGGTCTACGCTAGAAGCGCTCGGGGTGGACCATCGAGTACACGAGATAGATGGTCAGGGCGACCGCGACCGCCGTCAGAACGGCCAAACCGAGGTGCTGGGAGAGCGCGCCGGTGAGCCCCATCGACTCCGTTGGGCCGTTGGACCCGGGGAGGGTTATTTAGCTTGGAGGACCGAGTCGAACCATCTTCGGGACGACCCAATGTTTATAGACCACTTTTCATGGGCCGCGACCCGTCGGGATCCGCGCTCGGCTTCGTCGCTTCTCGCCGGCGACGTGCGTCGGCCGAGAGCCTCCGCACGATCCGTTTCATCGCTTTTTCCCGACGGACCTCAGCGGCCTGGTACTGGACATCCCGGGTCTCCCGTGTCAGCAGCACCACCACGCGTCCGATCGAGCTGCGTCCCGTCCGCCCCCGTCGCTGGATCGCACGGATCTCGCTCGGGACCGACTCGAAGAAGACCACGAGGTCGACATCCGGCACGTCGAGCCCCTCCTCCGCCACGCTGCTGGCGACCAGCAGGGGGAACCGCCCGTCCCGGAACCCCCCCAGCACGCGGGCCTGCTCCTTCTGGTTCATCCCCTTGTCCTCCCGGTCGCGGGTCGCCTGCCCGACGAACCTACCGACCGCGTGGCCTTGGAGCTCGAGGACGGACTGGATCGACTGGATCGTGTCGCGGTACTGGGCGAAGACGAGGATCCGTGGCGGGTGGTCCCGCGGTTGGCTCAGGGTCTCGGCGACCAGGGCGACGAGGGCATCGAGCTTCGGATGGGAGGGTTCCTTGGTCGTCCGGAGGAACTCCTCGGCCTCCTTCCGGGCCTGGACCACCTCGGGGAGCTTCAGGACCGCGAGGTCGCCCCGGCTCGGTTTCTCCTTCGCCGCGAGGCGGTCGAGGTACTGAAGGAAGGGGTCGAGACCTTGGGTCTCGAGCCGCTCCTGGGCATGGTGGAGATGCAGGAGCACCAGCTGGTGGAAGAGCGGCCCGAACCGCCGGACCATCGGTCCCGGGCGCGCGAAGATCTCGGCGCGGAGCGCGATCAGGTCCTTCACCGACAGCGACGTGATCGGCTTCTTGCGAAGGTAGCCCATCTTCTGGAGCTTTCGAGCGGTCGCGTGGGAGGCCGTCGCGAGGAGGTCGCGGATCCGGGTGGTCGCCGGGGGAAGGTCGACCCACCGATAGTCCACGTCGACCGGCTGGACGTACTCCCGCACCCCCTCGTCCTCGCGGGAGCGGGCTTCGATCCGGCGCACCCCGAGCGCGCCCACGACCTCCTCGATCCGCTCGTCCTTTCCCCCCGGGGAGGCGGTGAGCGCGAGGACCCGGCCCCCGAGCGGCCGCTCCGTCGCATAGCGCGCGGCGATCGGTACGTAGACGTACTTGCCGACGGCGTGGTGCGCCTCATCGAAGACGACGAGCGCGACCTCCTTCAGGTCGTAGCGGCCCGCTGCGAGGTCGTTCTGGACGATCTCGGGCGTGGCGAAGACGACGTCCGCCGTCTCCCAGGCACCTTCCCGGACCGGGCGTCGGACGGTACCCGTGAACCGGGCGGACCGAAGCGGCTCTAGCCAACGGGCGAACGCGTCGGCGTGCTGCTGCACGAGCGGACGGGTGGGCGCCAGGAACAGGACCTTTCCCTCGTTCGCCCGGAGGACCTCAGCCGCGACCAGGGCTGCGATGACGGTCTTCCCGAGGCCCGTGGGCAGGACGACCAGCAGGTCTTCCTCGAGCCCGATGCGGGCAAGGTCGACCTGGAAGGGCAAGGCACGGATCACGCCCGTCCGCATCAGCGGATGTTCGATGCCACCGTCCACGACCCTCCAGACGCCGGGCAGGGCCGTCGGATGGACCCGACGGACGGGCTCCGGTGGGAAAGGGCTCTCCGCTCCCTCGGCCGAGAAGTCGTCGAGGCGCCGCTGAGCGCTCATGGTACGATCGCGATGAGGGTCGAGCCGACCGCGGGGCATAGCAACTCTCCCCCCCTCTACGGTGTACGCTCGCGTTCGCCGCGACTCCGTTCGTGCCGACCCAACGAGGAGGTCAGCGAGCCTCGGAGTTGCGGGCGATCGTGGTGCGTCCGCCCAAGTACGGTCGGAGCACCTCGGGGACGGTGACCGAGCCGTCCGGCTGCTGGTACTGTTCCAGGATCACCACAAGGCCCCGAGAGGTCGCGACGGCGGTCGAGTTGAGCGTGTGCGGCACGACCTTCCCCGGCCGGCCCGCCTTCCCCATCCGGATCCCGAGCCGCCGGGCCTGGTAATCGGTGCAGTTCGAACAACTGACGACCTCCCGGTACGCTTGCTGGCGAGGGAACCAGGCCTCGATGTCGTACTTCTTCGCCGCGACGGTCCCGACGTCCCCGGTGCAGACGTTCACGACCCGGTAGGGGACCCGGAGCCGGCGGAAGACCTCCTCCGCGTTCGCGCGCAGCTCCTCGTGGATCTTGGGAGAGTCCTCGGGCCGACAGAAAACGAACTGCTCGACCTTCTGGAACTGGTGGACCCGAAAGATCCCCTTTTGGTCGACCCCGTGCCCCCCGATCTCCTTGCGGAAGCAGGGGCTGATCCCCGCGAGGCGGATGGGAAGTCGGTCCTCGTCCAGGATCTCCCCCTGGTAGAGCGCGGCGAGCGGGTGCTCACTGGTGGCGATGAGGTACAGGTCCTCGCCCTCGACCTTGTACATCACGTTCTCGAAGTCGGCGAGGTCTGTCACCCCCTCGTAGAGCTCTCGACGGAGCATAAACGGCGGGAGCACCGGGGTGAACCCCCGCTCGACCAGCAGGTCGAGCGCGAAGCGCTGGAGCGCCAGGTCGAGGAGGACGATCGGACCGGTAAGGTAGTAGAATCCGGCTCCGCTCGCGCGCCGCGCCCGGTCGAAGTCGGCCATCCCCAGCGCCTCGAGCGTCTCCCCGTGGGACTTGAGGTAGGCCGCGCCGGGGGTCGGCTCGCCCCAGGTCGCGACGACGACGTTCTCCGAATCGTCCTTGCCGTACGGCACGGACTCGTCGAGGAGGTTCGGAAGCCGACGCAGGAGGGCGTCTCGCTCGCGCAGCTGTTCCCCTTCCCGTCCCTCGGCGTCCTTGAGGCGGTCGGGGAGCGTTCGCGCTTCGACATCGAGGTCGGAGGATGCTCCGGCGGTAGAACGGGCCTTCGCGATCAGATGGCTAAGCTCGTTGCGTCGGCGGCGCAGCGTGTCCGCTTCGAGGAGGCTCGCCCTCCACTCGGCGTCCTTCGTCCGCGCTTCGTTGAACAGGCGCAGGTACTCCGGGTTCCTCCGCCGGCCGAGGTTCTCCTCCACCTTCGCCGGTTCCTTGCGCAGAAGGTCGAGGTCGATCATCGTCTTCCGGAACACCTACCCGCGAAAACCCTTATCCCCCGGACGGCCCGGCGACGCTTTTAGCGCGGAGGACCGTGGTCCGCTCCCGAGGTTCCCAGAATGTCAGCGAAGACGGAGCAATTCGGACTGTTCATCGGAGGGAAGTGGGTCGTGCCGGCCCGCGCCCAGCGATTCGAGACCATCAACCCCGCGACCCGCGAGACCGTGGGCTCGTTCGTGGCCGGGACCCCGATGGACGTGGATGCGGCCGTCAGCGCAGCCCACCGAGCGTTCCGCAGCTGGAAGGAGACCCCGGCACCGAAGCGCGGGGACATCCTGCTCGAGGCGGCCCACCTCATGAAGCATGCCAAGGAGGAGCTCGGTCGCACCGTTACCCGAGAGATGGGCAAGGTGATCAGCGAAGGGCTTGGGGACGTCCAGGAGTCAATCGACTTCATCGAGTACATGGCCGGGGAGGGACGCCGGCTGTTCGGGGAGACGGTGCCCTCGGAGCTCCGTTTGAAGTTCTGCCTCACGGTACGCCAGCCCAAAGGGGTGGTCGCCTGCATCACGCCCTGGAACTTCCCCACCGCGATCCCGAACTGGAAGATCGCCGCCGCCCTGATCACGGGCAACACGATCGTCTTCAAACCCGCGTCGAGCACCGCGCGCTGCGGGGCCGAGGTCGTCAAGATCTACGAGGCCGCCGGAGTTCCCCCCGGCGTCCTCAATTTCGTGACGGGGTCGGGAGGCGTCGTCGGCAACGCGCTGGTCGAAGACTCGCGCGTGCGCACCGTGTCGTTCACCGGGGGGGTCGAGACCGGGCGGGACGTCTACGTCCGCGGGGCGCGGGGGCTGAAGATGGTCCACCTCGAGCTCGGCGGGAAGAACCCGGTGATCCTGATGGAGGATGCGGACCTCCCGCTCGCGCTGGACGGCGTCCTGTTCGGAGCGTTCGGCACGTCGGGCCAGCGGTGTACAGCGACCAGCCGACTCATCGTCCACCGGGATGTCTACGACGAGTTCCTCGACATGCTCACCGACCGATTGGACCACTTCACCGTCGGGGACCCCCTCGACCCGAAGACGGGGATGGGCCCCGTGGCCTCCGCCGACCAGGAGAAGAAGATCCTCGCGTACATCGAGGTCGGCAAGAAGGAGGCCAAGCTCCGCTACGGAGGGAAGAAGCTCACCGGAGGCGTCTACGACCGGGGGTTCTTCCTCCAGCCGACGATCTTCGAAACGAAGCACGGTACCCGAATCTCGAAGGAGGAGATCTTCGGGCCGGTCCTCTCCGTCCTCAAGGTCGGTGACTACTCGGAAGCGGTCCGCGTGGCGAACGACGTCGATTACGGGCTCTCGTCCTCCATCTACACGCGCGACGTCAATCGGGCGTTCCGAGCGATCCAGGACCTCGAGGCCGGGATCACGTACATCAATGCCCCGACGATCGGCGCGGAGGTCCAGCTGCCGTTCGGGGGGATCAAGAACACTGGGAACGGAGGTCGGGAGGCCGGCAGCGTCGCGGTCGAGGAGTTCACGGAGATCAAGACCGTCTTCGTCGACTTCTCCTCGAAGCTCCAGAAGGCCCAGATCGACACCGAACCGACGTCATGACCGAATTCCGTGGGACGGACGAACAGATCGACCGGGAGATCGCCACCCTAGAACGTATCGCGCACCTCCGGGTACGGCGGACCGCGGCCGAGCTCCGGGAGCTCGACCGCGACCTGCGGGAGCTCCGAAAGGAACGGGCCCGGCGGAAGGCGGTTCAGGAGATCCCGGTCCCCGTTTCGGAATCGACGGCCACGGTCGTCGAAGAGTCCTAGGACGATTTCCCGGGAATGCGATGATTCA
>JBEKJT010000015.1:0-21799 GCA_050011075.1 Thermoplasmata archaeon
GCGAGTTTGAGAACTCCACGCGAGTAGCTTGGGGCCGGTAGTTTCGGTGGCTAACGCCGTTACGTCGGAACCGACAATTATGTCGGAGCCTACGATCGAACCAGTCGAGGAGTTAAGTACGACGAGATTGGGCCCGGACGCGTTTCCAATCACGAACTCGGTACTGTTGACGCTGGTTTGAACCGGTCCCGCACCCGTCCCAACGGTCTGAAATCTATCGAGATTCCCACTCTTCGCGTGCACCAACTCCACTGAGTTATCGGTTGGGATTGTGACGACCAGCATGCCGGATGATGAGGAGTACGCGATTCCACCCGGAATTCCGGGAAGAGAAATCGCAGTCTGACTAGTGTCGGTCGATACGTTCAGCGGGGATATGTACGGTTGTTTTCCATCGGCGACAAAGAGGACTTGGTTGTGCGCGTCAAATGCCAGTCCGTCCGGAGAGGTCCCAATAATGATGTTCGACTTCTTGACTGAGTTCGATGTGCCGTTGACTATTGTAACATCTCCAGACCCGGAATTCGCGACGTAAATCTCGTTGCTTGTCGTGTTTAGAGCAAGTGCAACCGGATTAGCACCCACTCCTATGGCCTGGTGGGCCCACGAGTCCGAAGCGGGATTGATCACTCCTAACGTGTTGTTCTCGTAGTCTGCCGTATAGAGGAGTCCATTTACGGGGTCGTAGAGAAAGGCCGAGGCATTCTGGATAGACGGCACTATCCCGGTGAATTGATCCGTCAAAGAGTCAAAGACCACTGCGGGGGCGATCTGAGGGACCGAAAGGCCGTACGCGGACACAGCGCGCACCGGTAACCAGAGCTCCTCAGTCGCCGGATCGAAGGCAGGCTGGCCGATTTGCCAGCCAACGACTGACCATGGAAAGTTCCCAGGAATCGTCGCATTGTAGTTCGGAAGGATCGTCCGAATCACTGACCCTGCCGACGCCCCAGTCAAGGCTTCCGTAGGTAACTGTATGGATCCGAACGCAGCGGAGACGGGCGCCGTTGCGGGAGCGAGGGAACTCGATTCCTGGGCACCGTATCCGTTTGAGGGCCGTACCGAAGTCGCCTGCGAGGGGATTCCAGTGTCGGCTGCTGGAAGAAGGACCAATGCTACCGCAGCCACGACGAGGACCGTCGTTAGGAGCGATCCGACCCGGCCGGCATGGGTGCCGCGATACGCCATTCGGCGGACGAGCGTGATGTGGGTCTTAAATTGATGGCTCGAGCCGGCCAGTAAGAAAGTGCTCGCGAGGGGGGCTATCCGACCGTCTGGATCACGCGGCCGGCACAGGCGTCGATCAGGATCACGGGCTTCTCGCCCTTGTGCTCGAACTGGAAGTACCAGACCGGCACGTGGAGGAGCTCGCCTTCCGTCACCTCCACCTCGCATCGTATGTTCGAGATCATGGTGTGCTTCTTGTGGGCGGCCTCGGACTGGAGCTGCTGCACGTAGGCCTTCGCTGCATGCTGGGCCGCGTCCTCCCCGAGGTCGCCGTTCAGGACCGGCGTGCCGCTCGGGATCGCCTTCTTGTCGAAGAGGGCCCGTTCCCCGAGCGAGAACTGGTAGTTCTTCGGCTGGTAGGCTCCCATCGCCTTCACCGCGACGACCGGGTACTCATACTGGCCCGAGATCGTCTCCGAGCGGGTCGGGTTCACGACGGGGCCGCCCATGATCGGGATGACGGTCGTCCCACCGCCGCGGCCGCTGAGCGCGTTGCCCAGGAAAGCTCCGGCGGCGATCGTGCCGACGGTCGTCCCGACGCTGGTTGCCACGGCCTGGTACTGGTACGTCGTGGACGCCGAGGCCGGCATCACCCAGAACGGAATGTAGCTCAAACGGGCATCCACTAGCTTCGACTCCTCGAAGAAGTGGCGGTGCAGGAACCCCTGGTCCATGTACTCGCGGACGACCTTCAAGGCGGCGTCGCGGTCGGGGACTTTGAGCCCGAGCATGGTGTGCTTGTTGATCTCCTTCCAGCCGGCCCCGCCGAGCGTGACGCAGCCGCCGCAATAGTCGCAGGTGATGACCATTTCGCCGAACGTCGGGTGGATCGGAGCGCCGCACGAGGGACACTTCAGCTCCTGGGTGCCCGCCGGCGCGATCGTGGGCGACGCGGTCGCCTTGGGCGGGGTCACCGACCCGCCCGAGCCGCCGCCCGTCCCGCCGACCGTCGCACCGCACTTCGAACAGAACCGCGCGTCGTCCGGCAATTGGGTGCCGCACTTCGTGCAGAAGATCACGCCTCGGTCTCCCCCCGTCGTGTACTATCGGTCCGAGGCTACGGACCCATCGTGGCGCCGCAATTCGGACAGAACTTGCTCGTGCCCGGAACGTCGGCGTTGCACTTCGCGCACTTGCGCGGAGGCACCGGGGCGAGCGACGCGCCGCAGTTCGGACAGAACTTCACGCCCACCGTGGTCGGCTGGCCGCACTTGGGGCACGGGGGTCCGCCGGCGGCGCCCGCGGGGACCGCGGGGGGTCCCATCATCGAGTTGCCGCATCCGGGGCAGAATCGTGTCCCCGCCGGGACGAGCGTGCCGCACTTCGGGCACGGCTGGCCCGGTCACGGACCGTACGCACCCTGCATCTGGCCGGCCATCCCGTAGCCGATGCCGAGCCCGGCGCCGAGGCCGACCCCGGCCCCCGCCATCGAGCCGGCGGCGCCCGAGGGGTTCGCCGCGGCGGTCGTCATCGCCTGTCCCGCCTGGTACTGCATGTAATTCACACCGAGGACGCTCATCTCCGAGCGCGTGTTGACCGCTTTCTGGACCGCGTCGGGGAGGTTGATCGATATCCCCTGGATCTGGTTTACCTCGATGCCCAGCGGGCCGAAGTGCTGCGGAGCGAAGCCGAGGACCGCCTGCTCGATCGTCGTGAGCTGGGTCGCGAGGTCGGTGACCTTCATCCCCTGGTCCTTGAGCTTGCCAAGGGTGTTGTAGACCAGCAGGACCATCTGGTCCCGAAGGCGCGACTCGACGTCGGGGGTCGTGACCGCGCCGAACGTGCCTACGAACTGGTTGATGAAGACGTCCGGTCCACCGACACGCCAACGGTAGTTCCCGAAGACGCGGAGCTGGACGAGGCCGAAATCGGGGTCCCGGAAGACGTACGGCTCGCTGCTCCCGAACTTCCCGTCGAAGATGCGGCGTTGCAGGTAGTAGACCTCGGCCTCCTGGACGACGCCCGACAGGGCCTTGACGAGACCGCCCACGATCGGGGCGTTGATGCTGGTGAGCGCGTACCGGTCGGGCTTGTCGAGATAGGCGAGGACCTTACCATCCCGGTAGAAGACCGCGGTCTCGTCCTGGCGCACCACGACGTTGTCGTTCAGCCGGATGTTGCGGGGCACCCGCCACAGCACGTTGTTGCCCTTGTAGACGTCCTCCCAGTTGATCGTCGTGGCCCCGATGAGACTGCCGCCCTTCGCCGGAATCGGATTGTTGGTAACCATGGTTCTGCTCCGTCCTTCCTACGAGATCCGGATCCCCGAGATGACCTGGATACGAGCCTTGAACGCCTGCTCGAGCTGATTGACCTGGCTGCGGGCCGTCGCGATCACCGCGGGAGCCTGGCTTGCGTCGCCTCCCATGAGGAGTCCCGGGAGGGTGGAGACCGTCTGGTTCAGCTGGTCCCCCGCCTGGGCGAATCCGTAGTCGTACTCGTAGAGTCGGTCGAGCTGCTGCGGATTGATGCGGACCGCCGGCGAGATGCCCGCGTACCCTTGCTCGGCATGCCGGATCTCGCCCTCCAGCTGCCAAAGGTTGGCGATCAGGGGCGAGAGGTCGTTCAGCACCTGGAACTGATTGGCGTTCGCAAGGCCGGCGCGCGAGTTCTCGATCGTGGTTCGAGCGTTCCGGACCTTGTCCGCGACCTGGATCCGAAGGAAGCTATCGGCCTCCCGGATGTCCTCCCCCTGCCGGTAGCCGCGGAACCCGGGGATCAGCAGCTGGAGGCGCTTCAACGCGCCGCGGTCGCCTTCGACCTTCTGGCGGAGGTCGACCGGAGGGGCGGTCGCGGGAGCGAGGGTCCCGGTCGAGCTCCCGGCCTGGGTCACGAGCGAAGAGCCGCAGACATTACAGAAGCGGGCTCCCGCGGGCGCGGTCGAACCGCACTTAGGGCAGGTCAGAGGGCTGGTGGCGTTCTGGGTGGGGGTTGCGTTCGTTGCCATTTTAGGGGCTCCGGGGAGGAGTGGGAGGGGCACTGGGCGGAGGCGGGGTCGGCACGGTCGTCGGCACGCTTGGCGAGTTGGCCGTTGCGTAGGAGAACGCCGACGGCGGAGTCTCGTTGCGCCAGGCCTCGCGCGGCACCTGCTGGTTCGCGGTGGCGCGGACGGCGCGGCCGCGCCAGGCGATCAGGGCGACCGAGATGAAGAGGGCGACGACCAGGATCACGAGTCCCCACAGCGACCACATCGCGCTGAGGACGTTGTAGTACGGTCCGAGCCCGATCGTCAGGAAGAGGACCGCGAACCCCATGCCGAAGAACCCCCAGGCGAGGGAACGCTGGGCCGTAGGGGTACGGGAGAGCGACTCTGCGAGGTAGGAACCGAGCGCGAAGAACAGCGCGACGATCCCGATTGCGAGCAGCGCGTAGAAATGCTGGGTTCCGGGAAGCGTTACGTAGAGCGCCGCGAAGATGAGGACCGCGATGACCAGGAAGAGCACCGTGAGGACCGCGCCGCTCCACTTGTCACGGACCGGCTGAAGGGCTGGGGACGGAGCTGCCATGAGTTCGACCGCCTCACGAAAATGTCACCGCGACTATAAGAGACCTGAGTAGCGCCGAATCGCCCTCAGAGACGGGGTTCGTCGTCGTGTTTCTCTCGTCGGGGCTTGGGCGCGGTCGGTGAGGGCGGAGGGGGAGGTTCGGGGATCGCCTTCGGGACCGGCTTCGCCTCTTTGGTCGCGGGCGCGTCCGTATCCCGATGGGGTGGGGGCGGGGGAGTCGTCTTCGACCTGTCGCCGGCCGGATGTCCGGGCTTGGCGGCGTGCTCTGGTCGAGAAACCCCCGGCTTCGCGGTGGGCGTGGGCGCCTTCGACCGCGAGAAGACCCCTTTCAGGCCCCCGAGCGCGCCCCCCGTGCGGCCGGGCGGCCGGGCGGCGGAGGAGTGAACCACGACCCCTTCGAGGGCGCGCGTGGTGGCAGTAGAGATCGGTTGTCCGCATTTCGGACAGTTCGGGAACTGGCCGATGCAGTGCTGGCATAGCGGAGCCGAACAGGAGTGGACGACCGATGCGATGCCGCCGCACCCCACGCAGCGGGAAACGCTCGCCGAGGCATCGGGGGGAGCATGCGAGGCGCTCGCCGCGTGGCTCGTGGGGCCCGGAGCGACGGGGGTCCACGCCGCCGGGGTCGCTTCCGGAGCAGTAACGGTCCCGCTCCCGGACATTGCCTCGGGTGCGTAGTACTGCTCCCCGCCCGGTGGCGCCTCGCCCGTCTCGCTTCCGCGGAATTCGGGAGAGTAGGCGCCGAGGTCGAGCGAGGGAAGCGGGGCATGCACGGCCGAGCCGGCTTCCTCGACGACCTTGATCAGTCGCGCCTTGTAGATCCCGACCCGAAGGTTCTTGACGATCTGGAACAGCGTTCTCTGCTCCGGCGGCAGGCCCAGCGCTTGGCGCGCGAGCTCTTCCACGTCCGGAGTGAGCGCGAGGTTCTCCGGTCGCAGGTCGGCTTCGAGTACCGCCTTTAGGTACCCGAAGAGCCGCTCGATCTGGTCGAGCGAATAGGTCGCAGGAGAGAGGACCGCGACATCGGCGAGAGTGAAACCGCGCCGCTCGATCCCTGCGGGGCGACGTTCCAGCGCGGCGGTGATCAGATGGAATGACGCACTTTCCAGGTCCCGCACGTCCGCGGCCTCGAGCTGTTCGAGGTCGACCTTCGGCGTCCGGCTGAGGGCGGCGAGCACCGGGTCGAGAAACTCGTAGGGGACGTGGAGCGTGACAAAAAGGTCGTTCTTCGCCACGGTTCGATTGACCCGGGACTCGAGCAGCAGCGCCTCGCGGCCGAAGCGCTGGATCTCGCCGTCCCGGGTCTTCTGCGTGGCGACCTTCTTTCCGTCCTTCGCGGGGGCGAAATCAGAGTCGAGCCCGAGCGAACGGTCGAAGCAGGCCAGCGCGTCGGTCGGGCGCCCGGTCGCGATGAGCGCAAGGCCCCGGCTCGTCCACGCCTGCTTGTTCGCAGGGTCCGCCTCGGTCGCCCGTTCGTAGAGCGCGAGCGCCTCGTTCGGGTGCTGCATCCGTTCGGCCACGAAGCCGGCCCGCAGCAGGATCTCGACGTCCGCGGGGGCGAGCGCGAGCGCGTGCGCGAAGGACCCGCTCGCCTCCGGCCACGACTGTTGCACCACCCCCAGCTCGCCGAGCCGGGCCCAGAGGGCCACGCTCTTCGGCAGGACCTCGACCCCTTTGTGGAGCGCGTCGCGCGCGAGGTCGAGGTGGCCGAGCCCGCTCTCGGCTTCGGCCAACAACAAGTAGAGGCTCTCTTGAGGCGGGGCCTGGGGGATCGCCCCCCGAAGGAACTCGGACGCCTCGGCGTGCTTACCCTCCTCCAGCATCGACTTCGCGATGCCGGCGAGTGCGACCGGAGACTTCGGCTCGCGGTGCCGGGCCTCTTCGAAGGCCGCACGGGCCTCAGCCGGACGCTCGAGCGCCCCGAGAATCTCCGCACGCAGGAGCAGGGCCCCCAGGTTCGATGGGGTCCCTTCGGGCTGCGCTTTCAGTCCCTCGTCGAGCACCTCGAGGGCGAGGTCCGGACGGCCGGCGGTCAGGCGCAGCCGGGCGCGACGGATCGCGATCTCGACCCGGTAGACCGGGTCGATCTGCGCCGCCCGCTCGTACGACTGGTTCGCTTCCTCGGTCAATCCTAGATCGGCGGCGAGGTCGCCGCGCTCGAGGTGAAGGGTCGCGTCCTGTGCCTCGGGAGCCGCGGTCGCGAGCAGGCGGGTCAGCGTCTCGTAGGCCTCCTTAGTTTCTTTGGAATCCCGGTGCAACCGGTACATCTCGAGCAGCGCCGGACCGTTCTCGGGTTCGAGCAGCAGGATCGCCCGTAGCGAGTAGAGGACCTCGGTCGGTCGACCGAGCGACCGGAGAGCGTCCCCGCGCACCTTCCAGGCCGCCAGGTCGTTCGGCTCCTCGGTCAGGAGCGGGTCGACGATCTGCACGACCTCGGAATACTGGCCCGCGAGCTGGAGGGTCTCCGCGAGCGCGAGCCGGCCGTGGAGGTTCTTCGGGTCGACCCCGAGCCCCTGGCGATAGTAGGAGATCGCGTCGGCATACGCCCCCTGGGCGCGCAAGGCTTCGGCGACCTCGAAGTACGAATGCGGGTCGCCGTGGGAGCTCTGGACGGCCTGCTGGAGGGCAGAGAGCGCCTCCGACCGTCGTCCGGCCTTGAGGAGGAGTTGACCCTTCTTCCGCAGGAAGAGCGGATTCGTGGGCTCTCGGCGAAGCAAGAGCTCGAGCAGCTGGAGCGCGCGGGCGTCCTGGTTGAGCTGGGCTAGCGCTTCGACCGCGCCCCAGAACAGGTCCGCATCTTCAAGGCCGCCCGCGATCGCGCGTCCGTACGCCTCGGCCGCTTCCGAATAGCGCCCGGTCTCCCTCAGAGCATGCCCGAGCTCCTTCAGGACATCGTGGCGCAGGTGGTTCTGTTCCCGCTCGAGGAACGACTCGTATGCGCGGATCGCTCGCTCATGGTCGTCCACGAGGCGCGACGCCCGGGCGATCCCGAGCTCGGCGACCCCGGCGGCATCGGAATCGCGCGAGGCCCGCTCGTAGCAGACGAGCGCAGTACGGGCCGCCCGGTCGCGATCCTGGGAACCCTCCGGCCGGTCGTAGGCGAGCCCCAGGTACAGGTTGCCTCGCTCCACCGCCACCTCGGTTCGGGTGGGATCGAGCCGGAACAGTTCGTCCAGGACCGGTGCCAGCAGGGCCGGGTCGTTGGCGCGCGCTACGACCTCCTTCTTTTCCAGAAGGTAGGGGAGCTCCCCCGGATGAGCCGCGAGCAGGGCGTCGTATGCCTTCAGCGCACCGGGGACATCGCCTCCTCCGGAAAGCGTGCGGGCGAGGGCGAGTTGCGCGGAGAGGTCGACCGGATCGACCGAAAGGGTCGCGCTCGCGAACTCGCGGACGATCTCCGGTCGTCCTGCTTCGCGCGCGAGCTCGAGTCCCTTCCGGAGCTCATTGACCGCCTTCGGATGCGCACGCAGGATGGCGCGGTACGCCTCGATCGCGGCGTCGGGATGACCCTGCGCCAGCTCGAGCTCAGCGATCCCTCGCATCGCTTCGAGATTGTCCGGGTGGGTCTCCAGCACCGCGCGACACGCGGTGAGTGCGACGTCCGCTCGGTCCAAACGGGTTGCGAGCGCGCGGAGGTCGAGCAGATTCTGGACGTTTCTGGGCTCGACCTCTCGGAGACGCTCCCGTGCGGCGAGCGCGAGGTCGGGAGTGTTCGCCTCGGTCAGCGTCGCGATCTCGGCCAACGCTGGCGGGTCCGGAGTGCCGGCACCTTCCACGATGGACTTCGCGATCGGGAGAGCCTCGTCGGGCCTCTCGAGCTGGAAGAGCAGCCGGGCGTTGAGGACGGCCGCCCGGGAATCGTCCGGTCGGGCCGTTCGGACCCTGGCGAGCGGCTCCAGCGCCTCGAGCCCGCGACCGAGCGAGGCCAAGAGCTCGGCCCTCGCGTACAGGAGGTCAAGGTCCTCCGGGTTCGACGCGAGGAGCTCGTCGCACGCAGCGAGCGCCGGGAGGTCCCCTCCAAGAGCTCGCGCCAAGTCGAGCTTCGCACGCAGCACTCGGGCGTCGTGCGGCGCGAGCTTGAGTGCCTTGTCGACATACTGGGTCGAAGCAGCATCCAGCTGCTGAGCGTGGAGGTACGCCTCGACCGCGTCGGCCGGTAAGTTTTGCAAACGCAGCGCATCCGCCCGCGTCGCCCAGAGCCCCTTGTCATGAGGGTTCGCTTCGATTGCCTTGTCGACGAGCGCTACCACCTCGGGCAGGTCCTGGTTCTGGGCGAGGAGGATCAGCGCCTTGTGATGGAGGAGGCCCGAAGCGCCGGGGCTGAACAGGAGTCCGAGGTCGACCGCGCGTCGCGCGAGGTCGGGATGCGACGCCCGCGCAAATGCCATCGCGGCTTCGTCGAGCAGCGGGCTTACTTCGCTTCCCGCCGGGCCGAGCTCCTTCTCGTGGGCCTCGACCGCCGCAAGGAACCCCTTGAGCGCGCTGAGATAGCGGCCTCGGTCGGTCCGGGATTCCGCCTCTTGAGCCGAATGCCAGTGGTTGCGCACGTCTTCCAGCGGATCGACGGCCGGCTCTGCAGGCGATAGCGTTTCCGGCATTACCGCGTGCGGACCGCCCGGTTGTGATAAATATCCATCGCTGCGCTCGAAATCTCGCCGGCCGGCTCCCGTCGCCTTATCCGTTCGGACGGCTCTCTTCCGGCCGTGCCCCCGCCGAGGCGAGCGCCCGTACGAAAGTCGATCTTCGACCCGGTGCATGGGCCGATCACCTTTGAGAGCGCCGCGCTCGCCCTCATCGGCACCCCCGAATTCCAACGGCTCTGGGGGATCCGCCAGACCGGCTTCGCCCACCTCGTGTTCCCCGGGGCGAACCACACGCGGCTCGAACATTCGCTGGGCGCGTACTGGGTTGCCGAGCAGATGTCGGCTCGACTCGGCCTCGCCGACGACGAATCCCACCGCGTGGCGCTGGGCGCGCTGCTCCACGACCTCGGCCACGGACCGTTCTCGCACAGTCTCGACGCTCCCATGGTCGAGGTTCTGGGCCGGCCCCACGAGGCGCTCTCCCGCGAACGGATCGAGGGAACGGACCCCGACTGGCCCACCGATACCATCGAGATCCCAAGGGTGCTCGAGCGGTTCGGATACGAACCGCACTCCGTCGCGAACCTGATAGACCCCGGGCATCCCGGTCGAGAACCCCGACTCCTACGGGCGATCCTTCACGGCGCGATCGACGCGGACCGGATCGATTACCTGCAACGCGACGCGTACTACACGGGAGTGGCGCATGGGGCGATCGACGCCGTTCGGCTCCTCGACACCATGCGCCCGGTCCGCGGGCACATCCTGTTCGCGGAAAAGGGCCGAAGCGCAGTCGAAGGGTTCCTGGTCGGTCGGGCGCTGATGTATTCGTCGGTCTACTTCCACAAGACCGTCCGTGCGGCCGAGATGATGGCGCAGGCTGCTGTGGAACGATTACCCGACTACCCCGCCTCGGCGCGCGGCCTCTTCCGTGTGACCGATGGTGAGCTCTTGGTCCGGCTCCGTGAGGCCGGAGGATTGAGCGAGGCGCTCGCCCGGGGACTGGTCGAGCGGCGGCTCTACAAGCGTGCGTACGGCTGGCGCGTAGTGTCGGGGGCCTCGCGGACCCGCTGGCGCCGTTTCCTAGCCGCACCACCCGAACGACGCGCCCTCGAAGACGAGCTCGCCGCACGAGTCGGGGCGCCCCCCGGTTCCGTCCTTATCGACCTCGTCGGTCTCGAGGCCCGCAGTGCCCCCGAAGAGGATTGGGCCGAGGTCGGCCTGCTCGCGGGCGAGCGCGCGACCTACCCGTTCCGTGGCGCCAGCCCGTGGCAGACGCTGGCAAGCCGGCCGCCCGCCGACTGGGCCGTCAGCGTCTACGCCGCGCGCCAGTACGCTTCCGCCGTGACGCGCGCTCTCGGCCGGGACCGCTCTCCGATCCCTTAGCCGCGCGGCGCGGCCACGGCTGGGCATCCTCGTGGGACAGGAGCCGCGACCACTGGTCGTCGGCCAACGGGACCACCAACAAGCGGGGGATCCGCAAGAGTTCGAGTCCGGCGAGCGCGGGGTCGGTCCGAACCTCTGAGAGGGGAATCGGACGCCGGAGCGGACGGACCGCAGCCACCCGTACCGACCACGAGCCACGGAGGTCCTTACGGTCCGGCCGCGGGGCGCTGGTGATACGGAGGAGACCTACGCACGCCCTTTCCAGACCAGTGTGGTAGAACAGGGCGTGGTCCCCCGGCGCCATTCGACGTAGGTGTTGGAGCGCGAGCGCGTTGTGGACACCGGTCCAATCGGTCGACCCGTCGCGAACGAGGTCCGACCAGGAGTAGTGATCGGGTTCCTCCTTGAGGAGCCAGTACGCCACGGTTCCAGGAATGGCGAAGGTTCCTTTACCCGTGTCGGCCGAACGATGCGACTTACCCGAGCACGATCCCCTGGCTCGTGATGACGAACGGCCTCCGCTCCGGGTCGTGCGCGCACCCGCGCATTCGAACGATCTTGATCTGGCGGACCGAACGGTCGCCGACCCACTTGCGGGTGAGGAGGATCTCTCCCCGGGTAAGGATCTCCTCGGGTGTGAGCAGGCCGGGGTCGCTCGGGGTCGCGGTGATCAGCGTGGTGACGCCGGACTCGGAAAGGAAGCGCAGCAGGGACTGGATCTCCGTCCGCTCGGCCTGGGGGTCGACCGAGGATTTCACGGCGAAACGCCGGACCGAGGTGATCGAGTCGACCAGGACGCGTCGGAACGGCAGGTCGGCCATTTGCGAACGAAGCTTGAGCTGGATCGACTGGACCGAGATGTCCTCGGTCTCCGACGACCGCTTCGACTCCTGCGAGAGGTCTCGCATCGACTTGAGGTCGGTCATCGTGCGGATCTCCTGGACTGCCATGTTCCGCTTGATCGCCCGGGTGCCCGGGTTCGCCTCGAGCGTCTTGACCGGCGAGAGATCCCATCCGAACGAGCGGACGTTCTCCATGATCTCGTTCGGCGGCTCGTCGACCGCGACCAGGAGCACCTCCTCGCCTCGCCGGAGCCCTTCGAGCAGGAACATCAGCCCGAGGAGCGTCTTCCCGCTCCCGGTTCCACCGGTAACGAGGTACGGCCGACCCGCGACCAGCCCTCCGCCCAGCATCCGATCGAGTCCGGGGATGCCGGTCGGGACCCGATACTCGGCGAGGAGGTCGCCCCCGCTCATTCGCTCACCGTCCGTCGCTCATCCTCGGCAGCCGGTGGAGGGGTAGTTGCTTCTCCCGACGGCGCGCCTATGACCCCGGGCGGAATCGCTCCGGGAGTCGCAGTCAGAACCGACGGGGCCTTCTTCTTACGCGGGGACCGCCGCTTCGGCTTCGGGGGCGGGGGCGGCGCCTCGGTCGGGGCTGGCCCCGGCGCCGGAGCCGCGGGGGGGACTGGAATCTCGGTGGCTACGGTCATGGGGGCCACCGCTCCGATAGGTACGGTGACCTCGCCCGGCGGCGGGGCCGCCGCAGCCGGTGCGGTCGGAGCAGTCGGGGCCGGAGAGGGTTTCTTCCGTGCCGGAGTGGGCGACTTTCGGCGACGCTTCGAGGTGGCGCCTGCTGCATGTGCCATATGTGGAGCCGCCGGCGCGACGCCATGGGCCGCCGCCGGAGGAGGAGTAACGACTGGGCTCGGCTCCGTGGCTCGTGCGTGGCTGGGCGGAGGGCGAATCGGCGCGGGCGCTGGATGCGAAGAAGAGACCAAGAACTCCGATGGTATGGAGGGCAACGGCGGGCGATCTTCCTCCGGGCCATCTTTGGATCCGGCTGTCGCCGGAACGGGAAGCGAGGTCGTATCGCTCGCGCGGTGGTCGACCCGGGATGCGGCGGTAGGGGAGGTCGGCATCGGAGGTGGAGCCGCCAGGGCCGAGGGAGCTGACCACGGCCGGAGCGGAGGAGCTGTAGGGGCAACGGAGTCGGACGAAAGGCCAGGAGGTTCGGGCGACGAGGGAGGCGGGACTTCGGGAGTCATCGCAGTCTTCACCGTCTCGGGCACTTCCTCGGGCGACGTTGTGGGCGCAACGTCGGAAGGCGCTGGGACCTCAGCTGTCACCGGCTCTTCCATGGGCGAGCCGGGGGGCGGGAGCTCGGGAGGCGACTCGACCTCGGCCGTCACGGGCACTTCCACGAGGGAGGATGGAGGCAGGACTTCGGGCGTGGCCCCGGCCTCGACAGTCTCAAGTTCTTCCTCAAGCGGCGCCACCGGTTCCTCTGAGGCGGCGACAAGCGCCGGCTCTGGAGTCGGGGACATCTCTTGGGGCGCCGCCGACTCCTCGGCGGCCGGAACCGTAGGCTCGGGTTCCGTCGGTGGAATGGTGGGGGTGAAGGTAGTCTCCGCCTCGACTGGGGGTGCCTCCTCTTCCTCGGCCTCGGGGACGGTGGGCGGTTCGATGGCTGGCGGGATGAGGGAGAGGACCCACTCTAGCTGGACCTCGAGGACCTTCGGCGGCGGGAGCTTCGTGGGAGGTAGCCCGGCCCGAGCGGCCTCGCCGCGTTGGACGATGCGTTGGTACGCTTCGGCAATCTCGGGCCCCGCGCCCTTGGGCTCCGGCAGGACGCCCTTCAGCGAAGCAAAGATGCCGATGAGGAGGGCGCTGGCTCGAGAGAGGTGGGCGCGCGAACGGTCGAGATCGCCCGCCGCCGCGGCACCGAGGGCGGCCTCGATCTCGGTGCGGACCGGCCCCATCTCGGCGCCGACGAGCACGAGGTCGCGCACCTGCTCGGCGAGTGGGTCGACCGGAGAGATCACTTCCTCGAGCGGGATCGGGGTCGGCGTCGGGGGTACGACGACCGTCGGCCGCATCGGTTCGATGATCTGACGCGTGTCACGGGAGATCGTCATCTCGAGGTTGACGTCGATCCCCTTCGAGCCGATGCGGTACGGATGGAGGCGGACATCGTGGGGGCTGCCGCGGAACTTTTCAACACCGACCGCGCGCACCGTCCGCTCGTCGAGCTCCCATCGGAACAATCGGACCTCTCCGCGCGCCAGCATGCGTTCCGGCGTCTCGACGTCCTCGAGCGGGGACTCGACCGTGAGAATCGTCGTGACGCGGAGGTCGGAGAGGAACCGAAGAAAGGCCTGGGCGCCGGCCACGGAGTCGTAGCCTTTCATACAGAAATACTGGAGCGCGGTCAGCGAGTCGACGACCAGACGGGAGTAGCCACGCCGGACGACCTCCGTGCGGAGCATCTGCTCGAGCGCGGTCATCGTCACTTCGACGGCGCTGAGCTCGGGGGACCGCCGTATGGCGATCGGGACGTGCTTGAACGCCGTCACGGCTCGGACCGACGCGATGTCCTTGAACGGGACACGCTCGTAGCGCATGATGTCGGGGATCGCGTCGAACACCTCGACGTCGTCGAGCTCGGCCCCGAGGCCGCGGTGGTTTACCCGGAGCTCGTTCGGCGGCTCCTCGAGCGTGACGAAAAGGCAGCGCTCGCCATGGCGCACCCCTTCGATCAGGAACTGCAGCGCCAGCGTCGTCTTTCCCGTGCCCGACGGACCGACCACGAGGTAGGGGCGGCGCGGGACGAGCCCTCCCTCGAGCATCGCGTCCAAGCCGACGCTCCCGGTGGAGACGCGCCGGTCCACCGACAGACCGGGCGCGCTCTCCTCGGACACCGTGGATTCCCCCCGCACGAGCGTTCCGAAGAACGTTCGTCGCGCCGGGATGGCGTCCCCCGCTTCTTGAATCTTCCCGACCCGGAGGCGCATCCCCGCAAGGGATATCTTCCCGGACGTTCCCCGATGTTCGATGCGTCGTTCCGCCTCCGAGGGCCCCGCGCGAATGCGAGCGCTCGCAGCGAACCTTCCCCGAGCGCTCGAGGACGGGTTTCGTACCGGTCGGGAGCTGGCGCCACCGGCTCGTGAGGGCAGTTCGTCCGTCGTGGTCGTCGGCATGGGCGGCTCCGCCATCGCCGCGGACCTCGCCCGCGGGATCATCTCAGCCGAGAGCCCGGTCGCGTACTCGGTCTGCCGCTCTCCCGACCTGCCCCGGTCGGTCGACCGGCGGACCCATGTCGTCCTGGTGAGCTACTCGGGAAACACTTGGGAGACCCTGCAAGCGTACGACGCCGCGACCCGTGCGGGCGCGCACCGGACGGTCGTCACCTCCGGGGGTGCGCTCGCGGAGCGCGCGACGGAGGACGGTGTCGCCGTATTGCCGGTCCCGCCCGGACTTCCACCGCGGGCGACGGTCGGTCAGCTGCTCGGGGGCATGCTCGGACTGCTCGACCCGTGGTTCCCGGAGTCGAACGAGGCCCGGGTCGCTCGCGTCGCGGAGCGGGTCTCCGGCATGGTCGGCACGTTCGCCCGGTCCCGAGGCCCGGCTGCGGTCCTAGCCGAAAGGGTGGGCGACCGCCTCCCGTTCGTCTACGCCGAGAGCGCGTTCCTGGGACTCGCCCGCCGCTGGAAGACCCAGATCGAGGAGAATGCGAAGCGCCTCGCGGTCTTTGACGAGGTTCCCGAGCTGTTTCACAACGCGATCGTCGGGTGGGATGCAACCTCGCGCACCGAAGCGGCGCGATGTGCCGTCCTCTTGCTCGAGTGGTCAGGGGAGGGCCCGCTGACTCGGAAGAGCTTCCGTTACCTCGAGTCCCTCCTGCGACGGAAGAGCGTGCGCGTGCAGCGGGTTCCCCTTGCTGCGGAGGACCGGCTCGAGGCCCTCGTCGCCGGTATTTCCCTCGGAGACTACGTCAGCCTGTTCCTCGCCGACCGCCGTGGGGTAGACCCTCTACCGGTCGAAGCGATCGGGCGCCTGAAGGCTACTCTCGGAAGTCCGGGACCGCGGGGCCGGAATTAGATTCACGCGACTCCCTATCTTCGCCGTTCGGGGTGTTGTGCCACCGACATCGCCCTCGGTCGTGCGGCCGCCCTATGACCGACCACCTCGGAATCCACCTCCGTAACTCACGTTCTGTCGAGGCCGAATTCCGCCCCGCTACCCCCACGCGTCGTTCCGCGCATACTAGACCGGGAACAACCACTTCAACATCCGGGGAACGCCGAGCGCGCCTTAGCCTGCCCCGGGAAGAATCGGAGCCGTGTAGTGACCCGTCACGTCGACGGTGTGGGTCAGGAAGGTTGTGGTTGCGTCGAACCAGTGGGGGGGACTCGAGGCAGTGAAGGTGAAGGACCCATGGTTCGAGTCGGTCGAGTAGACCACGTTGCCGCTCGAGGTCAGGATTTCGAACGTCACCGAGCCGCCGTCGGTCGTTGTGAACGTCCCCGAAACGGAACTTCCCTTGGGGGGGTCTAAGTATGCGACCCCCCTCAAGTTCCGGGTCGCAGTGAGCTGTTCGGTGAAGGAAGTGCTTACCGGTACCGTGTACAGAGCGAGCAGTATCGCAAGAAAGACCCCGACGACCGTGATCACGACCTTTCGGTTCCGGTGGTCAGGTTTGGACGCGGCGGGTTCCGGTCCAGGGAGCGGAGGCTCGGGAAAGACGGGCGCAAAAGGTCCGGGCGATACAGGAATCGCCACGTCCGGTGACGCCGATTTAACGATATGAGTTAGGCGCCTTACGGAGTAAACGCAGGGTCTTCGAATGGGCCCTTTCCGCAGTGCCGTGGGTACGGCGCCTGCCCGGAAAAGGCCATATTCAGGACAAACTGCTGACGGGCCGGGTGCTGAGGTAGCCTAGCTCGGCCAAGGCGCCAGATTCGAGATCTGGTGATGCGTATGCATCGCGGGAGTTCAAAGGACGTCTCGGGAGTTTCCCGGACGACGGAAACTCTCCCCCTCAGCGCCTCCGCTCCTCGAGCCGTCACGGTCGTGCTCGAGCTTACGCGCGCCGGCACCGTCGAACGTCGGCGTCTTCGGATTCCGGTGGGTACCACGGTACGAGCCGCTCTCCTTCGTGTCGGACAGGCCCCGGAAGGCAGCGCGGTCCTCCTCGACGACACTCCGGTTCCTCTCGATCTTCCAATCGAGCGACCACTAAGGCTCACGGTCGTCTCGACCTTCTCGGGAGGCTAGGCCCGCCGCGCCAGGGCCGTGGAGTTATACCCCAGCCACTCGGGGAAGGGGTTAAGGGCCGGACCATCGTCTGAGATAGACAGGGACGTTTCCGTGCCTTCCAGCTGTCCCATCTGCGAACAACCCATCGCCTCCACGGCGGCGCATTGCGCCGTGTGCGGGTTCCCGACCGGTCTCGCGATCGAAGGGTTGCGATCGCTGGACGGTGCCGGGAACGGCGACCCCGACTCGCGCGGCCCGTCGGGACCCACGGGCCTGTCACCCGTCCGGTCCAAACCCGCGCCCACGCCTCCTTCGGCGGAGGAGGACCTTAACGCCGCGATCAGCCGGGACCTTCGGGCCCGGATGGAGGTCATCCAGGAGCTCGGACGCGGCCCGGACGTCACGAACGAACTTTGCGAGGCGGCGCTCAGCGAGGCCGAGGGGCGCATCGCCGAGGCGCTCGGCACGCTGCGTTCGGCACAGAGCCGGCTCGAGCGCGAGACGGAGGAGGTCCTGGTGCAACGCGGCGCCCTTCTCAAGGAACGACGCGACGTTCTCCAGAAGACCGGAGTGCGCTTCTCGCTCGCTCCGGACTTCGAACGGCTCAACAGCGCGATGGAGACCGGGGACCGCGGGGATGCGGTCGGCTTCCTGGTCGATGCCGAGCGGCGGGTCGCTCAGTTCGAGTCGGACTGGAAGGGCCTGCAAGGATTGCTTTCCCAGATCGAGGGCCTGCGGAACGAGGCCGCGGAGCTCGGCATGCCGCTCGGAGAGATCTCGAGCGAGCTCGAGGGGATCCGCGACCGCCTGGTCGAGAGGGAGCTGACGGAGGAATCGCTCGATACGTTCGCCCAGGAGGCTGCGCAGACGCTCATGCTCCTCCACGAGGCCATCCCTTCCTCGCTAGAGGAAGAACTGGCGCGGACCGAGACCTCGCTCGACCGGTTCCCCGAGGAGCACTCGGGGAGCGCCGTGGCCCGGAGACTCCATCTCGAAGCCAGCCGTCACCTGAAGAAAGGCCGCCTCTCCGAGGCGATGCAGAGCCTGCGCGAGCTTCGGCGGGAGCTGGAGCAGCTCGAGAAGATTCCGGTCGCCGCGCCGGTCCCGGCGGAAGCTCCCGAGGATGACGACGTGATGCTCGACCGGCTCCTCAAGAAAGCCCGCAGCCTCGCCGGCCGGGTCCGCACGCTCCCTCCCGATAGCGAGACCGCGCGGGATGCTGCGATCCAGATCCGGGAAGCGACCGACCTCCTACGCGCGCGCAAACTCAGCGAGGCCGACCTCACCCTGACGCGATTGATGCGCATGCTCGCGAGCGAGCCATCGGGGACGTAGGCGATGACGTCCGAAGGGGCTCCGATCGCGGACCTGAAGACACGGCTCGACGCCGTGGCTGCGGAAGGCGAGCGGCTCGAGGCGGAAGGCCTGCCGTTCCCGACCGCGCAGATACGGACCGCGTTCGAGGAATCGGTCCGGGAGGGCGACGCGTCCCAGGCGGTGACGATCGTCAAGCGAGGCGAGGCCCTCCTCGCCCGGGTCCGTCCGGACTGGACGTGGGTCCGGGAACTCCTGCGCCGGGCGGACGAGCTCCGCGCGATCGCCCAGACGATCGGGGTGGACGTGGCGCACCTCGATACGCGCGTGGGGAACCCTCGCCGACGGCTCATGTCGGACCCGTTGAGCTCGGGATCGCTCCAGAAGGCGGCCGCGAGCGCTTCGCTCTCGCTCGCGGTGCTGAACGACGCGATACCCAAGTTCTGCGTCCAGGAAGCGCAACAGCTGGCCGTATCGATCCGCAAGGCCAGGGACCGGGGCGAGGACGTCCGCGAATCGGGTCGTTCGTTCTCCCGGCTCCTCCAAGCGATCCAGGACCAGAACCTTCCGACGGCCGCGGCGCGGCTGGTCGAGGTGCGGAAGTCGGTCGGTCGTATCCCGCGCGCGCCCGCCCTCCCGGCGATCTCGCCGAACGAAGAGGACGAAATCCTGATCGAGGCGCGGAACCTCGCGCGTCGGCTGCAGCGGATCAAGGGGAAGGCGTCGAACGCCCAGAGCGCGGCCCGACTGATGGCCCAGGTCCGCGCGGCGATCAGCGAGGACCGCCGCTACGGGACGCCCGAGGAAGAGATCGAGGCGCTCTGGGCGGAGGTCGACCGGCTGACCCGGGAGAAGAAGCGCGCGAGCGAAGCTCCCCCTGTGGAGGCCGAAGAGGTCTCAGAAGGGGAAGAGCCGCCCGGAACAGCTCCCGAGGAACCGGTCGCCCAGAAGACCCCCGTCACCCCGGAGGCGACCCCCGCGCAGCCCGAGGGAGAATCAGAGGACCGCTCCGAGCGGCCGAACTACCCGGTGTCCCTCTACGTGCCGTATATCCCTCCGGACCTCTCCCAAGGCGAGGATGAGGACGGCGAGGCCGGTCTTATCCCGTGGGGTCGAGGACGAAAGCGACCCAAGCCTCGTACGTAACGCTTTTATATGTATCGCAAATAGTTTATACCACTTGTCGCGAGGCACCACCCGCCTGGGGACGCGCGAGGTCGGCACGGTTCTTTCGGTGACACCGAGCGGCCTTCTCACGGCGCGGGCTCCCTCGAGCGAGGTCGTCCCCGAGGGGACGATGGTCCGCGACGGACGGGGGATCGTCCGAGGCAAGGTCGTACGGGTCTTCGGCCCGGTCGCTCGACCCTACCTGAGCATCCGCCCCCGGCGCACGCCGACGCCCGCGGAGGGCCTCGGTCTCCTCGGTGCCTCGTTGGTTCCCGACGAGTAGGAAAGCCGTCGATGCAAAACGAAGAGCCCCCGGGGAACGCGGAGAAATCGACGCCCCGTCCGGAGGACCTTGCGGTACCAACCCGGTGCACTAGTTGCGGGTCGACGCATCTCACGCGCGACTACGAACGCGGCGAGCTCGTCTGCGACGAGTGCGGCCTCGTCCTCGAGGAATCGATGATCGACCAGGGCCCCGACTGGCGCGCGTTCGACGCCGAGCAGGGCGAGAAGCGAGCCCGCACGGGGGCCCCGACGACCCTCACGATCCACGACAAGGGACTTTCCACCGAGATCGGCTGGAAGAACCGGGACCCCTACGGGAAGTCGATCCCGACGCGCAACCGCGCCCAGCTCTACCGGCTCCGAAAGTGGCAGCGACGCATCCGTGTCTCGAACGCGACCGAACGCAACCTCGCCTTTGCTCTCGCCGAGCTCGACCGCATCGCCTCGGGGATGGCCCTCCCACGCAACGTGCGCGAGACGGCGGCGATGATCTACCGTAAGGCCGTCAACCGCAACCTCATCCGGGGACGCTCTATCGAGGGGGTCGTCGCGGCGTCGCTCTACGGCAGCTGTCGCCAGTGCAACGTACCTCGGACGCTTGACGAGATCGCGTCGAAGTCCCGGATCGGCCGGAAGGAGATCGGACGGACCTACCGCTTCATGACCCGGGAGCTCCACCTCAAGCTGATGCCCACGCGGCCGCAGGACTACATCCAGCGGTTCTGCTCGGAGCTCAAGCTCAAGGGCGAGATCCAGACCCGCGCGAACGAGATCCTGAAGGAAGCAACGGAGCGCGAGCTGACAAGCGGGCGCGGCCCGACGGGCGTCGCCGCGGCCGCGATCTAC
Source organism: Thermoplasmata archaeon (assembly GCA_050011075.1). Classification (GTDB taxonomy): domain Archaea; phylum Thermoplasmatota; class Thermoplasmata; order Lutacidiplasmatales; family UBA184; genus Lutacidiplasma. The sequence continues at coordinate 20,353 of JBEKJT010000015.1, forward strand.
ATCTCGAGCGTCCAGTGCGGCGAGCGGCGGACCCAGCGCGAGGTCGCCGAGGTCGCGGGCGTCACCGAAGTGACGATCCGCAACCGCTACAAGGAGCTCACCGAGAAGCTGAACCTTCGGGTGATGCTCTAACGGATCCCGGCGCGGCGTTCGGGCGCAGGGCGCCGGCGGAGCTTGTGGCGCCTACGGTCCGCCCGTGACGAAGGCCAGGGCGAACCCGTCGTAGCCTTTCCGGCCCACGGTCTGCACGACCGTAGCGCTGACGCGTGCATCGCCGGAGAGTCGGGCGAGGAAACGGCGGATCCCCTGCGAGCTCGCGTCCGCGCCCTCTTCCCGGGCGACGGTACCCTTCCGCACGACGTTGTCCACCACGACCACGCTCCCGGCATGGGAGAGACGGACGGCCCAGTCGAAGTACTCGGCCGTCGTGGGTTTGTCGGCGTCGATGAACGTGAGGTCGAACGGCCCCCGGCCCTCCTCCGCGAGCCGGGGCAGCGTCTCGAGGGCCGGCCCGAGGCGCACCTGCGCTCGGTCGGAGAGGCCCGCGCGCTCGAGGTTCTGACGCGCGACCTCGGCGTGCCGGGGGCTGACCTCGAGCGAGAGCAACCGGCCCGCGTCCGGCAGCGCGCGAGCGAGCCAGATCGTGCTGTAGCCTCCGAGCGTCCCGATCTCGAGGATCGAACGGGCGCGCACCGACCGGGCGAGCAGATGGAGGAACTTCCCCTGGGCGGGGCTTACATGGATCGACGGAAGACCCGCGGCAGCGCTGCTGCTCAGGGCTGCCTCGAGGGCGGGGTCGGAGGGCAGGAGGAGGTCCTCCACGTACTGGTCCACGTCCGTCCAGTGATCGTCGCTCATCGGTCTTCCGTTCCGGGCCGGAACGGACGCGCCTGATAACCGTTTTCTCCCGCGTTCGCGCTGCTGCGAGCCACGGAAGCTTAACAGGTCGGCGAGGTTGCCCCGGGTCGGTAGGCGACCCTCGGTGGAAGACCTCCTGCGGACCGCGCTCGGGGTGGCGGAAGCGAGCGGAGTCCTGTACGCCGACGCCCGACTGATCTCCCCTCAGCGCTACGTCCACCTCGCCGTGCGGAACGGCGCGGCGAGCGCGCTCACCGACGCGCGTCGCGCGGGCCTCGGGGTACGGGTGCGGACCGACCGAGCGTGGGGGTTCGCTGCCACCTCCGAGCTGTCCGTTCCGACCGCCCGGTCGACCGCCCGGTTCGCCGTGCGCCTCGCGCGGGCGGCCGGACGCACGGCCCCCGAGTGCCTCCGGGTCACCGACGATCCGACCCCGAGAGACGGCCGCTATGCCACCGTCGTTCGACGGGACCCGTTCGACGTGCCTCGCGAAGAGGTTCTCTCGCTCCTGAAGGACGCGGAGGCTCGAGTGCATGTCGGAGCCGAGGTGAAGAGCGGCCTCGCCTCGTTCCAAGCCTGGGAGGAGGCG
>JBEKJT010000016.1:0-19716 GCA_050011075.1 Thermoplasmata archaeon
ACCTGCGCGTTCGCATCGACGGCGAGATGATCGTCGACGTCGACCCCGAAATGGGGTACCTCCACCGCGGGATCGAGAAGATCAGCGAGGACCGCCACTACAACGAGGTGATCACGCTGATGGACCGGTGCTGCTACGTCGCCGGTTTCGCGTGGGAGCACCTCTACATCATCGCGGCCGAGCAGTCCCTTCACGTGACGCCGCCCGAGCGGGCGGAGTACCTGCGGGTCCTGTGCGAGGAGTTCCAACGGATCGCTTCGCACCTGATGTGGTACGCCGCGTTCGTCCAGGACATCGGTCTGATGAGCCCGTTCCTGTACTCGATGCGTGACCGCGACCTCATTCTCGACCTGTTCCAGAGCTACACGGGGGCTCGCTTGACCTACGAGTACATGCGGGTCGGCGGGGTCCGAAGCGACCTGCCTCCGGGGTTCACCGACCAGGCCCGCAAGGTCCTCGACTGGCTCGGTCCGCGTTTCAACGAGTACGACCAGCTGTGCCTCGGCTCCGACATCTTCCGCAAGCGGTGCGATAACCTGGGCATCCTCACGGCGAGCGACTGCGTCGCGCACGGCGTCACGGGCCCGATGATCCGGTCGGCGGGGCTGAAGCGAGACGTGCGCAAGGACCGGCCGTACTCGGTCTACGACCGGCTCGACTTCGACGTCGCCGTGGCCGAGGGGGCGGACGTCACGGCCCGCTACCTCGTCCGGATGGAGGAGATGCGCCAATCGGTCCGCATCCTCCGCCAGGTCGTCGACTGGCTCGACCAGCACCCGGGGCCGGTCATCGCCGAACAGCTGCCCCGCTGGCTTGGCGCGCCGTACGCCCCGGTGGGAAAGGAAGGCTACCTGCTGAAGCGCAACTACCCGAAAGGGGTAGGGTTCTCGGCGATCGAGGAGCCCCACGGTGAGGCCCTCGCGTACATCGTGAACGAGGGCGGCGAACACCCGTACCGGGTCAAGTTCCGCTCCCCGGTCTTTGCGAACGTCAGTGCAGCCCGCCAATATCTCGTCGGCTACCACGTCGCCGATATCCCTCCCATCATGGGCAGCGTGGACGTCTGCGTCGGGGAGGTCGACCGCTAGCGCGGGGATGCGATGTCGAACGTCACGCTCTTCTCGGTCAGCTTCGACCTCGTCAACATCGTCCTCCACGCGATCGGCTCGGTGCTCCCGTCGCCGCTCAATGCGTGGATCACGAACGGCGACCTGATCACCAGCCTCGCGGTCCTCGTGTTCGCGGCCATCCTCCTGGCCGCGAGCATGCTCAACACGATCCTGCTCATCTGGTGGGAGCGCAAGCTGCTCGGGCGGTTCATGGACCGGCGCGGCGCGATGCACGTCGGCTACGCCGGGCTCCTGCAGAACTTCGCGGACGGGTTCAAGCTGTTCCGAAAGACGACCGTACAGCCGCGCGACGCCGACGCCCTCGGCTTCTTCAGCGGACCGACCGCGTACCTGGTGACCTCCTTCCTGCTGTTCGGGATCCTGCCGATCTCCTCGGGCTGGAACTCGGGGTCGCTTCCGCTGAGCCTCCTCCTCGCGCTGGCGGTCTTCTCCTTCGCCCCGCTGTTCATCTTCGTCAGCGCCTGGTCGAGCAACAACAAGTACTCTCTGATGGGCGGGATGCGCTCGGCGGCCCAGATGATCGCCTACGAGGTGCCCCTCCTCCTCGCGGTGGTCGCGGTTGTGATCGTCGCCGGGAGCTTCGACCTGACCACGATCGTCTACGAGCAACAGAACTACTGGTTCTGGGGGCCGCTCTTCCTGGCGATGGTCGTCTTCGTCGCCGCGATGCTCGCCGAGATGGAGCGGATCCCCTTCGACCTACCCGAAGCGGAAGCCGAGCTCGTCGAAGGGTGGAACACGGAGTACGGAGGGATGCTCTTCGCGTTCTTCATGATCTCCGACTACCTGCGGGCGCTGGTCGGCAGCATCCTGGTCGTCCTCCTGTTCCTCGGCGGCTGGACGCTCCCGACCTACGTCCCGAGCGTCCTCACCTCGTTCCCGCTCGCCGGGATCTTTTGGTTCATGGTCAAGACCTACCTCGTGTTCGGCCTCTTCGTCTGGGTCCGCGCGTCCCTTCCCCGGGTCCGCACCGACCAGCTGCTGCGCGTCGGCTGGAACCGGATGATCCCGCTGAGCCTTCTGTCCGTGTTCCTCGCGGCGGTCCTCGTCACGGTGCGATGCGTCCCCCCGTTCGGATGCATCCCATCGCTAGGAGTCTGAGCCGGAGGGGGATCGATGACGAGCGACATCACCGCGACCGAGAAGACCGACCAGAACCCTATCCTTTGGGTCGCCCGCCCGATGGCCACCGCGGCACGTCAATTCGCGAAGAGCCTCTTCCGCCCTTCGACCGTCGTCTATCCGTTCGAGCGCCTCGAGGACCCGACGTTCCGGGACCGGGTCGAGGTCGCCTCCGGTAAGCCGTTCGGCGTCGGCCGGGTGTGGGACAACTACCGGGGCGTTCACGCGCTGAACATCGCGACGTGCATCAGTTGCAACCTGTGCGCGTTCTCCTGCCCGGACATCTGCATCGAGATGGTGACGGTGCCCGGCGGAGACCCGAAGCACCCGAAGAAGTGCCCCGAGATCGACTACGGCAAATGCAGCTACTGCGGGTTCTGCTCGGACGCCTGCCCCGAGGGGTGCCTCACGATGACGACCCGCTACGAGCTCTCGACCACCAAGCGCTCGGAGATGGTCTACTCGCCGCAGAAGCTCGAAGCGGTCTTCCGTTCGAAGCTCCCGATGAACCCTATCCGGCTCGCGCGCCCTGCGAACGAGGATTCGATCCTCCTCGAGCCGCCGCTGTGCATCGGGTGCAACGCGTGCGCGCGCGATTGTCCCACGGAGTGCATCACGATGATCGACATCCCGAAACCCGAGGCGAAGCCCGGGCAGAAGCTCCCGAGACGGATCTGGAAGGAGCCGGTCATCAACGATTCCGACTGCGTCCGCTGCGGCACCTGCATAAGCGTTTGCCCGAAGGAGTGCCTCTTCTGGGGGACGCACAAGTGATCCTCGAACAGCTCGCGTTCGTGGCCCTCGCGGGGATCGCCATCGTCACCGCCATCCTCGCCCTCTTCGTCCGCGAGCTCGTCCACACGATCCTCTGGGTCGCACTGTTCTTCGTCGACCTCTCGGCGATCTACTTCCTGCTCGAGGCGCCGTTCCTCGGCGTCCTCCAGCTCGGGGTCTACGCCGGGGCCGTCACGGTGCTCCTCCTCTTCGGCATCATGGTGACCCGAAAGCGGATCTTCTCCCGCGAGGCGGCGTCCGGGGTCGGCGCGGTCCCGGTCGGGCTCGCGCTCGTGACGTTCATCTTCCTCATCGCCGCCGTCGGCGAGTTCCCGCAGTCGGCGGGAACGATCCACGCCTACTCGCCCTACGACCTCTCGCAGAACCTGTTCAACGTGAACGGCCCGTGGCTGCTCCTCCTCGGCCTCGTCATGCTCGGCGCGGTCGGTGGCGCGATCTACCTGGTCCGGGAGGGGCGGGAATGACCGACCTTCCGATCGTGGGGTTCATCGGGCTCTCCGCGGCCCTGCTCGCGGTCGGGGTCTTCGGCATCCTCACCCGGCGGAACTTCATCCTCCTGCTCATCGCGATCGAGATATCGATGAACGCGGCGATCCTGAACTTCGTCTACTTCGCCGGGTTCCGCGGGGGGACGAGCGGGCTGACCGGTCAGTCGATCGCGGTCGTGCTGATCGGCTTCGCCGCCACGGAGGTGGCGGTCGGCCTCGGCATCGTCCTCGCGTTGAACCGCCTCAAGGGCACGATCAACGTCGCCCAGGCGACGGAGCTCAAGCTGTAAGGAGGGGTCGTCCACGGTCTCTCTGAACCTGCTGTTCGGGTGGGCGTTCCTCGTCCCCCTGTTCATGGTCGTCTCGTTCGTGATCGTGGGCCTCGGCGGGACCCGGATGAAGCGTCTCGAATGGGGCGGATGGGTCGCGGTCGGATTCTCGGGGGCGGCGCTCGTCCTCGGCCTCCTCATCGGCGCGGGCGAGATGCTGAGCCCCGGCTCCTACACGAACGTCCAATACACCTGGCTCCACCTCGACCCCGCGCCGGGCGCGTTCCCGAACGGGGTCTCGCTCGTCGTCGGCACCTTGGTCGACCCGATCTCCGCCCTGATGCTCGTGGTCGTGACGGGGGTCGGCTTCCTCGTCATGCTGTACTCGATCGGGTACATGCATCAGGACCGCGGGCTCCCGCGGTACTACGCCGAGCTCTCGCTCTTCCTGACCGCGATGACGGGCCTCGTCCTCGCGAACAACTTGCTCGAGTTCTTCATCTTCTGGGAGCTCGTCGGCGTCTGCTCCTACTTCCTCATCGGGTTCTACTACGAGAAGCCGAGCGCGGCGAGCGCCGCGAAGGAGGCGTTCCTCGTCACGCGGGTCGGCGACGTGATGTTCCTGCTCGGCGTCTTCCTCTACTTCTACAATTTCCGGCTCGCGGGGCCCGCCGGGTCGGGCGGCTGGGCCGCGAGCGGCTTCGTCTTCACGAAAGGCACGACGCCGTTCCTCCAGGGATTCATGGGCGGCAACTCGACGCTCCTCACGGTCGCCGGGATCATGATCCTGGGCGGCGCCGCAGGGAAGAGCGCGCAGTTCCCGCTGCACGTCTGGCTTCCCGACGCGATGGAAGGCCCGACCACGGTCTCCGCGCTCATCCACGCCGCTACGATGGTCGCGGCGGGTGTGTACCTGCTCGCGGTGACGAGCCTCTTCCTCGGGTTCACGGGGACCGACCAGCTCGCGATCGTCGCGGTCGGGGGCTTCACGACCTTCTTCGCCGCCACGATGGCGGTCGTCCACCCCGACATCAAACGGGTGATCGCGTACTCGACGATCAGCCAGCTCGGCTACATGGTGATGGCCGTGGGCGCCGGCTTCGCGATGGTCGGCCTGTTCCATCTCTTCACCCACGCCTTCTTCAAGGCGCTTCTGTTCCTCGCCGCCGGCTCGGTCATCCACGCGGTCGGCACGCAGGACCTGTTCAAGATGGGCGGACTGCGCAAACCGATGCGCCTGACCGCCGCCGCGTTCGCGATCGGGGGTCTCGCCCTCGCCGGCATCCCGCCGTTCGCCGGCTTCTGGAGCAAGGACGACGTGCTCTCGGCGGTATACTCCCAGCTCGGTCCGCACCCCGCGTACTGGCCGTTCTTCGCGCTCGCGTTCGCCGCCGTGTTCCTGACGGCGTACTACATCTTCCGGGCCTGGTTCCTTGTCTTCTCGGGCGACAAGGTACGCGACGAGAGCCTGCCCCACGCCCACGAGGGCCCGTGGACGATGCAGGTCCCCCTGGTCGTCCTTTCGGGACTCGCGCTCGGCTCGGGCCTCCTGATCTTCTGGCCCAATTTCCAGAGCTTGCTCCTCGGGGGCGCCGGCGCCGCCGGGATCCCGCCGGTCTACGGCACGACCGACCTAATCCTCTCGACGGTGAGCGTGCTCCTCGCGGTCGCGGGGATCGCCCTCGCCTGGTCGCTCTGGGGGAACGGTAAGGTCTACGCCCTGCCGGAATCGAGCCCGGCCCAACCGGTCCGCCGCCTCTTGCTCCACCGGTTCTACTTCAAGGCCGGGTACGATTGGATCGGGGCGAAGGGGGTCTACACCGTCGCGCGGGCGGCGGACTTCTTCGACCAGTTCGTCATCGACGGCACCGTCCACGGCTTCGAGCGGATGTTCGCGGCGATGAGCGACCGGCTGCGACGGATCCAGTCGGGGGCCGTCTCGGACTACGCCGCGTACGTGGTGGCCGGGCTCATCGCGGTCTTCGTGCTGCTGCTGATCGTCGCGCCGTACCTCGTCTCGCGGATCGGAGGCGGATAGATGCTGCCGCTCCTTTCCCTGATGCTCGCGACCCTCGTCGTCGGGACGGCCGCGACGTTCGTCTCGGGAAAGTACGCGCGTTGGGCCGCGCTCGCGGTCTCGCTCGTCTTCGTCGCCGAGGTCGGCCTGCTCTTCCTGAGCTACCCGGGCTGGCCCGGGTACAACGGTGCGCTCGTCCCCGGGTTCGCCGAGGGCGAGTCGTACCCCTGGATCCACCTTTCCTGGTTGCAGGTCAACTACACCGTCGGCGTGGACGGGATCTCGCTCGTCTTCATCCTGCTCACCGCGATCCTCCAGGTGGCGACCGTCCTCTACTCGTGGGCCGAGGAGCGGCGGCCCGCGGCGTACTTCGGCCTCGTGATGCTGACCTGCCTCGGCTGCTTCGGCGTCTTCGTCGCGCTCGATATCCTCCTGTTCTTCCTCTTCTGGGAAGCCGTCCTCATCCCGATGTTCTTTCTCATCGGCTTCTGGGGAGGCCCGCGCCGTCGCTACGCGGCATTGAAGTTCTTCGTCTACACCCACGTCGCGTCCGTCGTGATGCTGGTCGGCCTGCTTGCCCTCGTCTTCTACTCGGGAGCCACCTCGTTCGACTTCGCGGCGGTCTACGCCGCGGCCCGGACCCTCGCCGCCGTCCCGCAGACGTTCCTGTTCGTCGCCCTCTTCTTCGGCTTCGGCGTAAAGTTCCCGATCGTCCCGTTCCACTCGTGGTTGCCGGACGCGCACGTGGAGGCCCCGACCGGCGCTTCGGTGCTGCTCGCCGGCCTCCTCCTCAAGCTCGGCGGCTACGGCCTGATCCGCTGGGCGGTGGAGGTCCTACCGATGGGGCTCCACCATGCCCAGCCGCTGCTCTACGCCGTCGCGTTCCTTTCGATCATCTGGGGCTCGGTGCTCTCGCTCTCGCAGAGGGACCTCAAGCGGATGGTCGCCTACTCGTCCATCAACCACATGGGGATCGTGCTGCTGGCGATCGCGCTCGACTCCTCGCTCGGGCTGCTCGCCGCGGTCCTCCTCATGTTCGCCCACGGGATCGTGAGCGGGCTATTGTTCATGACGTCGGGGAGCGTCCACCAGGCCTTTGGGTCGAGGGACATCCCGAACGTCGGCGGTATCACTCCGACCACGCCCGCCCTCTCGACCATGATCATGGTCGGGTCGCTCGCCTCGCTGGGCCTTCCGGCGCTCATCAGCTTCCCGGCCGAGTTCACCGCGCTCCTCGCGACCTGGAACGCGCTCGGCTACTGGGTCTTCGTGCCGCTCGGCATCCTGGTCGTGACCGCCGCGTTCTATCTCTGGATGATGCAGCGGGTCCTCTTCGGTCCGCCGAGAGGGATTCCGAGCGACGCGCACGACGTCCCGTGGTACGAGGGTGTCGGGATGGGGATCCTGGTCGCCTTCACGATCCTCTTCGGCGTGCTCCCCAGCCTCCTCGTGAACGTGATCGTCAGCTCGCCCATCAAGGGCTTCCCGGGGACGTGAGACGATGGACCTTACTTCGTTCGCCGGCCCATTCCTTCCCGAGATCCTCCTCCTCGCGGGCACGCTCCTGATCTTTCTGCTCGACGTCCTCCGGGTCCGCCGGAACGAGGTCGTCGGCGCGGTCGCGCTCGGGTCGATCGCCCTCGCGTTGCTCTTCGTCCTCGCCGACCTCGGCTTCGCACCGCTCGCGGTCCTCGCGACGATCTCCCCCTCGAGCATCAACGCCCCGGCCCCGGGAAGCCCCCTCTATACGTTCACCTCGTTGGGCCTCGTCTTCCAGGGCCTCTTCCTGGTCGCCGCGCTGCTCGTCAGCCTCGCCTCCTTGAGCCGCCCGAGCCGCGAACGCGGCGCCCCGATATTCTACGGGCTCCTCGTCCTCGCGACCCTCGGGATGCTGCTGGTCGCGATCGCCTCCGACCTGATCTTCCTCCTGCTCGCGATCGAGGTCGTGAGCATCCCCACCTACCTCCTGGTCGCCTACACGCGGCGGGACACGCGCGCCCTCGAGGCGGCGATGAAGTTCTACATCATCGGCGCGCTCTCGACCACCCTCTCGTTCTTCGGCGCCTCGCTCCTGTACGGGGCCTACGGAACGACGAACCTCTACGCCATCGCCTACGGCCTCCCGGGCGCCGCCACCAGCTACCCGGTCCTCATCCTGCTCGGATATGGGTTCCTGATCGCCGGCCTCGCGTTCAAGGCGACGCTCGTGCCGTTCCACGCCTGGGCGGTCGACGTGTACGACGGTGCGCCCCACGACGTCAGCGCGTTCCTCGCGGGCGGGTCGAAGAAGGTGGGCCTCTTCGCTTTCTTCCTGGTGTTCCTCGCTCCGATCCTCCTGGTGCGAACGGTCTCCTCGGGCTCGCCGTTCATGACCGGCTCGGTCGCGATTGGTCCGGTCCTCCAGATCACGCTCGCGGTCCTCGCCGTCGTCACCATGACCGTGGGCAACGTCCTCGCGCTCCTCCAGAAGGAGATGAAACGGATGCTCGCCTACTCGTCCATCAGCCAGGCGGGCTACATGCTCATCGGCATCGCGGTCGGCACGGCGCCCGCGCTCGCGGGGGCGACCCTGCAGATCTTCGCGCACGTCTTCATGAAGACCGGGGCCTTCCTCGTCGTCGGCGCGGTCGCGGCGCTCGGGGTCGGCCCCCTCATCAGCGACTGGAAAGGGCTAGGGCAACGGCGCCCGCTCCTTGGCCTCGCGTTCGGCCTCATGCTGCTCTCGCTTGCGGGCGTGCCGCTCACCGTGGGCTTCGTTTCGAAGTTCGTCCTGTTCAGCGCGGCGGTCCAGGCGCAGGGCTACTTCGTCTGGCTCGCGGTCGCCGGCCTCCTCAACAGCGCCCTCTCCGTGTTCTACTATGCCCGGGTGTTGAAGGTCCTCTACTTCGACGCTCCCGACCCACGGGCCCTGGGCTCCGGGGCGGTCGTCGGTGGCTCCGAGCCGGAGCTCCTGCCCGTCGGGGGGCTCGGGTACGGCCGGGCGGCGGCGATCGCCCTGGTCGCGGTCGTGATCGTGGCCTTGGGCGTCTACCCCCAGGTCGTGCTCGGGCCTATTCAGTCCGCCGCCCAACATTTCGTGAACCTCGGAGCGTGAGCCCGTGGAACGGTTCGACGTCGTGGTCGTCGGGGCCGGGCCGGCGGGTTCGCTCGCCGCCCGGGCCGCGGCGGAGGGAGGGGCCCGGACGCTCGTACTCGACCATCGGGACGAGCTGGGGCACCCGGTGCAGTGCGGTGAGTTCCTCCCGTCCTCCCGCGAACTCCGCGACCTGTTCGACGCGTCCGACCTCATCGCCGAGGCGTTCGAGATCCCGTCGAACACCGTGCTGAGAGAGACACGGAACATGGTCTGCATCTCTCCCTACGGACACCGGTTCCGCTTCCCCCTCGAGGGTGCGACGGTCTCGCGCCGGGCGTTCGACAAGGCCCTCGCGGTTCGGGCCGAGGGAGCCGGGGCGCAGCTCCGGTACCCTCTGGGCGTTACGGGAGTGCACGGCGGCACGGTCCGGTGCGCGGACGGGACCGAGGTCGAGGCGCGGGTCGTGGTTGGTGCGGACGGCCCGATCTCGACGGTCGGCCGCTCGGTCGGCTTCGCTCCCGCGCGTACGATGTTCCGCATGATCACGGCCACCGTCGACGGGCCGCTGTCCGACGAGATCGACCTATACTTCGGTCGGGCGGCCCCCCACGGCTACGCCTGGCTCTTCCCGCGGGCCCACGACGCGAACGTCGGTCTCGGGGTCACTCGCCTGCCGCGGGGACTCTCCCTCGACCGTCTCCTGGACCGATTCGTCGCTGGGGAAGGGCTCGGACCCGTGCGGGAGCGCACGCGCTGGTGGGTCCCGATCGGCCCGCCCCCCGAGAGCCTCGTCTTTGGCCGCGCCCTCCTCGCCGGGGACGCGGCGAACCTTGTGATGGCGACCAACGGGGGCGGGATCCCCACGGCGATGATGAGCGGCTGGCTCGCGGGACGAGCCGCGGCTCGCCACGTTCGCGATCAAGCTCCCCTCGGGCAGTACGACGTCGCATGGCGAGCGGCGCTCTATGCGCCGCTCGCGCGGGCGGCCCGGATCCAGCGATGGGGCGACCGTGTCACGGGCGTCGACCCTCTCCTGGCTCTAGGGATGCGCTATATTGGGAGCTCGGGTCTCGATGAAATGATGCGACTGCGCTGGCCGACACGCCTCGGAAGGAACTCGTGACGACACCGCCCTCCCACGACCCGTCGCTCGAGCCGTCCCTCGAGGCCCTGGTCACGAAGACCCTCGGCACCGAGACGGCCGATGTGCTTCAGGAGGTCCTCCCCACGCTGATCCGGGACGTCTCCGACATCGACTGGCGCCTGAACCAGGTCCTTTCGTCGACCTATGCGCAGCTCACGGAGGCGGCCCGATACGCCTGCTCGACCGGCGGCAAGCGGGTCCGACCCCTCCTCATGGCCACGGCCCACCGCGCGCTCGGGGCGACCTCGACCGCGCCGATCCACTCGCTCGCGGCCGCGTTCCAGCTGATCCACACCGCGACCCTGGTCCACGACGACGTGATCGACCATGCCGAGACGCGCCGGGGGCGGCCCTCGATGCCCCGGGCGTTCGGGATGCCGCTCGCGATCGTCACGGGCGATTACCTCTTCGTCCGGGCGTTCGAGCTCGCCGCGGAGTACCCGAAGTCGATCATCCTGCGCTGCGGCGAGGCGTGCGCCGACCTGGTCGAAGGCGAAGTATTGCAGGACGCCTCCCGCTTCGACCTCTCGACCGGTCGCGAGCATTACTTCCGCATCGTCGAGCGAAAGACCGCCGCGATCATCGCGGCGGCCCTCGCGTCGGTCGCGGAGATCGCGGAGGCGAGCGCCGGTGTCCAGACGGCGCTCCAGTCCTACGGGACCGCCCTCGGCGTCGCCTTCCAGATCCGGGACGACCTCCTGGACGTCTTCGGCGACCCGGACCTTCTCGGGAAGCCGCTCTTCACCGACTTCCGGGAAGGGAACCCGACCCTCGTTTCGCTCGAAGCCTACGGACGGCTCGACCCGCGCCGCCAGTCGGAGTTCGAACGGCTCTTCCAGCTCCGTCGCAAGGGCGCGAAGCATCTCATGCGCCTGAAGGAGCTCACGGACCTCTCGGGGGCCGACACGGCCGTGGCGAACGAGGCGGCCGCGTGGACCGAGCGGGCGGTCCGCTCCCTCGAGGCCCTGCCTCGGGGCCCGTACCGCAGTCTCCTCGAGCGAATGGCCCACGGCGTCGCCGAGCGAAGGTTCTGACGGCGGCGTGCGCCGCCCGTCGAACGAAAGGTACATCTCCCCTTCGGGGGCTCGGACCCGCCGGAGCCGGCGACGATGGGCGGAACCTCCACGGTCGGGACGAGCTCGGCCGACACGCCGGTCCGCTTCGAGCACCTCCCGCCGCCCTGGGAACCCACTCCGGTACGCCCGCGCCTTCCGATTGGGGTCGCGATCGTCTCCGTCCTGATCGCCCTCTTCGCGGTCGTGATGGTCCTGGCAGGGCTCCTGTTCCTGCTCGCTCAGTTCGTCGGGAACTTCGTTCCGCCCTCGCTCGAGATTTTCCAGTCGATCGACCTCTGGGGTGCCGCGATCCTGGTCATCCTAGGCGCTGCCTTCCTCGGCATCGCGACCTCGCTCTGGCGCCAGGAGACCTGGGCGCTCTGGACGACCCTCGTGCTCGTCTTCGGGACCTGCGCCTACCTGTTCTTCACGGACTCGATCTCGGTCCTCTTCGTGATCTTCATTCTCCTGTTCATCTACCTCCTCTCCGTGCGCCGCTACTTCTACTGATGCGGATCGCCCTCGCCGAGCTCGCCCCGGTCCCGGGGGATGTCGACCGGAACGTCGCGCGGGTCGGGGAAGCGGTGCACGCCGCCCGGGCCGAGGTCGCGGTCTTCCCCGAACTCTTTCTCTCGGGCTACCGGATCGGCGACCGGTTCCATCGGATCGCGCTCTCGGAGGGGGACCGGACGACCGGGACGTTGCAGGCGATCGCGCGCGCGGAACAGACGACGATCCTCATCGGAGCCCCGGTCGCATCGAAGGAGCGGCGGGGGGAGATCCACAACGCCGCGCTCGCAATTCGGCCCGACGGGGAGCTCTTCGTACAGGTCAAGCGCTACCTCCCGACGTTCGGTCCGTTCGAGGAGGGGGTCCTGTTCACCCCGACCGACTCGAGTCGGCCGGTCCGGGTCGGAGACCACCCGGTAGGGCTCGAGGTCTGCTACGACGTCTTCTTTCCCGAGGTCTCGCGCCAGCTCGCCCTCGCCGGCGCAGAGCTCCTCGTGAACGTGTCGGCCTCGCCGGTGACGAGCCTGCGCCTCTTTCAGAAACTGCTGCCCGCCCGGGCGGTCGAGAACGCCTTCCCGGTCGTCTACGTCAATCGCGTCGGCGTTGAGGACGGGGTGGTGTTCGGCGGCGGTTCCGGAGCATGGGACGCCCGCGGCGAACCCCTCCCGACCACCCCGATCTCACTCCCCTCCCTTGGCCCGGACGAGCGGCTGGTCATGGTGGAGATCGACCCGACGGAATCGACCCGATGGAGGCCGTTCCGACCCGTCCTCCGCGACGTGGCGAGCCGCCCGGGAGCGGCCCTGACCGCCCCACCGTAAACCCCGCATCGTTCAAGTCGAACGCGCCTCTTATAGAGGACCGCGCCCCGGTGGAACGTCGTGCCGCCCCCGACCATCGCGCAGCAGCTCGCCGCGAAGCAGCGGGAGATCTCGGTCGCGGAATTCTTCGAGCGGAACCGCCAGATCCTCGGGTTCGACAACCTCCAGCGCGCCCTCCTCACGACGGTGAAAGAATCCGTGGACAACGGCCTCGACGCCGCAGAGGACGCTCGGATCCTTCCCGAGATTCAGGTCGAGATCACGAAGGAAGGCGAGGACCGTTATCGCGTGGCGACCACGGACAATGGACCGGGCATCCTACGTCGAGAGATCCCCAACGTCTTCGCACGGCTCCTCTACGGTTCCCGGTTCCACGCGAACCGGCAGGCCCGCGGACAGCAGGGGATCGGGATCTCGGCGGCGGTCCTGTACGCCAACCTGACGACGGCCCGCCCGGCCCGGGTCATCTCCAAGGTCGCGGAGGAGGAGGCCGCCCACGTCCTCGAGCTCTCGATCGACACCCAGAAGAACCAACCGAAGGTCGTGTCGGAGGACCTACTTCTCTGGGACCGACCGTCCGGCACCCGGATCGAACTCGTTCTGAAAGCGCGGTACGTCCGGGGACGACAGTCCCCCTTCGAGTACTTGCGCGGGACGGCGATCGTCAACCCGCACGCACGCATCCTCCTTACCGAACCCGACGGCACGCGAGTGACGTTCGAGCGCGCGACGACCGACCTTCCGCCGGCCGCCCAGGAGACCCCACCCCATCCCTTCGGTCTCGAGCTCGGCGAGCTCGGATACTTCCTCAAATCGACGAAACGACCCACGCTCCTCGAGTTCCTGACAAAGGACCTCCAGGGCGTGAGCCCCCGGACGTCCAAGGAGCTCGTGGCCGCGGCCGGGCTCAAAGGCAGCGAGGCGCCCGCCTCGGTCCAGGGGGAGGCGCAGGAGCGCCTCCTGAACGCCCTCCACGGGGCGCCGCTCGTAGCCCCCTCGGCGGAGGGACTTTCGCCGATCGGTGCGATGCTGATCAAGCGCGGCCTCCGAAACGTCCTGGGCGAGCTGAAGCCGGAGTTCTTCGCTCCCCCCGTCAGCCGACCTCCGAAGGTGCGAGGAGGCTTCCCGTTCATGGTCGAGGTCGGGCTCGTCTACGGTGGCGGCCTGCCGTCCGACCAGGCGGTGCAGGTGCTCCGGTTCGCGAACCGGGTGCCGTTGCTCTTCCAGCAGGGGGCCTGTGCGATCACGAACGCGATCTCGAACATGGACTGGCGCCGCTACGGCCTCGACCAGAAGGGGGGCTCGGGGCTCCCGGTCGGGCCGGCCCTGATCCTGGTCCACATCGCGTCGACCAAGATCCCGTTCACGAGCGAGGCGAAGGAGGCGGTCGCGGAGGACCCTGAGGTGGACAAGGAGATCACGCTCGCGCTTCAGGCGGCCGCGCGGCATTTGCGGACGCACCTTTCGCGCAAGAGCCGCCGCGACTTCGCGGACGAGAAGTTCGCCATCATCCTGAAGATCCTCCCGAAGCTCGCGGAGAAGACGAGCCAGCTCGTGGGAAAGCCGATCCCCGACCTCACGCCGGTGGTCACGCGGATCATGGACGTCGTGAGCCTACAAGCTCCGGTCGTGTCCGAGCCCAAGGGGGTCCGGATCCCGGTCGAGATCACCAACTACACCCCTCGAACGCGAGCGCTCGAGCTGTTCGTCGAGCTACCCCCCGAGGTCCTCAAGGTCGGCACGTTCGACCCGGCCCCCGACGGGACCGAGCCGGACCTCGGACGGGCCTGGTGGGCCCTCCCGAAGCTCGCCCCGAACGGCCGGACCAAGGTCATGCTGGCGTTCCCTCCCAAGACCGACGTCGACGCGAGCGACCTCGACTGGTACGTCGCGGGGATCGACGAGTCGCACATCCTCGGCGCCGACCCGTTGCCGGGGGACTGGGACGTACGCCTGCCCCGGACGATCGTCGAGGCCGCCGAACTGGCTGCGACGGAGGAGGCGGCGGGCGCGCCGGACGAAACGGAGGTGGACTACGATGCCGCCGAAGCGAGCGCGCACCCCAGCGACGAAGACTGACGACGACGAGCCCCGGATCCGCGCCGACGCGCTGAAGCCGACGCTCGACCTCGCCCAGCAGATCTACACGCAGCTCTCCGACGGGGAGATCCCTCGCATGCGCTTGCCGCTGCGCACCAAGCAGAACATCGCCTTCCAACCCCGGGAGGGTGTCTGGAAGCTCGGGAAGGCGCTCGGCACCCGCAGCGCCCGAAAGCTCGACGGGGCTCTGATGCTCCTGCGAACGTTCTACCTCGTCGACTTCATCAACGAGATGGCCCGGGACAAGAAGACCTCCACGCTCCGGGAACTATACTACATCAGCGAGGGCTGGGAGGAAGGGAAGTTCCACAGCGAGGACGAGTCGAACCTCCTCATCGAGGACCTCGAGGTCCTCTGCCAGCGCCTGCGCGAGGACTTCCGCCTGCACCCCGAGGAGAACGGCGCCTCGGTCATCGGCGACCTGACGATCAAGGAACGGAACCGCAAGGGGGTCGTGAAGAAGATCAACTGTCGGGACGACGTCGGGGACGGCGGCTACTCCCTTCCGTTCAACGTCGAGAAGGAGAAGATCGAGTTCGTCAGCACGAACGCGAAGTTCGTGATCGCGATCGAGTGCGGCGGCATGGTCGACCGGCTCGCCGAGAACAACTTTGACGAGGAGCAGGACGCGATCCTGATCCACCTCAAGGGCCAGCCCGCGCGCTCGACCCGACGGTTCCTGAAGCGGCTGACCGAAGAGCTCCACCTGCCCGTCGTCGTCTTCACCGACGGGGACCCATGGTCGTTCCGAATCTTCGCGAGCGTCGCGTACGGCGCGATCAAGACCGCCCACCTTTCGACCTACCTCGCGACCCCTTCGGCCGAGTTCCTGGGGGTCACGGCCTCCGACATCGAGAACTACGACCTGCCGTCCGACAAGCTCTCGGAGCAGGACGTCCGCGCCCTCGAGGCCGAGCTGACCGACCCCCGCTTCGCGACGGCCGAGTGGCGCTCGGAGATCGAACTGATGTTGAAGAACGGCAAGAAGGCGGAACAGCAGTCCCTCGCGAAGTACGGGCTCAACTACGTCACCGAGCACTATCTGCCCGACAAACTGCGCGAGATGGACATCCTCTGAACTTTCGGGGTCGGGAACGAGCCCGGCGCGACCACGATTTCCCGACGGTCGGAAGCCTTACAAACCCCGGTTCATCGTCGTCCGCCGATGACGTGGTCGGCCGGCCAGAGGTACCTCGCGGAATTCCTGGGAACGTTCGGACTGCTGCTCGCGGTCACGGGCGGAGCGTTGTTCTCGTTCAACTTGCCGGTCCTGGACGCGATCTCGCGCGTGCTGCTCATCAGCATCGCGATCGGCGCGGGACTGATCGGGGCGATCTATGCGTTCGGGGACATCTCGGGCGCGCACTTCAACCCGGCCGTCACGGTCGCGTTCTGGGCCGCGGGCCGGTTCAAGGGGCGCGACGTCGTCCCCTACATCATCGCCCAGGTCCTCGGCGGGATCCTCGGCGTGGCGGTCATCGCGGGCGTCGCCTACGGGCACGGGTCCCTCTGGACGATGGTGACGTCCCCGAACGTCGCGCTCGCCTCCGAGGGATATTCCGGCGGCGGCGCCTACGCTGTCGGCTGGGAATCCGTGTTCCTGTTCGAGGTCGTCTTCACGTTCTTCCTCGTCTACGTGATCCTGTTCGCGACGCGGAGCGAGAACTCCTCGAAGAACCTCGCCCCGATGGGGATCGGTCTCACGCTGCTGATGATCAACCTGGTCGGCATCCCGATTGATGGCGCTTCCGTCAACCCGGCTCGTAGCTTCGCGCCGGCGATCCTCTCGGCGTTCTTCTCGGGCGACCGCTGGGCGATCCAGCAGGACTGGATCTTCTGGGTGGCCCCGATCGTCGGCGGCCTGGTCGCCGCGGCGCTCGAGCGGATGCTGCGCCCGTCGTCGAACTGACCCGGACGGCGCCCCCGCTAGGCGAGGCCGAGGCTCGCGAAGCCGTCCGGCGTGAGGACGAGGTCCGCGACCTCGGCGGGGGCGTACGCGAACGACCCCGATGGGCCTACGGCCCGTCGCCAGGCGATCCCCTGTTCCTGGAACTCCGGGCGTTCTGCGCCGACCTCGACGACCGGCTCGGTGAGCCGCACGGGCAGCGTCTTCCCGTCCTCTGCGACCGCGAGCAGGTCGTTCGCCTCGTCGTAGACGACCCAGGCTTGGGGGACGATAAGCTTCAGGTGGACGAGCCGGGGGCGGAACTGGCTCTCGCTCTCGGTCTCGGTGCGGGAGAAGACCGCGTAGTCCGTTCCCTGGAAGTCGGCGAGGCGCTCGAACTGGAAGGCCCGCTGGCGGAACTCGAGGATGTTGATCTCGAGGTCGGCCGCCGTCAGCACGGTCCGGCCGAGACGGAAACGCTAGATAACATGCGAGGCGGCGGCGGTGGCCGCGAGGTAACCCTAATAAACGGTCACCTCTACCCGCGCGCCACCGGTATCACCGAATGAAACGCTCCTCGCGGGTTTGGAAAAAGCGCGGCCACATGCGGTGGAAGTGGCGCAAGAAGCGGATGCGCCGTCGCATGCGCGCCCAGAAGATGCGTAAGCAGTGAGGGCCGCGGGATTCCGCGGTCCCCCCGAACCGATTCCCCGAGCGCCGGATCGAGCGTCACCAGGCAAGCCGGTCGAGCTTCCGCGCGGCCTTCGTCGTCTTCTTCCACTCCCGGTAATGGTCCCGGCAGAGAGGAGCGCGTCGGCCCTTCTCGGGCATGTTCGAGAAGACCTTGCGGGCCTCCGCGAGCGCCAGGTGACGTTCCGCGGGGGCGCCGCACCCCGGGACCCCGCACGGGTCCGGGTCCTCCCCGTCCGCCGAGGGCTCGCGCTCGGTCGGGCTCATCGACGTCCCTGGGTCGCGAGGACCTCGGCGACCAGGTCGGGGACCTCGTAGGGAAAGCGGGCGACGCGCGCGCCGGCCGCCTCGAGCGCGGCGAGCTTCGACTCGGCCGTGCCCTTGCCGCGCGTGATGATCGCTCCCGCGTGTCCCATGCGCTTTCCGGGGGGAGCACTGCGCCCGGCGATGTAGGCGACCACGGGCTTCGTGAAGTGGTGCTTGATGTACTCCGCGCCGTCCTCCTCGGCGGTGCCTCCGATCTCCCCGACCAGTACCACGAGGTCGGTCTCGGGGTCCGACTCGAAAAGCGGAAGGGCGTCGACGAAGGAGGTGCCGACGACGGGGTCACCGCCGAGGCCGATGCACGTCGACTGGCCGAGCCCGTGCTCCTTGATCCCGTTCACGATCTCGTAGGTGAGTGTACCGCTGCGGGAGACGACCCCGACGCGGCCGGGCCGGAAGACGAGATTCGGGATGATCCCGACCTTCGCCGTGCCGGGGGCGGCGATCCCGGGGCAATTCGGGCCGATGATCCGGGCCCCCTTCGCCCGCGCGTAATGGTACATCACGAGCATGTCGTGGAACGGGATATGCTCGGTGACCACCGTGCAGAGCCGGATCCCGGCGTCCACGGCCTCGATCAGGGCATCCTTCGCCCACGGAGCGGGAACGAAGACGCACGAGGTGTTCGCCCCGGCGCGTTCGACCGCCTCCCGGACCGAGTCGAAGACCGGCACTCCCTCGACCTCGTGGCCACCTTTTCCCGGCGTGACCCCGGCGACGACCTGGGTCCCGAACGCCTTCATCTGACGGGTGTGGGTCGTCCCCTGGTGGCCGGTGATCCCCTGGACCACGACGCGCGTGTCCCGGTCGACGAGGACGCTCATGGCGGCCCCCGAGCTGCGGCGACCGCCGCCTGGGCCGATTCCTTGAGGCTCGGGACCGCAATGACCCCTGCGGCGCGCAGGATCTCGGTCCCTTCCTTCTCGTTGTTGCCCCGGATGCGCGCGACCAGCGGAAAACGCTCGGACGCGGGGACCTGTTGCATCGCCGCGACCAGCCCGTTCGCGACGGTGTCGCACCTCGTGACCCCGCCGAAGATGTTCAGGAAGACGACCTTCGGCTTCGCCTGGGCCATCAGGAGGAACGCTTCGGTCACCTTCTTCGGGTCGTCCGTGCCCCCGAGGTCGAGGAAGACCCCGGGATCGCCCCCGAACTCCTTCAGGACGTCCAGGGTCGCCATCGTGAGGCCCGCCCCGTTGGCGATGACGCCGATGTTCCCGTCCAGCTGGACGAACGCGATCTCCTTCTCCCGGGCGATCTCCTCGAGCGGGGTGCGGTCGTCCCGGATGTCGGCGTACTCGGGGTGGCGGAACGCCGCGTCGTCCTCGATGATCACCTTCGCGTCCAGCGCGACCAGTCCGTTTCCGACGGTCGCGAGCGGGTTGATCTCGATGAGCTCGGCGTCCTCGTCCGTGAACGCTTTCCACAGGGCGTCGAGGAGGCGGTCGAGCGCTTTCGCCGTCTCTCCGGACAGGCCGAGGACGTGGGCGGCGCGCCGCTTCTCGTAGTTCGTCAGCCCGGGGAACGGGTCGACCGGCTGGCGGTCGATCTCGGCGTCGTCGACCGATTCGATCTCGACGCCTCCACGACCGCTCGCGATCAGGATCGGGACGCGACGCGCTCGGTCGAGGGTGATCGAGAGGTAGAGCTCCCGACCGAGAGCGAGCTTCTCTTCGAGGAGCAGCTCCTTCACCTTCTCCCCCTTGAACTCTAGACCGAGGATCGAGGCGGCCGCGGAGCGTGCCTCCTCGGGCGTCGCGGCGAATTTGACGGCGCCGCCCTTCCCTCGGCCCCCGGCGAGCACCTGGGCCTTGATGACGCACGGAAGAGGGACCCGACCGGATCGCACCAGCGCCTCGGCATCCTCCGCGGACCGAGCGACCGCGCCGCGAGGCAGCGGAACTCCGTACTTTCGGAAGACGTCCTTGCCCCGCCACTCGGCGAGCTTCACCATAGCGACCCTCCGCGCGCGCAGGCCGGCCGTGTATTAAGGGCGGCGGTCGGCGTCCCGGGGAGACGCAGCCGGAAGCCCCGAAAGGAGAGGGCGGGGCGTCCCCCCGATGGTTCACGTCGTGATGCGAGCGCCTATGGACTTCACGTTGGGATTTAAATACCCCGAACGTCAGCCGAGACGAACGGTCGATGGCGAATTTCCCCGAGCTCGTGGTCCTCTCCGCGGTCATGGGGCTCTCGATCTATTTCTCGCTCCCGATCGTCCTTGCGAAATCGGTCGCCTCGCGCACGATCATCGTCCTGAACGCGGTCGCGATCGGGATCCTGATCTTCCTCC
>JBEKJT010000017.1:0-19386 GCA_050011075.1 Thermoplasmata archaeon
CGAGGCCCTTTGGCCCCGCCGACCGGACTAGGGCGGGCCCTCCCGTTCCACGCCCGAGATCTCCGCGACGAGGGCCTCGGCCAGGGAGCGTGCCGTCGCCTCGGTAGGCCGGTCCACGCCCTGTTCGGCGAGGCCGGTCAGGTGGTCGACCGGTCCGGGCGACGATAGGTCGAAGACGCGCGCGATCGCGGGTCGGTCCAGGCGGAAGGGGAGGATTCCGTGGTGGAGGAGCGCCGAGCGGCTCGCGTGCTGCGCCGCCCCCCCCAGGACCCGTCCGTCGACGGTGAGGACTCGCCCGCGGCCTCCGAGCAGGCAGCAATCCTCCGACCATCCGGGCGCCGGGTCCCAGCGTGCCGTCCGGCCCCGGGCTCGCAGAAACCGCACCGCACCCCGGCCCAGCCGGTCGTAGGCATGGACGAAGTCGCGCCCCACGAGCGCGTGGTCGCGAGGGAGGACCACCGACCAGGCGAGGTCCCCCGGACCGTGCAGCACTCCGGTCCCTCCCGACGAGCGACGGACGACGGCGATCCCTTCCGAACGGGCGCGCGCGAGGTACGCCGCCGATTCCGGAACGCCCACGCCGACCGACAGCCCTCGGTCGGCCAGGACGGCCACTCGGACCGCCGGCCCTCCCGCACGCAGGAGCGCCTCGTCCTCTCGGACCTCCGTATAGCAGGGGACTTCTAGACCGATCCCCGCGACCCGTACGCTTCGAGCGCTCGAAGCGAGTCCCACCGCGCCCATCCGAGATCGCCCTCGGTGGTAGAGGAAAGGCGACCTCTAAAGGCTATGAGGGCCGCCCGAGTGCATCGGCCATGGCAGAGCTCTCCACGTTCCGGCTGCACGCCGGAGACCCGGCACCCCCCTTCGCGCTTGCCGGGGTCGACGGCAAGACCTACCGGATAGACGAATTCGCGTCCGACCCATTCCTGCTCGTCACCTTCTGGTGCAACCACTGTCCCTACGTGCAGGCCTGGGAAGGGCGCATGGTCGACCTCGGCCGCCGCTATCTCGGTAAAGGGGTCCGGACGGTTCTCATCAACTCGAACGACGCCCGCGCCTACCCCGAGGATAGTCTCGAATCGATGGCGCGCCGGGCGAAGGAGAAGCAGTACCCGTTCCCCTACCTCCAGGACGAGTCCCAGGAGGTCGCCCACGCCTACGGGGCGCTCGTGACCCCGCACCCGATGCTCTTCGATGCGCAGCGTCGCCTCCTGTTCCAGGGAAAGATCGACAACGACCACCAGCATGCGGAACGCGTCACGGAGCGATACCTCGAACGCGCGCTCGACCAGGCCATCGCCGGGGAGCCGGTGCGCCCGTCCGAGCTACCGGTCCTCGGGTGCACCGTGAAGTGGCTGCCCTGAGCGGCCCTTCGGGCGGCTGCGCTTCGACCCCCGCTGGGCGGTGATCGCCACGCGTCGCTGGTCGAACGCCCGGGCCAGGGAAGGGTCCACCGGGGCTTTCGCCTGATCGAGACGGGCTGCGATCGCGGCCTTGCCGGCGAGCGCGCGCGCGAGCTTGCCTCTCTCCGCACGAGGGGCCGACTGGATCGCGGGGTGCACGAACAGCAGTCCGTGACGGGGAGGAGGAGCGCGGCCTCGCAGATGCTCGAAGAAGGCCCGTTCGGCGCCCAGCACCTGGATCGTGCTCGCGGGCAGGCGCGCCATGCGCTCGAGCCCGCCGGCTTGGGCGAGCATCCGGGCGGTGAGGTCCGGCCCGAGGAGGCTCGAGAGGTTCGGGGCCCGTCGGGGCGCGGCCGCGGCGACGGCGGCGTCTAGGGCTGCGTGCGTTGCCTCGACCGCACGATAAAGCTCCGCGAGGCGCCGTCGCGCGTCCCCAAGACTGGGGTCTCCCGGACCTAGGCGGACCTCCCCGGCGTTCGCGAGCGCCGCCCGAACCGCCCCGGAGTGGTCGGACGCGTCGATCTCGGGAGAATCGCGCGCGACCCAGCTGGCGAGCCGTTCCCCCACCAGATTGCGGACCCGGTCGAGGTCGGCAGCCGCCCGGACGGCCTCTTCCACGTGGACGGAGGGGTCCCACGCCGCCGTGAGCGCTCGCTCGGCGGCGAGGAGCAGCGCCGGTCGCAAAACGTCGGAGGACGGCCGCGGAGCATCGGCCGGCGCGCTCGCGGGAGACCGGAGCTCGAGACGAAGCCCGTGTTCCGCGAGCCGGCGGTCCCTCGTGACCCAGTCCTCATGACCGGGGCCGGAGATGATCGTCGCTTCCTCGGCCGTCAGCCGACCTTCGCGTCGTTGGCGCGCGCGTTCGGCCAGGGATTCGGGGTCCTCGGGTGCCAGAGCGGAACGGACCACCTTCCCGTTCTCGAGGAGGAAGGTGCCGTACCACGTCGTGACCACTGCGAGCACGGTTCACGCGAAAGCGCCGCGCATAAATAGCCCGGCACGGCTCGCCCGCCCCAATGGTAGGCGACCCTCGAGCGACCCTGGTTCGGGCGGAGCGTCGCGGTCGCACGCTCCTCCTTACTCTCGACCATCCACCGGTGAACGTGCTCTCCCGGGACGTCCTCGAGACCCTCGGCGAGCGGTTGCGCGAAGCCGAGGCGGACCTCGAGGTCCGTGCGGTCGTCCTCGCGAGTGCCTCGGAGAAGGCGTTCGCCGCAGGGGCCGACATCCGCGAGATGGCCCTGCTGGGGCCTTCGGCGGCCCACGATCACGGTGCCCGCGGGCAAGGGATCACCCGCCAGATCGAACGCTTGCCGCTTCCTGTGATCGCAGCCGTCAACGGGGTCTGCTTCGGCGGAGGATGCGAGGTCGCCCTCGCCTGCGATTTCATCGTCGCGAGCGAGGATGCCAGCTTCGGCCAGCCCGAGATCAACCTCGGTGTGATGCCGGGCTGGGGCGGCACGCGCCGCCTTCCCCGGAGGGTCGGGGCCGCGCGGGCCCGGCGCTGGATCCTCACGGGTCGTCCCGTCTCCGCGAAGCAGGCGGAGGCGCAAGGGATGGTCGAGCGCGTGGTCCCGAGAGCCGACCTGCTGCGCGCGGCGCTCGAGCTCGCCCGCGAGCTCGCGGGCAAGCCCCCCCTGGCGCTGGCGGCGGCCAAGTTCGCGCTGCTGAACGCGATCGACGCGGACGTCGACGCGGGGCTCGCGTACGAGCTCGACCTGTGGGCCCGGCTGTTCGGCACGGAGGGCCAGAAGGAGGGCATGCGGGCGTTCCTCGAGAAGCGTCCACTTTCCGAGACGGGGCGCGAGAGCTGGACGGCAACCTCCGCGGGCTTCCCGTGGGCTGAGAACGATATGCCCACTACCCACGGAAAACGGAATAAGGCCGGAGCTTCGGGTCGGGACTGACGCGCCGCGGTGGCTCAGCTGGCAGAGCGGCTCCTTGGTAAGGAGCAGGCCGAGGGTTCAAATCCCTCCCGCGGCTCGTTTCCTCCTCGTTCGGTCTCGTGTACGACCGGTCTCAGGTGGTCACGGGGACGGTTGCCGTTTCGCGACGCGGACCCGGTTCGCTCGAGGAATCGGAGTCCAAACGATGGCCCATACACCTCCGGCCGCCGTAACCAACGTGGGGATCAGAAGGCCACCTGCGAAACCGCCGATCACGGCTTCGCTGACAGCCGCCATCACGCAGACAAGGAAACCTTCCGCAACGTGATACTGCGGCCGCCGGTACATCCACCACGCGGTCACAACAAGAAGGAATCCGGTGGCCAACGCGGCCACCGCTTGGGTCGACGCGCACGTGCCAACACACGTGAAGGTGAGCCCAGGCGGGCTTGCTGCGAATAACGCTTCGGCAGCCCCGAGAGCCCAAATCCCGTTGGCGATGAAAAGCAAACCACCGATTCCGACCAGGGCTATCGCGACGAGAGACTGAGGCCGACGTCGCCGCTCGGAGACGTCAATCGGCGGACCGTACGGGACGATCGACAGTGGAATCGCCTTCCCTTGAATCGTACCGGAGTTCGGCTATACAACCCTCGCCCTGCCGCCGAGCCTAGCCGACGCCTTTCGCTGTGCCCGCGAGCATGGAAGGGCCGGTCCCCCCGGTCGCGAGTCCCCTGGACGTGGACCGAAGGGATCCGCACCCTTCGTGCAAAGCCCTCCCGCGGCTATCGAGCAGTGGTCGTCGAAGCCGAGGTCGCCGCATCGGACGAGGCCCGGTCGATAGCCCCCTCCACCGCATTCCCGAACCCATCGACGGGAGTTGGGGCGACGAAACATCGTTCTCCGCCGAGCGTGTCGGGCGTCGGAGGGAGCCGAAGGGTTTTCCATGACCCGTCCGTCCTGCGGCATTGATGGCGAGCCGCAAGGAGGGAGGGAGTAAGGCATCGGCCTCTCGCACGCCGACGGAGCGACGGCGGTTCGCTCGCTGGACCGGGGCGTGGCGTTCCGACCCGACGGGTATGTCCATCGACCTTCTCCGCGTGGGGATCGGCCTCGTCTGGGTCCTTAACTTGGTCTTCGTCCTGGACCCAGCCAACCAGTTCTTCCCCACTTTCCGGGAGACCGCGCTCTCCTTCGCCCCGTCCACGTTGGGCGGTCCCCCGGTGGCGAACTTTGTGGCAGCCCATGCTACGGCGTTCGCGTGGATCACGGCCATCCTGACGGCCTACCTCGCGGTCGCGTTCGTCCTCGGTCTAACCACCCGGTTGGCGTGCATCGTGGGCGGTGCGGCGTCCGTGCTGTTCCTCCTGACGCAGTTCTTCAGCACTGTCGAGGCGCCCGGAGGAACCGACGTGGGACCGCATCCGCTGTACTTGCTGGCCTATCTGATCCTGTTCCTCGGCGGGGCGGGGAGATACTTCGCGATCGACCGCTGGGTGTGGGCAACGGGCCGTGCGAGGTTCCCTCGGTTGTCCCGCTGGCTGGCCTCTCCACGACCGTGAGGGGTTGCGGCGACCGACCGCCACCTCATCGACCTCTGCGAGGCTCGGTGTACCTTACGGCGATCGGGTCGCCGATCCTATCGGACCTGAGTCAGGCTCCACGACCCCGGCTCCGCTCGGAGGAGCCCGCCCGTCGATCGGAAAGGCGTACCGGGGCCTCCTCCCGGTGGGCCGACGGTCCGCGATGGCCGAAGACCAAGGAGAACCGGCAATTCAGACGACCGTTATCGATCCGGTCATGAAACCGGAAACGCCCATCGGCGGCGTGGTGTAGGCGTCCGCGCCCGTCCCGCACGGGACGACACAGAACCAAACGAACTCCCCGGTCCGGCTGATGTCGACCGTGAACCGGAGCGTGGTCCCCCCCGGAGAGTAGACGGCCAGGTTCAGGTCCGGGACGTTGAACGAATGCGCGACGTTGTCCCCCGGCACCACGTGGGTCGGGCTCCCGTTGATGTATTCCACGCCGCCCACGGTCCCTTGGACAGGACACGGACACCCCGTCCAGTTCATCGGAGAATCGTTGTCGACGATGGTAAACACGACCTGGCCTGTGTGGAGCGTGAAATTCGCGGGCGAGTACTGGGGCCAGCCGTTCGGCGCGATGTTGATGGAGAGATTCTCGTACGTCGTGGGGCCCGTAACGAGCGGGGGCCCGGAAGACGCGGGTTGAAGGGGGAACGCCACGATGAGGCCGAGCCCGATACCCACGGAGAGAAGGGTTCCGGCGATGAAGTAGCTGAAGAGGGCCCGTGTGGAGAGGCTGGCACTCCATCCGGACGGTGCCGGGGGTAGTGCGATCCTCGGACGAGCGGCGCGGACGCGGGCCCAGCTGGCGCGCATCCACACGTCCAGCGAGAGCGACCGACCGGCGCCCCCCACGAGAAGAACGGCGGAGATCAGGATGAAGAGCGGGTGCTCTCCTACATCGGTACCGCCCGGGAACACGAAGATGCTGCCGACCTGGATCGCGAACAGGACCGCCGAGAAGAAGCTCCCGGCGAAGCATGCGATGCGGGTCGTGATGCCGAACGTGAGGGCGAACGCGAGATACCCGGTCGCGATCGCGACGGCCCAGGAGAAGAAGAGCGGGTGGGCCGCGACGTAGTCGAGGAACCCGGGGCCTCCGAAGCTCACCGGGGCCAGCGAGAGGGCAATGCTCGAGAAGTTCCCGAAATAGTTGTTCGGAGGGTATACGATGAAGAAGAAGTTCGCGAACCAAACGAGTCCAAGTCCTATCCGAAGCACCTCAATCATTCGGCTCTTGCTTCGGACGGTGGGTGGATTCGATTTCGATCCGCTCGAGGTCCCTGCTCGCGTGAAGCCCCCTTCGGGGCGGCCTTCCGGGGATGAGGAGGTCGCGTTCGCGCTCGTGGACATCGGACGCTCAGAGTCAATGGGTTCCGGGAACCGTAGGTAATGAACCGCACGTCAACTGACGTTCACCCCTGATTACGGGTCGGGGGGGTTTCGCACCTCACGCATGGATTCGGGGGGAAGCGGTTGCCGACGGGCGAGGCGATGGGACCCGCACGTCCCTCGGAGTTACGTTCGGGTGACCGAGGTGAGGAGAGCGTTCCTCCCGCCGGAACCTAGGTTCACCGATGCCGAGGCGCGGCTGTTCCCGTTCGTAACGAAGACCTCCACGGCGACCAAGACCTCGACTTCGTACTCGTACGAGTGGCCCTTGACGAGCGTGGCGTTGAGGAAGACCGTCTCGCGGACCTCGGGATAGGTCACGGAGGAGGTCCCGGAGCCGAAGAGCTCCGGGTAGTTGCTCTGATAGAAGGTGAAACCACTCGTTCGGTCGAACAGCTCAAATTCCAGGTACACGGCAAACATTGCCCGGGCGACCTGTGACCCCGTACCGCGTATGGCCGATAGGTTCGCGGAGAAGTTCAACACCCAGTTGGACGTGAGGTGATGGAGTCCGTTCGATGCCGTGAAGGACGTGCTGGTAAACCCTGCCGCCGATTGAAGATACACGGTGCTGTTCGCCGCGCCGCAGGAATGTGCGGACGCCTTCACGGACTCGAGAGCCTGACCCATCGTCAGGTTGAAGAAGGGCAACACCGGGAAGTTAGCAGAAATGCCGCATCCGGTCGGCTCTCCGACGAAGGTGTCGTCCAACGTCCCGGTATAGGGCGCCGAATGCACGACGGCCAGGACAGTAGAACTCACCGGGGCAGCCGAAGCACTGCCGACGAGCAGCACGACGAGTCCTACCGCGGCCGCGACCCATGCGGCGGCCCGAGACCGCCCCGTTCCCCTCGACGACGCATCCTTCGCTTTCACCGATACCCCTCCATACTGAACCTCGTGACCGGCATTCTGATCCCGCGAGCCGACAGAACGGCGATTCGCAGCCGCGGGGGAGTGAAGTATATCCGGGTACTTAGCGGGTTCACTGAGCCATCCCTTGACGGGACGCCGACCCCGGCCCTTGCCGAACCGTATTCCGTCGGTCCTTCGGCGCCGGAGATCGAGGGCACCCAGATTCCGCCGTGGACGCCTCGTACCCTCTGACCGCACCATTCCGCGCCGGCGCGGGGCCGTCACGCGGTCCTGTCGTCCACCGTGCTTGAGGGAGGTCGGGTCCGGTCATCGATGGAACGCGACGGGTGAAGGGCGAGGGAGGCTTGAACAGTAGCTATAGACAATACATATTTATGCGCTCTAGACATTTATATTCGTCGTAATCTATGCTGCTCTGGGGTGACCCCAAACGTGAGCGAAAGAACGCGAAGATGGTGGGCGATAGGTCTGGGGACTGCGGTGGCCGGAGTGCTCTTGATGTCGGCGTTGGCCGGCGCACTCCCAGTGTCGGTCCTGAGTTCGGCGAGCTCGACTGGCGCGAACGCCGCTTCGAACCCCGGCAGCACGGGCACCGGGGGTTCGGGTACTGCGCTTCCGACGCCGATCCAGCACGTCTTCCTGATCATGATGGAGAACGAGCAGACGGGGGTCATCTATCCTAACCAGCCGTACGAAACGCAGCTCGCCAACACCTACGGATGGGGGGGCAACGCCAACAGCCAGAACAACGGCACGGGCTACTACGCTGCATGCCATCCGTCCGCCCCGAACTACCTGGCCATTACGTCCGGCCAAACCCTGCAGTGCAATTCCGATGGCTACAGCACTTACTCGGTCAACAATCTAGGGAATCTTCTCCAGACCGCCGGCGAGTCGTGGGTGGCCTATGAGGAGAGCGCGCAGGTCCCCTGCCAGGAGCACAACAGCGGGCTCTACGTTGTCCGGCACAATCCGTTCCCTTACTACAGCGACCTGGGGGGAACCACGCCGAGCTCCGCGTGCATGACCCACGTCCTGCCGATCAAGAACCTCACCCGGGACTACCCGTACACGGCCACGCCGCCGGCCTTCACTTACATCGCCCCGAACATCCTGAACGACGGCCATTCGTCCTCGGCCGCCACCGGTGACTACTGGCTCTCCACCTTCATCCCGAACCTGATCGCACAACCGTGGTTCTCGAGCACGGCCATCTTCATCGTCTACGATGAGGCGTACGAGGCGAACGGTACCGAGAACTTTACCGGGTACGACGGGTTGGTGGGAGGACCCGTATACATGGTGGCGGCGAGCCCGTACACGGCGGGAATCGGGGCGCTGGGCTACAACGCAACCCACTACAACACTCTCTCGACCATCGAGTGGCTGCTCGGTCTGCCCGCGACCGGCGCGGGGCTCGACGGGACGTCGGCCTTCCCAGTGTTGACCTCGCTGTTCCAGCCGCAGATCTTCGGTCCGGGGGTCAACCTCCGGTACACGGACCTGCCCGCGGCCGACCTGAAAGGGCTCAACCTTCGGGATGACGATCTACAGTACGCGAACCTCGCGGGTGCGGACCTTCAGGGGTCCGACCTTCAGGGAGCCGACCTCGAGTTTGCCAACCTCACCGGTGCAGACCTGCAGGGGGCCAACCTCGAGCATGCCAACCTCGCGGGGGCCGAGCTCCAACGAGCTGACCTCCGGGGGAGCAGTCTCCAGTACGCAGACCTCGCCGGCGCTGACCTTCGGCACGCCGACCTGCGGGCCAGCAGCCTCGAGTACGCCGACCTCCAGGGTGCCAACCTGCGTGCGGCCAAGCTTCCCGGCGCCCAGTTGGAGTATGCTGACATGGCGAGCGCGCTGCTGACCGGTTTCGGTCCTACCACCAGCCTGGCGACCAACTTCAACGCAGCCGACCTGTATCAGGCCATCCTGACAGGAGCCCTCTGTGGAAGCCCCAACTACATCACCGCCGCGGGCGCGAACATCAACGCGGTGGGAGTTCCGGCCACGTGCGAACCCCCGCTGTAGGGAGACCGACCAGGACTCCGATCGACCAGGTCCAAGGTTCCCGACGTCGCAACCCGTTCTCACTCCCTGAGAGTCCCGCGAGCCCCGCGAGGGGCCAGCCGGAGCTCGGGGAGCCCCTTCTATCCCGAATGCTCCTTCGCCTCCGACCTCGTCGTGCCGATCACAGTTCGGGTCGCGGGGTGACCTCGGGACATCGACCGCCCCGAACAAGCCCGAAGGCCACGAGAGCGCGACCGCTCGCCGGGGAGCGAAGTCGTATTTACCAACCATTAAGAACCCCTAGCCCGTCCCGCTTCGGGAAGGTATTGCCACGTTCTTTATGACGAAACCTCGAGAAAGATCCCCGACAGGTCACGCCCGACCCCTCGAACGGAAGGCCACTTCCTCCTAGGGAACGAGGGAAGACCACTATGGCGTTCATCGACGACCTGACCCTGATCCTTGACCTGTTGATCCTGGTCACCACCGCCGTGTTCTACACCGCGCTGACGGTGTGGTTCGAGTTCCATCGGAAGGACTACGTTCGATCCTACACCCATCTCCGGGAGGGAGCGGTCCTCATCGGGCTGTTGGGCCTCCTACTCGGGTTTTTCGCCATATGGGGCGAGATCACGTGGCCGATCACTGGCTTTCCGACTGCGACATCGTACGACCTGTTCTTCTTTGACGTGCTG
Organism: Thermoplasmata archaeon; assembly: GCA_050011075.1. Lineage (GTDB taxonomy): Archaea > Thermoplasmatota > Thermoplasmata > Lutacidiplasmatales > UBA184 > Lutacidiplasma. Next base: position 9,855 of record JBEKJT010000017.1, read on the forward strand.
GTCATGCTCTCGCTCCTCCTGGTCGCCTTCGCGGTCACGGTCCGGATGAAACTCCCGACCCACTTCGTGGGAATGCTCGGGGTCGTCATCGGATTGGGTGTACTGTTCTACGGGTTCCGAGCCTACCAGCTCAACCTTACGAAGGACCCCTTCGAGACCCTCCTGATGTACCTGGCTTTCGGCGCGATGGCGATCTTGTCCTACCCGGTGACCCTGTTCGTTGACTGGTTCGTGGTCGGTCCCCAGGTCCCGGGGGCGGACCCTCTTCCGTCGGCGCCCCATCCGACCTATCCCAAGGTGTGGATCGCCCTTATCGGACTGTTCATGGCCGTGGTCTTCCTGGCCGGCCTTGCGGCGGTCCTGTACGGCATTAGCACCGCGTGGGCCCACATCGGCGCTCCGCCCTGAACCACTTCCGAACGCCGCGGCCCGGGGGTGACCCCCGGGCCTCCCTCTGTTGATCCTGGAGCGGAGGGATCGACCGCGACCCACGGGCTCAGCCCATGGACCGTTGAACTCCGTTCGCTTCTCAGCCTACGTACGTGAGCCACGCATCGTACGCCGCGTTCCGGCCGTGGATCGCGTCCTCGTACCGCTTCTGGAGACGGCGCGTGATCGGGAAATCGCCGTTGCCGATCGGACGCCCGTCGACCTCGCGGATCGGCGTGATCCCGGCCGCGGTGCCCGTATAGAGCAGCTCGTCCGACGTGAAGAGCTCCTCGCGCGTGAAGTCGGTCCGCTGGAAGGCGAGCCCCTCGTCCTTGAGGAACTGGATCACCGTGTCGCGCGTGATGCCGCGCAGGATCCCCGAGCTGGCCGGCGGGGTGCTCGCAACGTCCTTCTTGACGCGGAAGATGTTCTCTCCGGGCCCTTCGGCGACCATCCCCTGGTTGTTCAGGAGGATCGCCTCGTCGTACCCCGCGACCGTCGCTTCCATCTTGGCCAGCGCCGAGTTCGCGTAGTTCGCAGCGCACTTCGCTTGGGGCGGGAGCGACCGAGAGTCCATGCGTACCCAGCTCGACACGGTCGCCCGCACACCCTTGATGGCGCCGGCCTCGCCAAGGTAGGAGGCCCATTCCCAGGCCGCGACCGCGACCTGGACCGGGCTCTTGGTCGGGTCGAGCCCCATCTCCCCGTACCCGGAGAACGCGATCGGGCGCAGGTAGACCGTCGGCACGCCGTTTGCGCGGACGAGGTCGACCGAGGCCTGCGCGAGCTCCGCGGCCGTGTACGGGACCTTCATCCGGTAGATCTTAGCGCTGTTGAGGAACCGGTCGAGATGTTCCGACAGCCGGAAGATCGCGGGCCCGCGCGGCGTGTCGTGGGACCGGATCCCTTCGAAGATCGCGTACCCGTAGTGGAGGGCGTGCGTGAGGACATGGACCTTCGCTTCGGGCCAGTCGACGAGGCGGCCGTCGAGCCAGATCTTCTTCAACGCACGTATGCCCACCATGGTCTACACCACTCAACTCAGAGACGTCGCACGCGGAATTAAGCGATGGTCAAGTGGGGCTGACCCCCCTTTCATCAACTTCCGGCAAGTTGGTTCGGGTCGGAGAGACCATGCTCGAGATTCGGTTCCACGGCCGAGGAGGACAAGGAGCCGTCATCGCCTCCGAGCTCCTCGCCCAGGCCGCGTTCCTGGACGGGAAGATGCCCCAGAGCTTCCCGTTCTTCGGGGTCGAACGGCGCGGGGCGCCGGTGACCGCCTTCACGCGGATCGACGATCATCCGATCGGGGTCCGGACCTCCATCATCGCGCCGGACGTCGTGGTCGTGCTCGACCCGGGACTGCTCGGGACGACGCGGGTCACCGACGGCCTCAAGCCCCACGGTCTGCTCTTGGTCAATACCCCTCACACCGCGGAGTCGCTGGTGGCGCCGAAGGGCGTCCACCGTGCGGCGGTCGATGCGACCCGCATCGCGCTCGCCCGCGGGCTCGGCACCCCGATGCTGCCGATCGTCAACACCGCCGTCCTGGGCGCCCTCGCCCAGGCGACCGGGGTCGTCTCGATCGAAGCACTGAGCCGGGCGATCGAGCAGTTCGTTCCCCGGAACCCCATAGAGAACCGTCTCGCGGCGCAGGACGGCTTCTCGGGGGTGCGCACGGTGGACGCCGGCGCTCTTCCCGGACCCGTCGTTCCCAGCACTCCGGTTCCCCCCCGGCCGTTCCCCGAGGGACCGATCGCCTACGACTCGAGCGAGTCGATCCACACGGCCGCGTGGCGGACGTTCACTCCGGTCATCCACCTCGAGCGGTGCACGAAGTGCAACTTCTGCTGGAAGTTCTGCCCCGATGATGCGATCGATTTCGACCCCCAGGGATTCCCGCGGATCCGCACGGCGTACTGCAAGGGATGCGGGATCTGCGCGGCCGAATGCCCGCCCAAGACGATCGAGATGGTCGCGACCGAGGTTTAGGAGATTCGAACCATGACCAAGAAGGTGATGTCGGGCAACTACGCGCAGTCGTACGCCGCGATGCTCGCGCGGGTCCAGGTGATCTCGGCCTACCCGATCACTCCCCAGACGTCGATCGTGGAGAAGCTCGCCGACTTCGTCGCCACCGGCGAACTCCCGGCCCAGTACGTCAAGGTCGAATCCGAGCACAGCGCGCTCCAGGTCGTCGTCAGCGCCGCCGCCCTCGGGGCCCGGACGTACACCGCGACCTCGAGCCAGGGCCTCCTTTTGATGCACGAGCTCCTCCACTGGGCGTCCGGGATGCGGGCCCCTATCGTCATGGGGGTCGTGAACCGAGCCGTCGCACCCCCATGGAACATCGGCGCGGACCACACCGACACGATGAGCCAGCGGGACACCGGCTGGATCCAGTTCTACGCTGAGAGCAACCAGGAAGTGCTCGACACGGTGCTCGAGGCGTTTCGGCTCGCCGAGCACCCGGACATCCGTCTTCCGGTGATGGTCACTGAGGACGCGTTCTACCTCTCCCATACGGTGGAGCCGGCTGACGTCCCCGAGCAGTCGGTCGTCGACCAGTTCCTCCCGCCGCGCGAGTCGCATGCGATCCTCCAACCCGGGACGGTGAGCCGTCTCGGTTCGTTCACCGGCCCCGACCACTACGTCGAGTTCCGCCGACACGTCGCGGACGCGATGGAACGCGTCCCGAAGATCCTCCCCCTGGTGGAAGAGGAGTACCGGACCGCCACCGGCCGGCACCACGGGGGGGCCCTCCCCACCTATCGGACGGAGGACGCGGACGCGATTCTCATCACGATGGGCACCGCGACCACCACCGCCCGGTCCGTCGTCGACGAGTTGCGGGAGTCCGGTCTCAAGGTCGGTCTCGCCAAGCTGCGGCTCTTCCGTCCGTTCCCGGACGACGAGATCCGGCGGTTGGGGATCACGGTCGACCGGATCGGCGTGGTCGACCGGTCGTACACCTTCGGACGGATGGGACCGGCCGCGACGGAAGTGAGCGGAGCGCTCTACTCCGCTTCGCATCGCCCGGCGCTGACGAGCTTCCTCGCGGGCATCGGCGGCCGGGACATCACGCCGCACGAGGTCCACGCGATGTTCAAGACCCTCCTCTCGGGCGCGGTGCCTGAGACCCACTGGGAGGATCTCGAGGAGGAGGTGACGGTCGATGGCTAAGCTCACGATCCCTGCTCAGGAACTGATGTACTCGGGCCACGCGGCTTGTCCGGGATGCGGACCGGCCCTCTCGATGCGCCTCTTGCTGAAGGGTCTCGGCCCTCGGACGATCATGTCGATTCCCGCCTGTTGCTGGACGGTGATCGGCACCCCCTACCCGACGACCGCGCTGCGGATCGGAGTCCTCGACAATCCGATCGAAGCGACCGGAGCGTCGATCTCGGGGCTGCGCGCGGCGGCGGACGCGATGGGAATGAAGGACGTGAACATCGTGGGATTCGCCGGCGACGGCGGTACCGCGGACATCGGCCTCCAAGCGCTGAGCGGGATGCTCGAGCGGCGAACGAACGCGATCTACGTCATGTACGACAACGAGGCGTACATGAACACCGGCATCCAGCGAAGCGGCGCGACCCCCTGGGGGGCTTGGACGACGACGACCCCAACCTCGGGGGGACTACACGGCAAGCCCGAGGCCAAGAAGGACATCATGGGGATCGTCCTCGCCCACCGACCGGCCTACGCGGCCACGCTCAACCCTGCCTTCCCAGAGGACTTCGACCGGAAGGTCGAGCGGGCGCGTGACGTCGTCGGGCCTCGATTCCTCCACATCTTCGCCCCGTGCCCTCCGGGCTGGAAGTTCGACTCGTCGGAGACGATCGCGCTCGGTCGCCTCGCGACGGACACCGGCGTGTTCCCGCTGTACGAGGTGGTGGAGGGCCAACTCCACATCACGCGAAAGACGGGCCAACTGAAGCCGGTCCTGGACTATCTCAAGGCCCAAGGACGGTTCCGTCACCTGGTCGGTGACGAGCTGACCACCATCCAGACCCAGGTTCGGACTGACTGGGAGCGTCTGCTCCAGCGCGAGCGTGAAGACCTGAGCCGCCCGCACTGAGCGCTTTCCCCGCCGGAGCGCGCGCTTCCGGGAGAGGGCCTAAATAGGCCATCCTCCTCCGTGGCGCCGCAGCGGGGTAGGGTAGTCAGGAAAACGGTCGGCGTCGCCGACCGTCCTGAAATCCCGACGGGCTCATAACCCGTAGATCCATGGTTCAAATCCATGCCCCGCTACTAAGGGTGAGCGGACGAGCTGGGGCTCGGGCGCACGCGCGAACGCCACCGGATCCCTCGCTCGCGAGTTTCGTTCCCCGGCCCCACGCGGGGCTGTCCGAGGACGCAGGGCCAGGTCCACCGCGGTCCCGCCCGCGGGTCGACAGGCCTGAATTCCAATCAAGCTCGGGGCTATGAAGCGTGGGGCGATGGATTCGATGTTCTCATAGCGAGTTCCTTGAGAGAATCGGCAGATACCATGACCGCACGAGCAGCATCGACCGGGGCAGGCCCGGCGCCTTCCCCGGTCGTCATCCGTCGCCCGAGTCGGACCAGTAGTACGACTCCAGAAGCACCTCGATTCGCAGACCCATGCATCCACGGGTCTCCCGCCCCCTCGGTGCGAACGGCCCGGGGGTTGTAGGTGGCCATGAAGTCGAAAAAGCACGCCAGCTCGGTCACCGACCTGGCGAGCAGAGAAGACGAGAAGATGCACAAGATCGTGGACGAGGTGGACCGATTCTTCAAGAGCGTCCACGCCGACATCGAGGATTGGAAATTCTCGATGGAGGATTACGGGGACGGCACTCGGATCTTCGTCCGATTCCAGATCCACATCAACCGGTCGGGGGTTTCCACGAATCCCGAAGGCTCGAAGGCGAGAGAACCGAGCGCCGGGGAGGTCAACGATCGCCGGGCCGCCCTATCGGAGCCGGGCGGGCGGACTCTACCCGACGGAAGGGAGGTTACGGAGGATATCCACGAACCGGACGGCACCGGCGCCGCCCGACGCGCCGACCTGGACCTCGCTTCGTTCGTCAAGCAATGGCGAGGCAAGAAGGAGAGCAGTCTCGGCGGTGAGTACCACAAGGAGGGGGCGCCGTACCTGGACGCGCACTCGGAATGGAAAGGTCACAAGCGAACCAGTGTGGAGGCTTCACCGCCGGACTCCGGAGAGCGTACCAATGAAACTTCAGAGGCCGCGCACGCGCCCACATAGAACTCGGACCCCGGAAGGGGTATCGCAGCGGGGAAACCGAACCCGCGGCCACGGTCAGGGCCAGACCATGCGCGTCGAGCCCACGGCGCGGAGGAACGAGATATGACGGAGTCCCCGAGTTCCCGGACGGACGCGCGTGTCATCACCGACCGGAAGCTCGATACGAAGACCGTCGAAGTGCTGGCGCTCGCCGTCTTTCGGACGATGTTCCGAGAGGGTATCCGCGTGCCGATCAAGATGAACGGCATGATGGACTTGGACCTCGTGGTCAAGGACAACAACGTCCTCGTCAACCTGAACCAAGTGCAGGCGGAGGTTCCGGAGCTGTCGATCTGGCGAATCACTTTCGCCTACCGCGGTAAGCCGGTCGTCGAATACGGTCGCGGGATCAAGAACGACGTGAAGTTTCATTTCCCTCAGATGTGCTTCCTTCTACTGGCCATCTGGCGCGAGAAGAGGAAGAAGAACAAGGCCAAGGCGCTCGGAGACGCACACCGGGCCGAGAACATGCTCACGATGTCCGTGTCCGGCCCGACCCCGGTACCGGTCGAGGAGACGGCGGTGTGATGACGCCACCCGCGTCCCGGTCCAGCCACGAAGTGATCCACATCGCGTTCTTCCGTGAGGTCCTGCGCGACATCCGTCGGGTGATGGCCGTGAACTACGGCCTCAGCCGAACCTCCGTCCGTCCGATCAGCTCGGATGCCTCCCGGCTGTCGATTCCGATAAAGATCAGCGGCCTCGGCCGAAAGGCGGACACCGTCCGGTTCTTCGGGAAGATCCTGGGCAGTAACGACATCCTGTCGGACCGTTCGATGCAGCTGTTCAAGAACCTGTACCTGCAGATGAACGCACAGGACCCGATCTTCGGCTTCACGGAGACCGCCGAGGATATGGCCCGGCAGCAGTACGAGAGCCTCCGCGCGATCTACTCGACCGGCATTCCGACCGCGAAGCCGTTAGGCTATCACGCGATCAACAAGAGCATGTGGCTGCTCGTAGCGGAGTTCCTCGATTCTCGACCGGTGTCGGACTGCGAGGAGGTCACGGTCGAACAGATCGACACGCTGTTCGGTTACCTCAAACGGCTGCACAGTAAGGGGATCTTCCACGGCGATATCAAGCCGGACAACATCATGTTGGGAGACAAGATCTACATCCTCGATGCCGGGGTCTTCCGTGAGGATGTCCCCGCCTCCAAGAAGCAGGCATACGACCTTGCCTGCCTCATTTGCTCCTTCATGGATTGCCATCCGGTCGAGGAAACGGTGAAGAACGCACGGAAGTATTACTCGCGCCAGGACATCCTGGATGTGGTCGAGTACGTCGACCTCGTCCAGCAACGGCAGGACTTCCATTTCAGCAATCAACAAAAGAACGTGCTGAAGCAGGCCATGAGGGGCTAGACCGCCCGGGTCTCCGCGGCTTCCGCCGGGAGGACGCTAGGGAGTCGGTCTATCGGTCTTCGGAATTCCCGTTCTTGTGGTGTCGTATCAGCGCGACAGCGTGAACCTCGATGCGCGTGCCTTCCTTCGTTTCCTCAACGGAGAACTTCCACTCCTCCAAGACCGCCTTGAGGTCCTTGAAGAAATTCTTCAACTCAAGGCTCTTCGCCTTGATCTCCTTCCCGACATCGTCTCTCGCCATCGGTGAACGCCCTTCGATCGGCCGAAACGGAAAACCCAGATAAACATATCCTACGAAGAGCTGTCAACCAAATTCCGGCAAAGGACAATGCACCCACGATGGCAGATCCGATGACGACCGTTCCGATCCATGGCCGAAGCCAATGCTTCGCCCGGGGACGGCCGGCGCGGCACTTCCTTCGGAGAAGAGTCGGACACCGGAGTGAGCCGCTCCTACGCCCGTGACGGTCGAAGGCGTCCGCACTCGGTCGGAAGGGAGAGAAGGGCTCCGAAAACTCCGGCCCGCACGTCGACGGTGTCGAGCGATCGTTGGGGCCCGGGTACCCCTTTGATATGGTCGCCTCTCGCTCGGAGAAGCCGGCCGAAGAGCCCGGACCGCGACCGACTACTTCGCCGGCTCCGCGGGGACGGTCCGTCCGATTTCTGCTTCCTTTGCCGGTCTCCGCGGCCCACGGACTTGTCCTGCTGACGCTGGGGTTCGCGGTCGAAGGGACGACCGAAGTATACCAGTTCCTGATGCGCGGGAACCTCGTCCAAGGGCCGCTCGAGTACTACCTCACTCTCGCGACGACCATCCTCGGGTTCTACCTGATGTTCTTAGGGCTTCGGGAATGGCACGCGTTCCACCCGAAGCCGGCGCGGAGCCGACCGCTCCCCTCGAGGCGTCGGCGGCCCTGGTTCGGTCTCGCGCTCTGGACCGGAGGGACCGCTCTGACGGCCGTCCTGAGCTTGGTCCTGGGGAGTGGGGGGACCGGCATGGCTCCCTTCTGGATCGTCTGGCCGGTCGGGGGCGTGGTGGTCCTCGCCTTCGGGAACTTCTTCTTCGGTCTGAGGAAGGAGGCGCACCTCGAGGGCTCGTCCGGGGGCAACGTCCTTGGCTGGGTCGCCTTCGTCTGGTCGCTGGGCGACGCCACGGTCGCCGGTCTCGTCGTCGGCGAGCGAGCCCTCGTGCTCGTGACCGAATTCTTCACCAATTGGGTCGCACTGATCGCGTCGATCGGGCCGATCGTCGTGGCGATGTCCCCGCTGTTCGTCACGTACGCTCTGATGATCGGCGCCTTTATGCCGGCCCTTCGCCGTTCGAGGAGCGACACCTCGTAGCCTCCGGTCCGCGGGGGACCGACCCGAGAACAGAGGGGGTCGTCCGGGGTCACCGGGCGGGGGGGAATCACGCTCCCGGGCGACGGGGTCGCCGCCCGGTCGGTCTCCGACACGGTCGAGGTCTGACCCTCCGAAGCGAACAACTTATCTCCCCCGCCCATATCCCCTCCCCCCCGAGGGGATATGGCGAACCACCATCGGACCGAGGTTGTTGACCGTCTCGCGCGCATCGAAGGTCACGTCCATGCCGTTCACCGGATGGCCGAGGAGGACCGAACCTACCCGGACGTCGTTCGACAGATCACCGCGGTTCGAGCCTCCCTCGACGCGGTCCTCCAGGTCATCGTGGACGACCTAGTGGAAGAGTGTGTCCAAGCCTCCCCACGGAAAGGGGAGGTCGGGCGAGCCGCACGAGAACTTCAGCAGGTCGTGGCGAGCGCCCTGTAGGGCGGGAGCTCCGACCTCGAGGCCTCCGATGCCCGTTCCTCACCACGGCGAAGCCGAGGCAGAGCAGCGCGTCCTTCGAGGTCTTCGGCTCGCCGTCGAGCTCTCGTTGGTCATCCTGGTCCTGGAATCGGTGGGGGCGTTCCTTTCGCGCAGCCTCTCGCTCACCGTCGATGCGGTCCACAACATCCCGGACATTCTCGCCTTCTCGCTCTCCTGGACCGCGATCCGAACCTCCTCGAAGGGGGCGACTGTGACGTTCACGTTCGGGGCGCATCGCCTCGAGACCTTTGCCGGCCTCGCGAACGCGGCTCTCGTCCTCGGGACGGGAGGGGCGTTCGGGTATGAGGCCCTGGTCAACCTGCGTCAAGGGACCCCGTTCGCCGGAGCGGTCGACCCGGTCTGGCTTCTGGCCGTGGCGATCCCCACCCTCGGGTTGCGTGCGGTCAACCTAGCGATGCTCCGCCGGAATCCGGGGCGGGTCCGTGACCTGAACCTATCGAGCGTCATCGTGCACCTCGCGAGCGACATGGCGATCGCCGGGGCCCTCCTCGTTGCCGGAACGATCCTGGTCCTCCGTCCTTCGGTGTGGTGGGTCGATCCCCTCGCGGCTCTGGCGATCGCCGCGGTCCTCATCTACGAATCCCTCCCCTTGTTCCGGGACGGCTGGGATGTCCTC
>JBEKJT010000018.1:0-17837 GCA_050011075.1 Thermoplasmata archaeon
CCCGCGGCTCCATTTCGCCCGGCGGCCCGAGAGCGTACTCGGGACGGCCCGCCGGTCCCGTCGCTTCGGAGAGCGTCCCGTCCGCCACCAGCGACGCGAGCCATTCCTCGAGCTCTTCGGTCGGAGGAGCGTCGTGGCTCCACCCGTTCCGGAGCGCGACGAGGTCGGCCACTCCGAGCGACCGGACGATCTCGACCGCTTCGGCGCGTCCCTCGGCGAGGCGGCGCAGCTCCTCTTCCTCGCTCCGAGGGAGGCGACGGAGAGTGCGGCGGCGGCGTGCGAATGCGAACGACCCTCCTCCGACCCCGACGACGAGGCCGGTCGCCATCGCAGTTCCGGCGAGCGTCGCGACCGGAACCGGCGCGGTCGCGGGCATCGGTGGCCCCACGGGGCCGTAGAGGACGTCGCCCGCCAGGTCGAGGACGCGGACGGTCGCGACCCCCGTCGAGGGCAGCGTATAATTCACCCACACTCCGGTCGCCTCGGACCCGTACCACCCGACCGGCAGGACGGTGTCGCTCTCGGCTCCCGGCGCGATGTACTGGACCGTGACGAACGCCCCCGGCGCCGGGTCCCCGAACTTGTCGGAGACGTGCCAGAACGTCTGGTTGGTGTACGCACCGGCGCTCGCCACCACCGGGTCGTAGAGACGAAGATGGTCGAGGTCGGGGGTCGCGCTGAGAATGAGGTTGGCGTCTCCGCCCGGGAGCGCGCTGCCTTCGAGGGTGAGCGTGAGCGACCCGGCCTCGGCGGGCGTGAAGGTGAGGGGAAGTACTCCGTCGTCCCACGCCGACGCGGGGATCGCGAACGAGCCTTCGGGGGCAGTGGACAACGGGCCGAGGGCCGACAGGTTCACCCAGGAGAGCGCCACGGTCCCCGTCTCGGCACGAACCACGAGGTCGACCGGGGCGGCGAACGTGTCGATCGGCTCGCCGAGCGCGTCGAACGCGTGCCAGGCCAGTTCCATCGGCTGACCGACGACCGTGGGTACGTTCCCAAGCGCGGGCACCGGGGTCACGCTGGCCACCGGTCCCGGTCCGATGCGGACGGTGACGACCGCTTGCGCGACCGTGCCGAGCGCGTCCACGACCGTGACGGAGAGCCGGGTCGTTCCGGCATCGGGCGGAAGAAAGACGGTCGAGAGGAGCCCGTCCGTGGTCACGACGGTCGTGTTAATGGGACGGGCCTCGCCCGAGGCGTTCCACCAGACCTCCGCCGGGAGCACCCCGCCCTCGATCGAGGCGGTGAGGATCGTCGGGACCCCTGCGGACATCGCGGCGGTTCCTACCTCGAGCGACCCCATCGCGAGCGGGTCGACGACCCGCACCCGGACCGAGATCGAGTGGTTCGTCCCCGTCGCGTCCAGGAGCCACGCCCGGGCCGAGTAGTTGCCGGCGGACGGATAGGTCGGCGCGAACGTCCACGAGGGACCTGGACCCGTGAGGCAGGACGGCCCGCCGAAACCTGGGGCAAAACAGGCGACGGAGTACGGGCCCACGCCGGAGGCCGCGACGAGGTCCACCGGGAGGGCCGCACCGGCGTAGCCTGCCGGGGCCGAGGGACTGAGGCTCAGGGCCGGGGGCGGGGCGACCGTGACGATGGGCGAGACCCATGGGGCCGAGGAGGGTCCGTTCGAGACGTTGATCGATACCGTACCGGTGCCCGGGGTCGGGAAGATTAGCTCGGTCCCGCAGTGCACCGCGACCGAACCGGAAAGGGCGGGGACCGTCGTACAGGGCGTGACGGACGGTTCCGCGACGAATCCGGGCGCGACCGACAAGGTGTAGGGATAGCCGGCCGCACCGGACCCGCTCACGGTCAATGCGACCGTGCCTCCCGCGTCGACGACCGTGCGGTTGACCGTCGCCTCCGATATCGTCGTGGGAACCGTCGCCAAGGCCACCGTGATGTTCGGGGCGAGGAACGTGTACGGACCGACCGTGACCGAGGCTCCTACCAGGAGCGTTCCGTTGGACCATCCCGTACCGGCGACCACGGTCGCAGAACCGTTCTCGGGCGGGGAGAGGAGTTGGTAGCCGGACCCCTCGAGGACCCAAGAGAACGTAGGATGGACCGGGCTCGCCGACCCGTTCGCCATTTCGGGCCGGGCAACGAACGAAACCGAGGCCCCGCTCGCGAACGTTGCGAGGGGCGGAGCGGGGGTCAATGAAAGCACCGCGAGGTCGGCGACCCAGCCGAGAACGTAGGATGAGCCGGTTTCATCGACCGAGAGCCCGTAGCCGGGCGGAACATTCGCCGTCGCCACGGACAGGGCCCCGAACGGCGCGGAGTACGAGGTGCACTCCTCGCCCCCCGGGGATCCCGAGCTGCACGTAGTCGCCGGAGCGAGGATGTCCACCGCGAACCCTCCGGTGGCATTCGTGACGGAGCTGTCGGTTTCGAGCACGCAGTTCTCCGACGCCAGTGTGCCGTTCGGCACGTAGCGGACGTCGACCTGCTCAAAGTAGGAGTACACGATTCCGATGCCACCGGGCGAGGTGGCGGCGAGGGGCCCCCCCTCGATCAGCACGGTCCCAGAGAAGTTCGCCGGGAGAATGGGAAGCGTGCACGGCCCATTCCCCGGGACCGTTGTACCCGCTACCGTAGCCCCTTCGCCCGGCGCCGCGCATGCTCCGCCGCTCGAGACGACGATCGCGAGGACCACGAAAAGGCCGAAGGCGACGGGGCCGCTGACCCGGAGGACACGGGAGACGGACACCCGGACACCGCTCGATCGCCGGTAAGGCGAGCGCAGCAGGCCAGCAGCCTTCGGGGCCATAACCGTATCGGATTTCGGACGGTGCGGGCCCGACGATGGAACGTGGCCTGCCCGACGCGTTCATAGCGGGCAAGGAATCCGCGCCGTATGGTCAGCCCGACCGTGACCTATCTCACGCCACCTCGACTTGCGTCGCTTCCCGCTGAGTGGGAGCAGCTCGAGTATTCTTCGCGGGCGATCGCGTTCGCCAAGGACGGCGGTCGGCGGCTGCGCGCCTGGGGATCCCCCGTACGACCGTGGGTGCTGTCGGTCGAACCGACCGGGGATCGCTGGCGGATCGAAGCGTGGGGAGTCGCCCCCGGGGCGGCGCGCGCGGCCGCGCGAGCGCTCTTCTCTCTAGACCACCCCTTGGAGGAGTTCTATCGTCGCGTGCGACGAGAGCCGATCCTACGAGGGACCGACCGCCGATTCCGGGGGCTCCGTCTTCCCCGGGACGCAAGCCTGTACGAGGCGCTCCTTTACGCCATCGTCGGTCAGCAGCTCTCCGTGGTCGCGGCCAACGCGATCCAACGGCGCCTCCTCGTAGCCACGGACGCCTTCCTCGAGGCCGACGGGATCGTGGTCCCGTGCACCCCGGCACCGGCCCGACTCGCCGCACTGGGACCGGGCGGGTTGCGGGGGCTCGGGATGAGCCGGGCGAAAGCGAGAGCGATGGTCGCGCTCGCGGCCGATGCCTCGGGGGTCGAGAAGGAAGGAAGGAAGGACCTCCGCGCTCGGTCCGCTCGCGACCGCCCTCGACCACCTCACCGAGCGGCCCGGTGTCGGCCGCTGGACCGCCGAAAACGCCCTCTTGCGGGGAGTGGGTCGGACGGACGTCTTCGTCGGGGGCGACCTCGGGATCCGGGTCGCGCTGGACGAGTACGGGGTCGTTCCTCGAGGAGCCCCCGAGGAGAGGGCGCGGGCCTGGTCGGACCGATGGTACCCCGGGTGGGGAAGCTACGCGACCCTCTACCTCTGGCGAAAGCTCGTCACGGACCGGGCGGAGAGAGCCGAGGGCTAGACCCGTGCGCCGCTCGGGGCGCCGAGAGGGAACGTCGCCCGCGTGCGGTGGACCGCGCCGCGGGCGGTGAGCGTGCTTTCCTTCAGGACGATCGTCGAGACCCGGACCGCTCGCGGGGGCGGAGGAGGTTCGGTGCCCGCGAGGAGCGCGATCGCGCGCCGGAGGAGTTCGGGAGAGCGGACGCGAAAGAGCGTGACGTGCGGCACGAACCGGTCGTCCTCGGTGTGGAATCCCTCGTCCGCCAGTGCGGCCGATACCTGGGCGGCGAGAGCGACGGTCTCCCGGCCCCCGGTGGTCGCTCCGACCCAGACCACGCGCGGACGGTCCCGAGTGGGGAAGGCGCCGACCCCCTCGAGAACGAGGTCGAAGGGCGAGCTCGACCGGGCGGCTCGGTCGAGAGCGGAGGAGATCCGGTCGAGGGAGTCGGGCGCCACCTCTCCGAGGAACGAGAGCGTGAGGTGCTCGGGCGCTCCGCAGGCACGATCGGGAGACGCTCGGACCTCGATCGCGACGAACAGCCGCACGTCGTTGCTCAGGCGGCGGTGGTTTTTACTCGTTCGGAGTCTCGCCCCCACCCGGCCTCCCGCCCAGAACTCGGAGGGTCCAGACCTGGGCTCGGTCGCGACCGACCCGGAGCGCGACGAGCGTCGCACGGACCCGTCGTGCGCGCACCTCGTTCCCGACAACGAAGAGAACGTACGCCCCGCGGGCGGCCGCCTTGCGCCATCCGTGCCGGATCCGTTCCGCGCGCACGGCTCCCGAGACCTCGGCCTCGATGAACACGTCCCGCCCCGAGAACAGGCGCCAGGCCCATCCTCGCCGCGCACGCTCGAGCTCCTCTCCGAGCTCGAAGGGGACGCGTCCCGGCCGGGAGGGGATCTGGTGGAACACGGCGTCGGGCAGCGTCGTATCGAACCGGCCCTGCCGCAGGATCTCGATGCGGTAGCCGTGGCGGGCGAAGATGCGGAAGGTGGCGAGAAGCAACGCGCGATGTTCCCCGGTCTCACGAGCGGCACAGGTCGGCGCGGTCAGGCCCAAACGACGCTCCCCGACGACGGTGAGCGAGAGTCCCCGGGTCGAAGGGTGCACGTAGTCCTGGCGGAGGGCGCGGGTCCACCGGGCCCAGAGCAGATCCGGTGCCGGCGCTACCCCGGGGAGCGCGAGGGCCGCGGCGACCACGGACTCTTCGCGGAGCGGTCGTCCCTCCTCCTCCGCCGCGAGGACCGCGAGGAGCAGCCGGTCGAGGGTTTCGGCATCGTCGGGGGAACGGCCCGACGGTTCGGGGACGACCTCCGCCTCGCGCCGGGTCGCTTCCACGGCGCTCGCCCATTCCGCGAGCCCGTCGGTCGGGAGTGCGGGAACCGGGGGCACGTTGTGCACGACCCCGGTCTCGGGGTCGAAACGCACCCCGTGGCCGGCCGGAAGCCCCGGTAGTCGGCGCTCCGCCTCGTCGCTCGAGAGGCCGACCCACTCGCCGGCCGATCGGGCCGAGCGCCGGGGAACCCGGAACGACAGCACGTCGGTCAGAGCGCCGCCCGCCGCGTTGCGGAGCTCGAGCGCGAGACGGTCCGGGTACTGCGTGGCGACCAGCGCTCGAAGGCCGAATTTTCGACTCTCCGTCAGCAGCTCGGCGACCAGCCGCGGCGCGAACCCGTGGACCTCGTCCAATACCAGCAGGATCGGGCGCGCCGAAGTTCCCGGCCCGCGTCGTGCCGCGAGGCCGAGATAGATGCGCGCGAGCACGAGCGTTCCGGCGAACGCCGCAGCTTCGGGGCCGAGCACGGCGAACGGAATCCGGACGAAGAGCGAGCGTCCTTCCAGAAGCCGTTCCTCGACGGGAAGTCCCCCGTCGGGCGGGGCCAGAAGCTCGCGGAGCGCGGGAACGAGCACCACCTTCGAGAGCCGGGTCGCGGCCGACCAGAGGAAGTCGGGCTGGCGGCGCAGTACCGGCCCGAGCTCCTCCAGGAACCGGGCCAGGTCGTCTCGGCGCGTACGCAGCCGGGCCGCATCCCGCCGGTCGGCCTCGGTGAGTAGCCCGTAGAGGTCCACGAGCGAGCCCTCCGACTCTTGGACGAGGCGCACGAACGAGTCGAAGATGCGTTCGAGCCGGAAGCCCCAGTGGAGGTCGGTGCCGTCCGGGCTCAGCCGCTTCAGCGCCGCGACGAGGTGGGCCGCGGCTCGGTCCTCGTTCGAAGTTCCCGGGGCGAGGGCCGCGATCCCCGGCACCGGAGAGGACGAGACATCGACCGCGATCGCCCTCGCGCGAGCGTCCGGACCCATCGCGAGGAGCGCCAGCGGCGCGAGGTCCCCATGGAGGTCGAGGACGACCACCGCGCCCCCTCGGTCGGCCTCGGCCGCCGCCTGCCGGGCGAGGAACGTCGTCTTTCCGGCGCCCGAGGCGCCGAAGACGATGCGGTGACCGTCGTCCAGCGGAGGTGCGGCGGACCGACCGCTCGTGAGAACCTCGGCCGAACGCTCGATGGGACGACTCGACGGGGATACCCAGGCATCGGGAGGGACCGCGGCGAACCCCCCTCGGCGCCAATCACGGAGCGCGGCGCGGGGAGCGCGTCGGGTCGTCATGGGGACCCCCACGGCCTCCTCCCACTCCTCCGCGACGACGACCGATACCGCGTCGATCCGCTGGTCCAGCTCCGCGCGCTCGGGGGTTGCGAAACGGAACCGGCGGAACGTCCGGAGCTCACCGTGGGGTCCCCGAACCCATGCGGTCTGGAATCCCAGCCAGCCGTTAGGACCCACGAGCGGCTCCAGGTCGGGCGGGTCGACGGCCGCGAGAGGAGGGTCCCGGAACCAGCCCGGACGGACGCGCGGTACGACCGTGCGTATCTCCCCGACCGACCCCAGGGGCGGCTCATG
Source organism: Thermoplasmata archaeon (assembly GCA_050011075.1). Taxonomy (GTDB): domain Archaea; phylum Thermoplasmatota; class Thermoplasmata; order Lutacidiplasmatales; family UBA184; genus Lutacidiplasma. Next base: position 6,657 of record JBEKJT010000018.1, read on the forward strand.
CGGAGGCGGTCGGGGGAATTCTTCGAGTCGAAGGGTTCGGACGGACGGCGAAGCGGCGACGGTCTCTACGAGCGCGCGCGGCCGTACGGTCACGGTGGATACCGGGTCGCTGGCGGCCGCCTCGAAGAAGACGCCGCCCGGACCGTCGGTCGCCGCGAGCGCGTGGGCGAGAGAGCGGTACCAGCGCGCGCGCAACGCGGTCGGACCCTGGCACCTGACGGTCAGCGCGTCGGGCAAGGTCATGGCCCCGCTCCCGCGCCCGCCCAGCGAACGAGCGTCTCGATCTCGTCCAGGAGTACTGGCAGTCGGTTCACGCGGGCGAACGTGCGGAGGACCTCGGTCTCCACGCATCGGACGATCGCGCGGTCGACCTCCCACAGCCGCACTCTCCAGGTGAGCAGTCCGTCCGGGAGGCAGTAGAGCCGGGCCCAGGGTCGATACGGTCCGGCGATCGGGAGCCGGAGCGCTCCGATCCACCGGCCCACGGGTACGGCGCGTTCGGGAACGGGTTGGCGCAGAACAGGTTCCTCTCGATTCGGTCCGACCTCTTCGGTCTCCACGATGGTTGCACAAATCCTCCGCCCCGCCGGCGGGCCACGACGGGGAGGATTTCGAGGCGCGTCGGCGAGACCGTGCGAAGGTCCCGCCACCGTCGACCGAGAGCCCGCTCCTACGGCCGGACCGCCGCAGGACTCGGACGAGCGGGGATCCGGCCGCGAAGCCGGGAAGACGTCGGGCGCGGGCGAGCGTCCGTTCCGCGAGCGAGCGCTAGGCCGGTCCGGCCGAGCGTACGCTCACGGGTGGGCGGCCACCGAGGTTCCCGAGCTCGGGGCGACGCCGCGCGCTAGACGGCGGAGGCTGGCGCGGGCCCGTAGACCTCCCGCGGAACGTATCGTTCCTGAGAGACGGGCGAGGGGCCGGCCGGGGTGGACGGTGGTACCGTGTCGGAGACCGTCGGGGTCCGAGGAGGAATCGATCGATTCGACGTCGGAGCGGACGGTAGGGACGACGCGGGGCCGTTCATGGGTTCCTTGCCGGCCACGGCCTCGGAAGGGTGGTTCCTTCACCGCTCGATGAACGATGGAAGCTGAGCGTCCGGGGTAGGGAAAGGTCCTTCGCACGCCAAGGACACGGTGCTGTCCCCTTGCGGCGATATGGAAGGACCTTTCCGGGGGTGGTTGCAGAGAAGAGACCGTCCGGGACCGTATTTGAAGCGCCGAGGAGAGGGGTTGAAACGCCTCCTCGAAGAGCGTGCCGACGCTTACGGCCGGAGAGCTCGTGCCGGAGAATTCGTGGGGGATCCGGCGCGGGTCGATGGCCGTTCGTCCTTCGACAGGAACGTGAAGGGCTTCCTCTCGCGCCGGAGCGGTCTCGGGGGAACCTCGAGGCGGTGCGTCCCGACCGACATCGTCGTACCGGGGATGGTCACGAACGACCGTTCGCGGTACCCGGCTTCGACGAACCACTCGCGGATCGCCGGCGTAAGGTCCGGTTCGAACCGCCCTCGTGTCCAGATTACCGTCCCGTTCTCCGCGCTAAGCTCGGGAAGATGGTCGACCGTGCACCGAACATCCCGGTCCGAGATGTTGCCGAAGATGCCGCAGACCAGCACGGTCTCCGCCGGCACGGCCCCGAGGTACGCGTCTGTGCTCGAGGCATCGGCTTGCACAAACTCCACGGTGGAAAGTCCGTCGCGGAACGCTCGCTCGCGTCCGGCGGCTACCAGTTCCGGCGTACGCTCGATAAGGCGAGCGCGTACTTCCTGTGCGCGCGGGGGCGTCGACAGGACCCCGAGAAGGTCGCGACCGTCGCCCGCGCAGAGGCTGAGGATGCGAGCGGGGCCTAGCGGACAGGTGTCCAGCGCCTCCCGGAGCCGGTCCTGCACCACGCGTAGGCGGTGGGACAAGGGCCGGTCCACCTCGTAGCCCTGGTGCCGTTCCACCCATTCGTTCGCCATCGTTTGTGTCGGAAATCCGTGATGGGGCGCACTAAATCGGTTGCCGTGCGGCCCCCGTAGGAAACCGACGAACGACATGGGGTCTGTCGGGTCCGGGCCGCGTCGTACACTCGACGCGCCGTCCGCGGGGGCTGAAGGAAAGCTTGACGGCGAGCGTCGGGATGCACCGGCCACGAGCGGACCGCCCACCCCCGACTTCGGGATGTTTCCCCGCGTACAGAACGCGGTCGTGCGCTCGCCTTCTCCGTCGATGGGAGAGGGCCTGACAACGCAGACCCTCGGGCGCCCGGATGTCGAGAAGGCGACGGCGCAGCACCGCGCCTATGTGGACGCTCTCGGGCGCGTGGGGGTGAAGGTCCGGTGCCTGCCGCCGGTGTCCGAGCTTCCGGATTCGCACTTTGTGGAGGATACGGCCATCCTTCACCGCGGTGTCGCGATCCTCACGCGCCCCGGGGCCGAGAGCCGCCGCGCGGAGGTCGACCGGATCCGACCCGTGATGGAACGGGAGATGGAGGTGCGCACCCTCGGCCCCGACCGCGACGCACGATTGGACGGAGGGGACGTCCTCCTCGCCGGTCGGCATGCCCTGATCGGCATTTCGGAGCGCACGAACCGGGCCGGGGCTCGCCTCCTTGCCCACCGCCTCCGAGAGATCGATCCCGAGCTCCGCGTCCACCTCGTCCCGTTCGACGGCCCACTGCACCTCAAGAGCGGCCTCACGGCCCTGCGACCGGACGCCTATCTCGGGCAGCCGGCGATCCACCTCCGCTCCGCGCTACCGGCCCCGGTCCATTGGCTGCCTTCGTCCGAAGGCTACGCCGCCAACGTTCTCCCGGTGAACGATACGCTATTCGTCCTCGCGGGAAGTCCGACGGTCCGCGCCCTCGCGACCCGCTACGCCCGCCGGGTCGTCCCACTCGACCTGAGCGAGTTTCGGAAGATGGACGGCAGCCTGACCTGCCTCTCGCTGCTGTGGTAGGACCGGCCCGTCAGTGAGCCCGGGGGCCGTGGCCCTCCGTCTCGGCGAGCACGATGCGGGGCAGCTCGCCCTGGATCGCCGGGGGTCGGCGCGAGGTGGCGGCGGCCCGGTTCGCCGCGCTCGACCGCGGCAGGAGCCATCGCTCACCCCAGGCGCGGAGCTCCCGCGCGGCCGGGGCGAGACCCAGTCCCATCTCCGTGAGCGAGTAGACGACCGAGAACGGGCGCGTGCTGACGACCGTGCGCTGTACGACTCCCTGGCCCTCGAGGAACTTCAGGGTCGCGCTCAGGGTCTTCGCGTTGAGGCGAGCGTTCGACTTCAGGATCTCGCTGAACCGCTGGGGTCCCTCGAGGAGCCGGTGGACGATCGCGAGCCGCCACTCCGTGCCGATGACACCGACCGCGGCGAGCACCGGGCACAGCGCGCGGCCCTCGCGGGTGTCGCACTCATCGGGGCCTGCGGTCGGTCCGCCGGTCGTGCGGCGGGCGCGGTCCGTCTCCATCGTCTGAACCTCGCTGCGGACAGACGCGCGGTCCCTTTTATAGTTACTGTATGATAGTAGGTGAATCGTAGTTAGTGCTCCGGCCATCGCCCGACGCACGGCTCGACGCGCGTACGTTTTCTTTGCACTCGCTCGTCCGCCGCCGTGTCGCTGCGCCGACGCGAGGTCGAACTGTGCGTCGAGCGGCCTCTCGGGCCGGAGCGGTCCGGCGGTACGGTTCGGCTCTCCGCGCGCTTCGAGGTGGCGGAGGGAGGCGAGGGCCCGGCACCTGCCGACCTGGCCCGCGAACTGGACCGTCTCACCGAGGAGCTGGACGCCCTGGTGGGTCCCCCGATCACGGCGGCGCCGCTCGGACGCCCAGACCGCGACCTGACCGAGCTCGTCGAGACGTACCGACCGCGCCAGCGCGACCTTGTCGACCTCTTGCTCGCCGACGGCGAGCTCACTCCGTCCGAGCACGCGCGCCTCATCGCGTACCTCGGACCGGGGCGGGAGCCGCGCGCGCCCACCTCCGGCACGAGGCCGGTCGCCGAGTCCGACCGTTTGATCGCGACCGTGCCGATCGACCGGCCCACCCCGACCCCCGCCGCGCCCGCCTCCCCGGGAAGGACCCTCGAATCCGCGCGACCGGTCGCCGAGCTGCTCAAGACCTACCAGATCGCCTCGCTCCGGCAGGCCGGCGCGGTGCGGGGCCGGCGTCAGATCTCCTTCGACGAGTACATGGCGCTCAAGCGGCACTTCGAGGAAGAGGAGACGCCCTCGTCCCCCCGAACCTCGGGCGCTCCGGGCTAGCCGGCGCCGCGACGCTCGGGTACCGCCTTCTCCGGAACCGGGCACAACGTCACCGCGAGCAGGCCGACGTCGGTGATCCCACTGCGCATCGACACCGCGCGAGCGCGGCCGGCCCGGGGTCGCGCGCTCGGGTCGGTCGGGGCGCCGACCACGGCTCCTGGTGGAAAATCGGGGGACCCTATCGCTCCGGCGGTGCGGAAGAGTCCGACGCTCATCTCTCGACGTCGGAGCTGGGCCAAGGACCGCGAGAGGAATCGACCGAGCGCCGGACCCTCGTCGACGCCCTCGGGGAGGCCGAGGGTGGTCATCGCGAACACCCCGACCCCTTTCGTGAGGCTTTCCGGGGAGAGCTGTTCCGCGGCGATGAGCTCCTCGCTGCGGGCGTGGAAGCGGTCCGCGCCAACCTCGGGGTCGTCGGGGATCTGGAGAAAGCCGAGCCGGCTCGTCCAGCCCTTGTCGAACAGGGCGTCCGCAGCGGCCCGGAGGGCGTCCGCGGGGCTCGCCACTACGACCGGGGCGACCACGCGGGGTGAGAGCGGCGCCTCGCCCGGTCCTCCCGGCGCCAGCGCGTCACGCGCGGCGGGGGGGAGGGCGGACGCGAGCTCGAACCTCTCGAGGAGCTCCCGGGTCTGCGCCCTCTCCGAGGATGCTACCGGGCGCATCGGGCCCCCACCGACCGTGGTCGGACCGTCCCCCCGGTCCACGATCAGGGTCGCGACGTCCGCCCGGGTGACGGCGCCCGCGAGCCGTCCGCCGACGCCCCCGGTCCCAAGGACCCGGGCCAGGAGGCCCACCTCTCGACCGCTCGCCCCGTTCTCGTGCGCTCGACGAAGGAGCTCGCCGAACTCCTCCGGGGTCGTGCCGGGGGGCGGGAGCGCGAGCGCTCGGAGGCTGCCGGGCGAGAGCAGTACGAGCAGGAGGTCCTGTTCGGAAAGCCCGGTCGCGAGGTCGGAGGCGGCGGCGACGACCTCGTGGGCCTCGGGAGCGCCGCCCCACCCAGACTCCAGCGTGAGCCCGCGGAACGGCAGCTCGGCCGTCACGGGCTCGGGGCCGGCCAAGAACCCTTGGGTGAGCCGGTCCCCGATCGCGTGCAGGGCCGCGAGCGCCATCGAGTTCGCCGCATGGCCGAAGGCGAGGAACGCGACCTCCCGGTAGCGGCCGTCCGCCACGAACCGATTGCCGAGCCGCAGCGTCCCGTTCTCCCGTCGGACGGCGAGCCGCACGGAACGGTAGGCGTCGGCCGCGGTGACCGCGGCGCGGTAGACGAGGCTCTGCATCGGGTCGGGTCCCTTCGGGTCGGGCTCTCCGGGCGGAAAGGGGTCCCAGGGGAACTGACCGATCACGAGCGCCGGGAGCGAACGGCCGGGTCAAGAGGATGGCGGGCGGCGTCAGCCGAGCTGGAGGCGTTCGGCGACGGCCGGAGCCTGCGGGGCGAGGAACCGCGCGGGAGAGAAGAGGGCGGGGTCGAGGTCCGTCGCCTCCCCGAGCACGGACTGGGCGACGCGGCGGGTCGCAGCCGGCGCCAGCATGAACCCGTGGCCCCCGAACCCGTTCGCGTGCACGAACCCCTTCAGCCGCGGGTCCTCGCCGATGACCGCGAGACCGTCGGGCGTGTCGTCGTAGAAGCCGGACCAGGCTCGGAGGACCCGGACCCGGCCGAGACGCGGGAGGAGACCGACGAGCGCGGAGGCCATGGCGGTCAGGAACTTCGGGGAGCTCGGCATTCCTGCGGCCGTGCCCGCGCGGTGCTTCAGGGTGAGACCCCCCACGATCTCGCCCCGAACGGTCTGGCTGAAGTAGAGCCCGTCCGAGAGCCGCACCACCATCGGGTCGAGGAACGGCTTGAGCGCCTCGGTCGCGAGGATCTCGTGACGGGTCGCGATGTTCGGTACCTCGAGCCCGGCGCGGCGGGAGAACTCGGCCGACCAGCCTCCCGCGGCGTTCACGACCGTCGGAGCCGTGACCGCGCCGGCCGACGTGCGGACCCCGACCACGGCGCCGTTGCGCACATCGACCCCGAGCGCCTCGACGCCGAAGGCGACGTCGACCCCGAGCGCCCGCACCGCTTCGTAGAGCCCCCAGACCACCGGGAACGGGTAGAGGGTCCCGTCCGAGCGAAGGTACGTTCCGCCCACCACTGCGTCCCACGCGATCCCGTCCACCCGACGGGCCACCTCCTCGGGCGACACGACCTCGGAAGGCAGCCCTTCCGAGCGCACGAGGTCGTGCACGGTCCTCAGGCGCTGGAACTCCGAGGCGTTCGTGGCCAGGAAGAGATAGCCGGTCTGCCGGAACCACGGATTGTAGCCGAACTCTCGGCCAAACCGTCGGTACGCGGCGACCGACTCGCGGGCAAGGCGCACGGTCGCCCGGGTCTCCCATTGCTGCCGCACTCCTCCGCCGTTGCGGCCCGACGCTCCGCTCGAAAGGAACCCGCGGTCGACGACCAGGATCGGTCCCGCGCCCGACCGCGCGAGATGGAGGACCGTGAACAACCCGACGACCCCTCCGCCCACGACCACGGTCCGGTAGGAGGTGCGCGGGAGCGGCATCAGGCGACCTCGGGGAGGGTGGAGGCGTCGAGCTCGGCGAACGCACCGAGAGGGGTCGGAAAGACCGGCGGCCGGGTCGTGATCGTGCCGACCTCGGCCGGCGGCCGACCCTCGAGGATCGAGAGCAGGAAGAGCATATCCGGCACGCAGTAGCGGCCCTGGCAGAGGCCGGTCCCGAACGCCGAGTACCGTTTGACGACCTCGACCCCTCGGTACCCGGCGCGCGTTGCCGCCTCGATCTCCCGGAGGAGCACGTCCTCGCAGCGGCACGCGATCCAGCGCCCGCGTCGGGGCTCTCCCAGAAGTTCCCGGTAGTATCCCTCGAGCTCGCTGGGTCCTTCGGCCGGGACGCGGGATAGGGGCGTTCTCCCGCTCTCCGCACGTCCGACCACCGCGTCCGCGACCCGCCCGGCGGTCGCCTCATCCGCGTCCTCGAGCAGGCCGGCGGCCGTGCCCACGGCGTAGAGCCCGCTCACCGTCGTCATCGCGTTCGCGTCGAGGATTGGATAGTACGCGCCCGTCCCCGCGTGCCAGGCCATTCGCGCCGCCGCGAGCGAGAACAGCTGGGCGCTGGGCAGGCGGCGATGCGCGAGGACGACCGCATCGCCGGCGAGCGAGAAGCGCGTTCCACGACCCCGGGCGCGCAGGTCGAGGCCGCGGACCCGGGACCGTCCGCGGGCGCGCAGCACGAGCGACCGTGGGTAGAGCGGGATCCCGAGGTCCGACGCCCTCCGCACGACGTCCGGATGGATCTCGCCGGGCGCGACGACCGCCGCCACGCGGGGTCCGAACCGCTCCAGCACCTCCTGAGTCCGTCGCGCCCCTCCCACGACGATCGCGCGACGGAACCACGTCCGTTCCTGGGCCGGGGAGAGGGCCATCACGGCGTCCGCCGTCAGCACCCCCGGTCGGTCGTTCTCCCCGAAAAGGAGGGAGGCGTCGTATCCCCCGGTCGCGACGACGACTGCGCGGGCGTGCACCGAGACCCCGGCGCCCGCTGCCGTGACGCCGAGGAGCGTGAACGGGTACGCCTCGTCCGGCCGTGGAGGAGTGAGGAAGGTGACCGAGACGCCGCTGCACACGTCGGCTCCCGCCAGGTCGGCCGTGCCGGGATTTCGTTCGATCAGGAGCGGTCGTACGCCGTTCGACACGAGCCGCACGGCGACCCCACGCCCGCGCGCGCCAGCCCCGACGATTGCCACTTCGGCCGTCCGGAGGAGGGGCGTGGGCGCCGCGGGAGCGACCGCAGGACCGGGGGGAAGCGGTCCGTAGCCGGAGAGCCGTCGGACCACTCGGTGGTAGAGGGGTGTCGCGAACGCCGGTCGCCGGAACGCCCGGAACGGGTCTATTCCCTGGGGAAAGAGCGTGTCGAGCACGCCGAAGAGGTCCCACCGGACGGATGGCCATCCTCGCGGGCTGTCGACCCGGTCGCCCTCCGCCGGAGAGTACCGGCACGAACGCACGGTCGAGTCCCCGTTCACCCGGACCAGGCAGCCGGTGCACTGGCCGATCCCGCAGAACGGCCCGCGAGGACGGTGGTAGCGGAGCGACCGTTCCAACGTCGGCAGGCCGTCGCGCGAGACGGCGGCGAGCAGCGTCTCCCCGGGTCGGGCCTCGGCCGTCCCTCCACGGTAACCGAACCGACGCGGCGGAGCCCCCTCCATACGGAACGGCGGGCGTCACCCCGAAGGGGCGTATTTAGGGTGCCGCCGAGGACCGGCGCCCGTCCGTTGGGCCCGCCGAAGACGCAGAGTTGCGACCGAGGCTATATAGACAATAGTGACTCGGCCCGACTACCAACAATGCGGAGCAGCGGTGGGTTTCACGGGCGTCGGATCCAGAAGACCGGCGGGTCGACCTACATCATCTCCCTCCCCAAGAACTGGGTCATGGCGCGGGGATTGCGCCCGGGGGACGTCCTCTTGTTCACCCCGCGCGCCGACGGTTCGCTCACCGTGTTCGCGGAGTCGGCCGGCCCCGCGGCATCGGCCCGTCGGGTCGTCGAGGTCTCGAACGACATGGAGACCGAGCACCTCTTCCGCCGCCTCATCGCCGAGTACATCGCGGGCTACCCGCTCCTCGAGGTCCGCACGCCGGGCCGGATGAGCCCGCGCACGCGCGAGGTGATCCGGGGCTTCGGGCAGCGAATGATCGGACCGGAGATCCTCGAGGAGACGGCCGAGTCGGTGATCCTGCAGGACGTGGTGGGGGCGAACCCGCTCCCCATCCCCTCGATCATCCGTCGGGAGCACCAGATGGTCCGCGCGATGCACGCGGACGCGATGACGGCCTTCCGCACCCGCGACGCCTCGATCGCCCGAGATGTCATCGAGCGCGACTGGGAGGTCGACCGCCTCCACTGGTTCCTCGAGAAACAGGTGACGAGCGCGCTCCGGGACGCCCGGATCCTCGCGACGCTCGAGCTCTCGCTGCCCGAGTGCTCGACGTACCTCCTCGCCTCGCGCGTGCTCGAGCGGATCGCGGACCACGCGGTCCGGATCGCCGAGACCGTGACGATCCTGGGCAAGGAGCCGACCCCCGAGCGTCTCATCGCGGAGCTCGACCGGATGGCCACGGCGGCCGCGACGGCCCTCAACGACGCCCTCGATAGCCTCGACCGCCGCGACATCGACAAGGCGAACGAGGTGATTGACACCGCGAAGCAGCTCGGGCGCGAGCGCGACCACATCCTGCGCGAGCTCGGCTCGAAACGCGGCCGTCTCGCGGTCGGGCTCGCCTACGTCCTCGAGAGCTTGGAGCGCAGCGCGTACTACGCGAGCGACCTCGCCGAGATCGCGATCAACCGGGCGGTCGAGGCAAGGGAGATCGACGTGCCCCCCGCACCACCCTCGCGCAAGGCTGCCGCTCAGGCCCCGGGCGCATAGCGGACCTTGAGGTCCTGGAAGACGTCCGTCACGTCCTCGCAGCGGTCGGTGATGACCTCGAGCCGCTCGTAGAAGTCCTTCCACTTCAGGATCTCGACCGGGTCGCGCTCGGTGAATAGGGCCTCGAGAAGGTCCCGGAGCAGGTCGTCCGCCTCGTTCTCGAGCCGATTCACCTCGACGATCACCCGGTCGAGGTTCGCGGGCGATCCGCGGTAGAGCTCGTCGAGGCCGAGGATCCCGTCGCCGACCTGCGCGACCGATTGCACGACGATCTCCGCGAACCGAGCGAGCTCGGGCCGAGGGTGGTCGAGCCGGTAGGTCCGCACGCGGGCGGCGACGGACTCGATCCCGTCCACGATGTCGTCGAGCGCGCTCGCGAGGTGCCCGACCTCGGTCCGGACCTCCGAGGAGAGCCGCCGGGTGTTCAGCTCGATGAAGATCCGGTGGACCTCCTCGTCGGCCTCGTGCTCGATCGCCTTGATGTGGGCGACCTTCGCGTCGCGGTCGGTCGCCGGGTCGCCGAGCAGCTCCCGCAGCGCAAGCGCCGCCTGCTGGGCGGTCAGCGAGAGCGACCGCAGGTACGTCGAGAACTTCCGGACGACGATCGCGAGCGCGTCCTCGCCCGACACGTCCTCGAGGGACCGCTGGGAGGTCTCGGGGAGGAGGGTGACCGTGAGGACGAACCCGAGGAACGAGACACCGGCCAGGAGGCCGAAGAACCACGGAAGGCCGTAGGCAACGTAGAAGCCCGTGAAGATGAAGACCGCGAGCACGGCCCCGATCTTTCCCGACGCGGCCGCGATCCCGTGCCCCGTCGTACGGAACGAGGTCGGGAACACCTCGCTCGGATAGACGAACGTCGTCGTGTTGGGGCCGAAGTTCGCGAAGAAGAACGTAAGGCCGTAGACGGCGAGGAACGCCGGGAGGATCCCGACGAGCGAGCTCCACCCGAGCGCGAGGACCAGGAACGCGGAGCCCATGACCCCGAACCCGATGTACTGGAGCGGCCGCCGACCGACGCGGTCGATGAGGGCCACCGCGACCCAATACCCCGGGACCGAGGCGAACAGCGCGATGAGGACGTTCCCGACCGCGAGCCGACGGACCTGCTCGAGCGCCGGGTACGACGCGGCGCTCGCGAACCCGATCTGCTTCAGGATGAGCGGGTTGAATATGTTCGTGGAGTAGAACGCGATGTCGAGCAGGAACCACGTCGCCGCCGTCGCGAAGATCAGCACGCCGTAGGACCGCAGGATCTGCCGGAGCGGGACCCGGGCCGGGCGGCTGGTCCCCGAGGAGGCGACGGAGACCCCGGTGATCGACCCGACCGTTCGCGCGGCCGCCCCCGACTTCCCCCGGGCGAGGTCGAAGCGAGGGGTCTCGGGAAGGCGGAGACGGTAGTAGACCGTCACGATCGCCGGCACCGCTCCGAAGCCGAGGACGAGGCGCCACGCGAGGTCGAGGTTCGGGACGAGGTAGACCACGGCGAGGCTCGTGCCGGCGCCGGCGAGGAG
>JBEKJT010000019.1:0-17088 GCA_050011075.1 Thermoplasmata archaeon
AATCTGGCCGGGCAACAACTCTTCGACCGCCGTCCGCCGTAGCTGGGCTATCGGTTGGACGGCCGCGCTTCGGGACGCCGGCTGGGCGGCGGATCGGTTCTGGATCACGGCCGCGCTCCTCGACCATCGTACGGTCCACTTGGAAGATACACCGTTGACCCGCTTGCGGCTGCACGACCGCAACATGTCCCAAACCCGCGGAGCGACTGCAGATGAGTTCCGTCGGCGTCACGCCACCTCGTCGGCGCGATTCGCCCGGTCGTTCCGTACGTTGGCTCGAGTCGCCACCGAGCGGGCGGGGCCGAACTCCCCGATTGCCCGACATTTCGCGGAGGCGGCGGCAGCGTTCGATTTCTTCGTTGACCTTGAGAACGGTCGGCATCCACGCTCCTCCGCGCTCTCGGCAATACGTCGGGGTCCCGGTTGGAGCGACCGCGCCGTGCTTGGAACGGCTCTGGTCGCGCTCGTCTCTCCGACGTTGTCCCGGCGCCTTCTGTACCGCTCGAGCCTCCGACGCTGGCACCTTGGCTAGGACGACGAAAACCCGACTCGACCCTAGGGAAACTCGGTCGGGGACATTGGTTTCTTGGGGAAGGTTCCGGCCCCCGGGTAGCGCCGGGCGACCATGAACCCCAAGATCCCCGCCGCCGTCGCTCCTACCACGGCACCCAACCCGACTCCCAAGAGGAAGTTCGACGCGGACGAGGGAGAGTTTGTCGAGGACGTGGGAGGCGGCGTCGTGCCGTTCGATGCGGAGGAGTCGGTGAACAACCAGGTGTCCGCCAGCGTGCCGGGAAAGGTCGCCTGTCCACCGAACATGAACAGGCCGGAGGCAGGCGGGTAGTAGACCAATCCCTCGTTGTCGTCGCGCGGGGAGGGTGCCACCGTGAGGAGGCTCGTGATGTTGGTCCAAGTGCCGCCACGGAACAGCCACGTGTCGCCGTAGACATTCCCTAGGAACTTCCCGCCGAAGGCCACGACAGCGTTGGCCTCCGGAAGATACGCCATGCGCACCCCGAGTCGGGGGGAGGGCGCGCTCGGGGGGTGGAGCTGGGTCCATTGTCCCCCCGCGTACGACCAGGTCTCGTTGAAGCGGTCGGTAACATTCCATCCACCGAACATCAACACGTAGCCGTCGTTCGCATCGTACGCCAACCCACACGCAGCTCGAACGGGAGGGGAACCTCCGGTGGTCGTCACGGGGCTCCATTCTCCCGCACGGTACTTCCAGGTCTCGGGGGTCGGGCTGCAGGTGGCCGTGCATCCGCCGAACAGAAGGACGTAGCTGTCCCGGGCATCAAACGTCATCATAAGACCGGACCGGGGGGAGGGGGAGGTCGAAGAGAAGATCTGGTGCCACGCCATGTTCTGAAAGACCCAGGTATCGTTGAGGTACACCGAGCCGTTCGCGCCGGTGTCTCCTCCGAACATGACGATGTATCCGTCCGCGGCGTCGTATGCGACGCCCGCGTCCTTCCTCGCGGGAGGGGCTACGCTCAGGGTTGAAGTGAGATTGGTCCATCCGCCGCTCCGATAGATCCAGGTGTCACCGTAATGGACGTATCCCCCCGAGAATGGATTGAACGCTCCTCCGAACAGCAGTGTATAATTCCCGATCGGGTCGAACGCCAGGGCGGCGCCGTACCGCGGGGAGGGAGCCGACGTGGGAAGGAGTTCGGTCCAGTTTGGAGGGGAAGAGTTCGACGTCCCGACCCCTGTGAGAGTCGGGGTTACCGGCGCGAATCCTGGAAATCCCGGTCGAACGTTAGTCGCGGAGGAAGGAGAGAGAACTCCGAGGGCGAGAACGACGGACGCAAGCAGTATCCAGAACGTCACTCGGCGGTGGCACGGAAGTCGTAAAGCCCCACGCGGGGACATTCGCGCACCTACCGCGGGCGTCGAGCTTCCCGGTCAAGATAACGTACCAGGGAGGAGCGGCACATTCCCGGAGCCTGGGCTCCCCTCATAGCTCGAGGGATCGATTCTCGCGAAGCGTCGCGGTTCGCCCTGCGGAGGAGTCGTCGGTGCGGACCGGGGGCCAGGCTGAGCCTGAGGTACGTCGCGGGTGACACGAAGCTTTATCGGCCGCCGGGCTCGCACCCGGCATGCGCGTGGGGATCACGGGGGCGACCGGGTTCATCGGTGGTGCGTTGGTCCCCACGCTGGCTCGACGCGGTTACGACCTCGTCCTGGTGGACAATCGATCGGGGCCGATGATCGTCGAGCACCCGACGCGGCCCGCGTTGAACCTGGACCTCGGCAGCGAGCCGGCGCTGCGAGCACTTTCCGACTGCGACGTCGTGGTGCATCTGGGCGCGGTCTCGGGAGTGATGGCCTGCGCGCACGATCCAGAGGGAAGCGCTCGAACCAACGTCGACGGGTCCCGCCGCCTCGTAGAGATGTGTCGTGACCGACAGATCGCCCTGGCGTTCGCGAGCAGCCTCGCGGTGGTCGGTTCCCCCGAAAAACTTCCCGTGACCGAGGAGACCCCCGCGCGGCCCACCCATGAATATGCACGGCAGAAGGCGGAAGGGGAACGGATCGTTCTCAAAACCGGGCAGGGCGGGGTGGCCCCGGCCGCAGTCCTTCGGATGAGCAACGTGTACGGAAACTACGAGGCCGAAGGGAAGACGATTGGAAAAGGGAACGTCCTGACCCTTTTCCTGGCGCAAGCTCGAGAGGGCCGGCTCACTGTCAATGCTCCGGGAACGCAACGGCGGGACTTCATTCATCTCGACGACGTGCTCGCCCACTGGGAAGCGATCCTCGGTTGGCTGCGCGGGAAGTCGTCGAACCCTACCGCCGCGCGGTTCAATGTGGCGAGCGGCGAGGGGTACTCCGTAATCGAGATCGCCGAGAAGGTCCGGACGCTGTGGGGTCGGGCGCACACGCGCGACCCACCCCTTCGGATCGACATCGTGCCGAACCCGCGCGCCGGGATCGAGCTCGTGGACCCGGAGTTCGTGGTTTCCCGGGAGGCGACCGAACGCGAGCTCGGTGTCCGGTGTCGCCACCACGTGGAGGATTTCCTTCGGACCGCTATCCTCGGCTAGGTTCCTCGAAAGAAGTCGCCGCAGCTAGAGTAAAGAGAACCGCTGACTGGTTCGGCCTTGGGCCGGTGGAATGGGCGCGTTGCTCGGCGAGGAACTGACGTCCCCCGGTTCGGGCGCGACCCACCCGCTGTTCCTCAGCGTTATCGTTACCGCCTACCGTCGGCGCACTTTCCTCCGGGAGGCCGTGCGCTCGATACTAGCCCAGGACCTGGAACGCTCGGAGTTCGAAGTGATCGTTCTCAAGGATTTCGCCGACGCCGAGCTCGACGAGGAGTTCGCGGCCGAGTCTCCCACCGTCCGGGTGCACACGGAGGACCTCGCCCGAATGGGCGAGATGATCGCGAAGGGGGTCGAGCTCGCCCGGGGGAAGGTCGTGTGCTTCCTCGAAGACGACGACCGATTCCGACCGGGGAAGTTGCGCGGACTCCGAGAGCTCTTCCGCCGTTCGACCGACCTCGGATTCGTCCGGAACTCCTACGAAGGGATCGATGTCGAAGGTCGCCCCTTAGCCTCGTGGGAGCAGTTACGGCCGCAACCGCCGCGTTCCGTCCGACTCTCCCCGGAGGCCCGCGGCCCCGCGGGACTGGGGTTCCTCTTCCGCTATGGTGTCCACATCAACCTCAGCACGATGGCCATTCGCCGCGACCTTGCGCGACCGTGGCTCGACCTCTTGCGTGAGGTTCCCGCGTCCCCGGATGTGTTCGTCTTCCTGCTCGCCGCGGTGGGGGGCCGGCCGATGCTGGTCGAAGCGAGCCGATGGAACGACTACCGGGTCCATGCCAGCACCAGCCACGCGGCCCTCACCGAGGGAAACGAGGCGAAAGACCTCGCGGACACCATACGGTCGGATACTGCGGCACGCGTGATGGAACTGGTCTTGGCCCAAGCTCGGGGACACGTCCTGGCCGAACGTTTTGTCGCGTGCTTTCACCGTGAGGTCACGGCCACACAGTACTTGCTGGACCCGGCGGCCCGCTGGTCTGTCGGCGGATGGTTCGGCTTCGTGCGAACGGCGCTCTGGCGCCGCCAGCGGTACCTTGGAGCGCTCGCAGCCTTTGCCGTGTACCGGGCTGTGAGTCCCTCGCGGGCGATCCGCGCCTACCGGCGGTGGCGATTCCGAGCACTGCGCAGCGCTGCCGGCGCGTCGAACTGAACAGGGGGAGACGGGTCGCCTTCCCCCCATCTATCCCACGGGCGGGGGAGGACGACCGCTGGACCCTCGTACTGCGCCAAGCAGGGCACGAGTCCACGGCCGGACGACCGCCTCTCGAGGACCCACGATCTGGATCTTGGCCAAGAGGTTCCGGATCTCCCGACCCGCCTGGCGGGTGAAGGTGCGTTCGTACTCTCGGGCGTCGTGCCCGTCCCGCGTGAATCCCCGCAATGACAGCTTCGTCGCGTCGCTGGCGTCGACCGGGAGGACCGTGAGGAGGCCGGCCGCGCGGGCGCGGCGGGTGAGGCCGAGGTCCTCGTAGGCGAAGGTGTCGCGGTACCCTCCGACCTGGGCGAAGGCGGCACGGTCGCCCACGAGCAAATGGGGGATCCGAAGGCTCCGTCCTGCCGAACCGAAATCGACGAGGCGGCCCGAGTACTGCGAACGGTAGGCCTCCACGTAGCGCTCGATGTTCCGGTAGATCACGTCCCCATCCAACTGCACGATCACCGCGCCGGTGGCGAGCTCCATCGCGAGGTCGCGGCCGCGTCCGCGCGAGAGGTGGTGGGGGGAAAGGTGGGCTCGGACCCTCGGGGCAAACGACCTAAGCAGATCGGGGGTCCGGTCCGTCGACCCTCCGTCGACCACCACGATCTCGAACGGAGTCTGTAGGAGAGGCGAGAGGAACGCGGCGATCGTCTCTTCGGTATTGTAGACGGTCGCGCAGAGCGATACGGTCTCCGCGGGCGCCGGCACCATCGTCCTCGGAGTCCCGGGCGGAGATTATAGATTCGATTGCCCGGGTCGCTTCCCCGGGGCGCCCCCGGTTCCGGTCCGGTGGGGGTCCGATAGGGATGGCACTAAACCCTCGACGTTCCTCCCCACGGACCATGGACCCTGCCCCCGATGCCCCGCCCGGAACCGAGGAACCTCCTTCGCCCGAGGCCGGGCGACTCCTTGCGGCGACGCTCCGGTGCGACAACTGCGGGCGAGAGACAGCCCACCGGATCCTGCGCATCGTGCCCCGGAAGGGTTCCCCTCCCGGGAACCTTCGCGGGGTCGCGCGCTGTCGGGAGTGCCGCTGGACCCACCCGTTCGAGGTCGTCGGCCCTTCTTCGGTCGAGGTGACCGAGATCGTTTCGGAAGGGCCGCGGTCGAGCCGCCGGCGGGTGACTCTTCCGCGAGGTCGGCGCGTGCAGGTCGGCACCGGTGTCCCGGGGTCCCCCGACGCTCTCCGGATCCATCGGATCGAGACGCGGTCCGGGACCTCGCCCTCCGAGGCGCGCGCGGAGGAGGTGGCGACGCTCTGGGTCACCCGGGACGTGGGGGCCGTGGTCCCCATCTCGATCGTCGTGGGGGCCCGGACCCGAACCCTGAAGAACACCTGGCCTCCGGAGACCATTCTGGAAGTCGGAGCTCGCCTGGACCTCGAAGGCTCCGAGGTACGGATCGTGGGCTTGAGAGCCCTCGGGCGGACCTGGCGTCGTTTCGGCGACCGCTTCCGCGCCTTCGAGGTCGCCCGGGTCTACGCCCGTCTCACGGAGATCCCGCCGGCGGGCAGAAGGGATTGGAGCAGGGGACGGGCGATGCCAAGCTCGCGGACGAGCTCTGCCTCCCGGTCGGAGCGCTCGCGCTCGGGCCCCGGGGTCAGAACGACGCGGACCGTCCCGCGCCGACGGACGGCCTCGGGCGGCGCCGCGGTCCACAGGCTCTCGCCTTCGTAGTCGATGGTCCCGAGCGCGAGCTCGGTCGGCAAATCGCGCAGGACGTTCTTCGTCCCGTGGATCACCCACGCGCCGCGCGCGACGAACTCCCCGCTCTCCGCTGATTTCGACACCTGGTCGTGGGACACCCAGAACGCAGAGGCAGAGGCGAGGCCGGCCCGCCACGCCTTCGAGAACGCCACGGCCCACTGACCGGCCTCGCGGAACGTAACCTCGGTGAGTGCCGGGGACCCCGGCGCCGGATGCTTGACGATGACGCTGGCGGCCCCGTGGAGGTCGGCGTGGAGGTAGATGTCCCCCTCCTTCAGGTGCCGCTTCACGATCTGATCGTTGGAGGCGGCGTCCCTCCCGCCCACCACGACGGCTCCCTCCGAACTGATGAACCAGCGGAACCGCTCGAACCAGTGGGTCCGGAGGCGGGGCGTGGTAGCCGATGCTCCCGGTCGACCTTTCGGGGTCGCCCCCGAGCTCGGGAGGACGACCCGCCGCTCCGACTCCTGGAGCGCCGCGCGCGCTCCCGCGAGCTTCCCCTGGACGCGCTTCGCCTCCTCGAAGAGGGCCTGGGCCGACTCGCGGGGGGACCGGTTCGTGAGTAACACGGCCGGAACCCCTCCCAGAACCGTCTCGATGCGCCGAGGTTGCTCGCCCTCGCGAGGCACGGCGGCCAAGGCCGCCTCGGCTTCGGGGTAGTGGGCGTAGATTGCCTCGGCCTGGGCCTGCAGCCCGTCCACGGCATTCGCTAGGTCGTCGACCGCGCGGCGCTGCTGGTCCAGGAGGCGTTCGAGGTTCTGTCGGACCCGCGTCGCCTCGGTCTCCTCGGCGCTGACCGTCGGCGGGACCAGGGCAGCGAAATACTCCTGGGCCGCTTCCGAGAAGGTCGCCGACGGCGCCACCTCCACGCCGTCCGCCGTCTCCCATCGTCGGGACGCGTACGGCGTCGCGTCGACCGGAACCCCTTCGTGTCGGTACAGGTATCCGGCCGGTCGGTCGCCGACCTCGTCCTGTAGGTGGCGCATCTCCTCGTGGAGACGCAGGCCGATGCGATCCGGCGCGTGGGCGGCGGCTTCCTGTGGGTTCCAGCCGCCCCGGGCGATCAGTTCCTCGGCGAGCGGGCCGCCGAGCGCGAGGCGCGCGGCGAGCGTGCTCGCCAGGTCGGTGCGCGAGCGGCCGAGCTCGAGCCCGAGCTGTTCGGCGTTCAGGGCCCAGGGGTCGACGCGGGTCGGGGGACGAGCGTAGGCAGCGCCGATGCGGACCGTCCGGTGGGCCCACTGACGCGGGTAGGCCACGGCCACGATCTTTCCCTCCTTCGCCACGAGGAGGTTACCCGAGCCAAAGATCTCGAACGCGAGAAGAAGCTCGGACGGATCGTCGGTCCGGCCGAACTTGACCTCGAGGAACCGCTCGCCGCCGGGCTCGGCGACCCCTCGGAGCGCGGCGCCGGTCAGCAGACGGCGGAGCTCGCGGGCGAACGGGGAAAGCTCTTCGGTGTGGTCGGCCGCCTCGGGGAGGAGGGCGGCGTACCGTCCCGGAACGAGCACGAGTTCCCGCCGACCTTCCCCGGGGACGCGCAGCACGAGGGACCAGCCCCCGGAGAGGACGTCAAACGCCTTGTCGACGCGCGCGCGGTCGAGGCGGCGGAGTTCCCGCGCCACCGCGAGCGTGTCGAGCGACGTGAACCGGTCCTTTGGCGTAGGCGTCATCGACATCGCACTCTCCTGGCGGCCAGCCCCGGCGACCCGGCACCACAGCTTAAGGGTTCGGCGCGCTCCGTCCCGCCGTGGCATCGTCCGACCGGAGCGACGCCGCCGCTTGGCGCACCCGGGCCCGGGCGTTCGCGGACCGCGAGATCCGTCCCCTCGCGGCGTCCATCGACCGGGAGGACCGGGTACCCGATTCGCTCGTGCAGAGCCTCTCGACCGCCGGGTTCCTTGGCCTCGGACTCCCCAAGCAATGGGACGGGTCGGGAGGGGACGCGCGGGGAACGGTCGCCGTGCTCGAAGAGTTCTCGCAAGCGAGCGCCGCGGTCGCGGTCCTAGTCGCGGTCCACCTTTCCGTGTGCGCCTCGCCCATCCTTACCTGGGGAAGCGATGCACAGAAGGAACGTTTCCTGCGGCCCCTGGCCCAAGGGAAGGGGGTCGGGGCCTTCGCCCTGACCGAGGCCGGTGCCGGTTCGGACACGGCGCGGATCTCCACGCGCTACGTCCGAGCGGAGTCCGGGTACGTCCTGCATGGGACGAAGATGTTCACCTCGAATGGGGTCAGCGCGGGCGTCGTCCTCGTCTTCGCTACGTCGGACCCCGCGCTCGGCCATCATGGGATCTCGGCGTTCATCGTGCCGGCGGACGCGAAGGGACTCGCGGTCGCGCAGCGGTTCGAGAAGCTCGGCCTGCGCGGCAGCGAGACCACGGAGCTCGTCCTCGATAACGTGACCCTTTCCGCGGACGGCCTGCTCGGCCCCGAAGGTTCGGGACTCAAAGTGGCGCTCGGGGCTTTGACCGGCGGAAGGGTCGGGATCGCGAGCTGTGCGCTCGGGGTCGCCCAGGCCGCGTTCGACGAGATGCGACGGACGGTGAAGGCGCACGACGACCCCTGGAAACGCACGGCGCTCGCACGTGCCTACGCCGACCTTCTCGCCGCCCGAGCTCTCGTCGAACGGGCCGCGGAACGCAAGGACGCGGGCGCCCCGTTCATCGAGGACGCCTCGGTCGCCAAGCTCGTCGCCTCTCGGGCGGCGGTGACGATCGCCTCGGCCGGGGTCGATGTGGCGGGACCCGAAGGGGTCCGGGCCGGGGCGGTCTCGGAGCGGTTGCTGAGAGACGCCCGGGTCTTTCCGATCGTGGAGGGGACCACCGAGATCCAGGAGCTGATCCTCGCCCGAAGCCTCCTCGGTTCCGAGACCGCACCCACCTTTTAGGGACGACCCGGCTCCGCCAGCGCGTGCCGCCGAAATCCCGCGGGAATCGTCCGTTGGCGGTCGGTATCCCCGAGCCGTTGGTCTCCGTTCCTCTCGGCGAGACGGAGCTCGACCCCTCGTGGCGGAGCGTGCTCGAGAAGGACGGGATCGCGAGCCTCTACCCTCCGCAGGCGATGGCCCTCGGCCCCGTCCTGGCGGGCGAGAATCTCCTGCTCGCCTGCCCTACCGCGAGCGGAAAGTCGCTCATCGCGTACTTCGCCCTCCTCCGGGCCGCGAGGGCGGGCCGGACCGGCCTCTACCTCGTGCCGCTGCGCGCGCTCGCCCACGAGAAGGCGGAGGAGCTCGCGAAGTTCGAGGAGCTCGGGCTCAAGGTCGGCATCTCGATCGGGGACTTCGACATCCCCGCGGAGAAGCTCGACAAGCTCGACGTCCTGGTCGCGACCAGCGAGAAGGCGGACGGGCTCCTGCGCCGCGGAAGTCCCTGGCTCGACCGCCTCGGCGTCGTGGTCGCGGACGAGGTCCACCTCCTGCGGGACCCCGAGCGGGGGCCAACCCTCGAGGTCAGCCTCACCCGCCTGCGCCGCGCCTACCCCCACCTTCAGGTCGTGGCGCTCTCGGCGACCGTCCGGAACTCGGAGGAACTGGCCGAATGGCTCGAGGCGCGTCACATCGCGAGCACGTTCCGGCCGGTGCCGCTCAAGCTTGGCGTCTACTTCGACGGCCGCATCACCTTTACCGACCTCACGATCCGAGAGCTTTCCGCTCCGGGCGAACCCGTGCCACGCCTGGTGCGCACCGTGGTCCAGGAAGGCGGCCAGGCGCTCGTCTTCGTCAACAGTCGCCGGGCGAGCGAGCAGGTCGCGGAGTCGCTCACGGGCACGGTGGGGGCCCTTCTCACGACCGAAGAGCGGGCCCGGGCCCGCGCCGCGGCCGCGGAGCTCGCGAGCGCGTCGGACGAAGAGACCGAAGGGATCCGACGCCTGAGCGGACTGCTCCCCCACGGGGTCGCCTTTCACAACGCTTCGCTTACCAACCCCGAACGGCGCGTGGTGGAGCGGGCGTTCCGTGACCGGGCCCTCAAGGCGCTCGTCGCGACCCCCACGCTCGCCGCCGGCATCAACCTCCCCGCGCGCCGTGTGATCGTGCGCGACACGAGCCGCTACGATGACCGGCTCGGGCTACAAGCGCCGATCCCCGCGGGGGAGATCCATCAGATGTTGGGTCGCGCGGGGCGGCCCCGCTTCGACCCGGTCGGGGAAGCGCTCCTGCTGGCCCGGAGCGCGGACGACGAGGAACGACTCCTGGATGACTACCTTTCCGCGCCCCCGGAGGCGATCCAGAGCCGGCTCGCGGCCGAACCCGCGCTGCGCATGCACGTCCTGGCACTGATCGCGAGCGGAGCCACGAGCACGGAGGCCGAGCTCGAGGGATTCTTCGCAGCCACGTTCTACGGGCACACGCTTCCCCTGTCCGAGCTCGAGGCGAAGGTCCGCTCCGTCCGGGACTTCCTGGAGGAGAACGAGCTCCTCGAACCGGGCGGAGCGTTACGCGCAACGCGCTTCGGCCGGTTGACGAGCGAGCTCTACCTCGACCCGCTCAGCGCGATCGTGCTGCGCGGGGTCCTCGAACGGGCCCCGATCGGCGTCGGGGCATTCCCTCTTCTCGCCGCAGTCTCCGCGACCCCGGACCTTCCACCGATGTTCCTGCGGCGCGGAGAGGAGGCCGACCTCCTGACCCGCTACACCGACGAGGCCGAGGAGCTGCTCGTCCGGCCCGAGCAGCCGCCGCTCGAGCTCGACCTCGACGTCTTCCTCGCGACCCTCAAGACGGCAACGGTGCTCGAATCGTGGATCGACGAAACTCCGCTCGTCGAGATGACGCAGCGGTACGGGATCGGTGCGGGCGACGTGCGCACGAAGGTCGAGGACGCAGAGTGGCTCCTCTTCGCCGCGAGCCGGCTCGCGACCGCGTTCCAGCCGCGAGCCGGTCGTCGGATCGACGACCTCTCGCTTCGAGTCCGCTACGGCGTGCGGGAGGAACTCCTGGACCTCGTGCGGATCCGGGGGATCGGTCGGGTCCGGGCTCGCCTTCTTTACCGAGCGGGATACCCCGACCGGGAATCGCTCCGACAGGTCCCGCTCGACCGGATCGAGCAGGCCCTGCACTCGCGCAAGCTCGCCGAGATGGTCGCTAGTCAATTGCGCCGTCGTACGGAAGTAGCTCCGTCCCGGGACGAAACCGTTCCGGTGGGTCCCCTGCCAGCCCGAAGCCGAACCCGTCCGTCGGTCCGGACCCTCGAAGAATACCCGTCTGACGGGGAGCCGTGACCCACTCTTCGATCGGGGTCAGGACGCGGACGAGGGACTGGGTGCCTCCGTTCCCTCCGGCGCGGATCTCTCGGCGGACGTACCCGGCGGCTTCGAGCCGGACGATCCGTCGCCAAAGGGTCGTCGTGGGCAGCGGGCGAAGACCCTGCGACCGTGCGAGTTCCGCCTCGAGACGTCGGACCTCGCCGAGGTGCGCGGCGACGCCGCCCGTCGCGACCCCGATCGCTCGAACCACCCGGGGTTCGATGGACACTCCTGAATGCCCTGAAGCGATCGAGAACGGAGGGTAAGGGCCGAACGAGCTCCCGAGAAGGCTCCGCCGCAGGAGGACCACCGCCTGGCGGGCACCGCCGCCCTCCTCGACCGCTCGAGCGACGATAGACGCGACGCGCTCCGGCGCGACGGGCCGGCCGAGCGCCCTCTCGGCGCGATCTTGGACGATGGCCGTGAGGACCCGGTCGGAGTAGGGAGCGAGCGGGATGAAAGGGGCGAACGGGAACTGACCTGCGAGCGCGGCGTCGAGCCGGTCGAGCGCCTCGGGGCGTCCCGCGACAATCGTGAACACCGCCGGGAGACCGCTCTCCCCTTCGGGCAAGAAACGATCCGGTGCTCCGAGCGCACGCAACGCGGGGACGAGGTCGGTGGCGGAGACACCGATATCGTCCAGGACGAGCACGGTCGGTCTTCCCTCCCGACGGATCCGACGTAGGAACCCGGCGAGGATCTCCACCGCGGGAAAGCCTCGGCCGTCGAACCCATCGTCGAGCCGACGAAGGAGCGCTGTCGCGACCCCGTGGGCCCCTCGCGTCGTGGAAACCCGGACCCAGAGGATACGGGGCGAGGAGGCGGAGATTCCGGCCCGGATCCGGTCGGCGACCTCCCGGGCCGCCCTGCGGGCCACGACCGAGGTTCCCGAGCCGCTGGGTCCGCATACCCCCACGACCCACGGCGGCGGCGCCCGAGGTACCGGAGGATCGAGACGTCGGACGACCTCGTCCACTTCGTGCTGGCGGCCGAGGGGAACGGGAGGCAACCAGTCGTCGGCAAGGACCTCAGGGTGGGTCATGGGCAACATAATGCAACACATATCTATCAGTTATAAGAATACTGTTTACGCAACCACCCTCCCCGTGAAAGATGCTAAGCGGAACGACCGTTGCCGCATCCGATGGCCGTTCCCGCGCTGCCCCGACCCTTCTACGTGCTCGCGCGCGACCTCCTGGTCGCGACGTTCCTCGCCGTGTTCCTGTTCACCCTGTTCACGATCTTCAATCACCAGTTTCTCAACGAATTCAACGAACCCGAGATCCTCATCCTCGAAGCGGGCGGTATCATCCTGGTCTCCTACCTCGTGGGGCGAGCCGTCACGGGGGCGATCAACGCTCTCATGGCCCGTCGGGGCGGCACCACCCGCGCCCACGCTGTGCGCCTGTTCCTCAACCTTCTCATCGCAGTGGGTGCGGTCCTCGCGCTGTTCCGGCTCGCGGGAGTCTCGATCGAGTCGATCTTTCTCGGGAGCGCCCTGGCCGGGATCGTCCTCGGCCTCGCGGCCCAGACGGTGCTCGCGAACGTCTTTGCCGGACTCCTGATCGTCGTAGCCGACCCGTTCCGGCCGGGGGACCGCGTCGCGTTCGTCTCGGGAAGCTACGGGGCCCTCGCGCCGAGCTACCCGCACGAGATGATGTACCCGAGCTACACCGGGGTCGTCGAGGACGTCGGCCTGATCTACACGGTGCTTCGCCTCGACACCGGCGGGACGGCGCAGGTGCCGAACAGCGTCGTCCTCGGGGCGCTGGTGCTCCGCCAGACACCGGGGGTCGCGCGGTCCGTGCGGGTCCGGATGACGTTCCCGCAATCGGTGGGAGTCCCCATGGTCGAGGCAGCCCTGACCGAGATCGCGGTGAAGCTCCCGCGGACTTCCCCGCTCACCCCGCTGCCGCGCATCGAGGTCACCGACATCTCCGCGACGACCTGGGACGGCGTTGCGGTCGTCTGGACGATGGTGCCGGACGAGACCTCGGTGCGCGACTCGGTCCTGCGTTCGGTCCTGACCCGGCTCCCCGTGACGGCTCCGCCGAAATGACGCTCGCCGCACCGGCCACCGCTTAAATCCGACCGAGGCTCGGCGCTGCTGGCGAGGGAACGATGAGCTACCGAGTCACGCTGATCCCCGGCGACGGGATCGGACCCGAGGTGACCGCCGCGGCCCGGCTCGTGGCGGAGGCGACCGGCGTGGCCATCGATTGGGAGGTCGTCGACGCCGGGGAGAAGGCGATCCAGGCCCACGGCACTCCGCTTCCGGACCAAGTGCTCGATTCGATCCGCAAGAACCGACTTGCGCTCAAAGGCCCCATCACAACACCGATCGGGAGCGGGTTCCGTTCGGTCAACGTCGCACTGCGCCAGCAGCTCGACCTCTACGCGTCCGTGCGCCCCGCGCGGGCCATCGCGGGCGAGGGGACTCGCTTTCCCGAGACCGACCTCGTGGTCGTCCGAGAGGCCACCGAAGGACTGTACTCAGGAGTGGAACACTGGGTCGACCGCGACCACTCCGCGGCCGAGACGGTGAACATCGTCACGCGCAAAGCGTCCGACCGGATAATTCGATTCGCCTTCGAGCTGGCGCGGCGGGAGCATCGCCTGCACGTGACCGCCGTCCACAAGGCGAACATCATGAAGACGACCGGGGCCCTCTTCCAGACCGCCTTTCAGGAGATGGCGCCGAAGTACCCGGACGTCAAGGCGGACGAGCGGCTGATCGACAACATGTGCATGCAACTCGCGAAGAAACCCGAAGAGTACAACGTGATCGTCACTACGAACCTCTTCGGCGACATCGTTTCGGACCTCTGCGCGGGCCTCGCGGGGGGCCTCGGCGTAGCTCCGGGGGCGCTCTTCGGAGAACGCATCGCGGTCTTCGAGCCGGTGCACGGCTCCGCTCCGAAGTATGCCGGGCAGGACAAGGCCGACCCGGTCGCCGAGATCCTCTGCGTCGAACGACTCCTGCGCTACGTCGGCGAGACCGACGCGGCCGACCGGATCTTCCACGCTGTCTGGGAGACCATCGCCGAGAAGAAAGTCGTCACCTACGACCTGGCCCTTCCCGGCTACACGTTCCGGCCGGTCCCGGCGTCCTCATGCTCGGCCATGGCGAAGGAGATCGCGCGCAAGGTGCCGCTCGTCGACCCGCACGCGCCGCTCGCCCGCCCGAAGGACGCCGGCCATGCCTACGACCCGCACCTCGAGGGGTCCTAGCCTTCGGTCCCGTGTTCAGTCGCCGACGACCTTCACGATGACCCGCTTCGGTCTCTGACCGTCGAACTCGGCGTAGAAGACCTGCTCCCACGGTCCGAGGTCGAGGTCCCCGGCCGTGACGGGCAGTACGACCTGGTGACCGAGGAGGAGGTTCTTCAGGTGGGCATCCCCGTTCGTCTCGCCCGTGCGGTGATGCTCGTAATCGCCCGGCGGCGCGAGACGGTCGGCCCAGGCTGCGATGTCGCGCTTGAGGCCGGGCTCCTCGTCGTTGACGTAGACGGCCGCGGTGATGTGCATGGACGAGACCAGCGCGAGGCCGTCCTTCACGCCGCTCGCGCGGACGACCTCTCGCACCCGCTCGGTGATGTTCACGAAATCGCGCGGGCGAGGGGTCTGCATCACGAGGTACTCGGTCCTACTCCGCATGGCGCTACCGATGCAGCGCCGGTAGTTTTAAGGTCGCGACTCGACCGTTCGAACGTGAGGTAGGAAGTGGCGGGCCCCCGAGCCGTGCGTATCCCCCGGTCCGCTCCCCCACGGCCCGTGCGGGTAGCCGCCGTGGCCGCGGGAACGACCGCGACCGGACCGGCCGAGCGAAGGCCGAACTCGGGTGGCACCCAACGGGTCGTTCGCCTCACGCTGGGCTACCTCGTCGCACTGACCACCCTGTTCGTCGTCTTCGCCACGGTCGGCCGGACGGCGCCCGGGGGCACGAGTCCCGGGGCCGAGAACGCACTGATCATCTTCGCCGGAATCGCCGTTCTCGTGGGTGCGCTGGGGGCGGTGCTTTCCCTGGACCCCGCGCCCCGCGCGATCGAGATCTCCGTCACCGGAGTGGTGGTGGTCAGCCGTTGGGGACGACGGACCGCATGGCCTCCGCTCGGAGAGACCACCGTTCGGGTCATTCGCCGCTACCGGGCCGGCCCGCTCTCCCGAATCCCGTTGGAATCGGTGGAGGTCTGGGCGTCCGGCCACCGTCCCAAGGTCTACCTACTCGAGGAAGGACTGCTCACTCCAACCCGACCAGCGCCCTGACGGGCGTCGTGCGTTTCACTCGAGCAGGTCCTCGAGCTCGCCGGCAACGAGGGTGAGCAACTGGTCGAGGGACCGGTTCTTGAGCTCCGTGATGTGCCCGGAGTCGGTCTCGAGCCGCGCAAGGAACTCGTCCCCGTCCCGCACGAACGAGAGCGAGAGAATGTGGCGGCGACCACCAGGAAGCGGGACCTCGAGAGAGGGGACCGGGGGCGACGCCACCGGTTTCTGAGAACTCAGGCCGGACGCGGGGCGCGAGGGCTTGGGCGCCGGCTTCTTCGCGGCGGTTCTCGCCGGCGGCCGGGCTGCCGGGCGTCGGGCGGGCGCCCTCGCCTTCGGAGTCGGTCGTGCGGGCTTCTTCTGACGGCGGGCAGAGGGCATTCGAGCCGGCCTCGAATCGGGCGCACCAACCCCCCCTATTTATGGGTTAGGTTGGCCAGCGGGCTGGGTTGAGAACGCCGGCGGTTGCGCAGGCACGGCTATAGGAGGCGGTTCTCCATGCCGGCGCACGATGGCGGGCGAGAACGGCCGGGAGGACCCCGGGGCCTCCCCCGACGATTCCCCTCAGATGCGACCGGAGACGGCGCTCTTGCTCGGGGGCCTCGCGCTGATCCTCGTCTTCCTCGCGCTCGAACCGTACCTCTCCTACGCGCTCTTCGGGTCCGACACCGGAGAATACTTCCGCCTGACGACGGCCCTCCTTTCCAGCGGGACCCTTCCGCACGGGGCCGCCTACGCGGGCTGGGGCACGGCGTATCCGGATTTTCCCGGGATCTACCTGCTGGCCGGAGCGGGAGCCGGAGCGCTCGGCATCGACGCGTTCTCGGCGCTGACGGTCATCATCCCGGTCGTCGCCGTCCTCTCGGTCTTCCCTCTGTTCCTCCTGTTCCGTCGCATCTACCCGAACGACACGGTCGCCCTTCTTGGCGCGGCGTTCGCATCGGTCGCGATGCCCCGCCTCTTCTCGATCGCTCACCCGGCGCCCCTCGCCCTCGGTGATTTCCTTTGCGTCGCGATGCTCTGGCTCCTGGTCGAAGGCCGGCATGATGCTCGCTGGTACCTGCCGCTCGCGCTGACGGGCGGGGCGCTGGTCGTCACCCACCACCTCTCATCGTACTTCTTCGCGATCAGCGCGCTCGGCGGGATCCTCTTCCTCGAGCTGTGGCGGCCGGGCCTCTGGAGCCGCCGCTTCCCGACCCGCGAGCTCGTGTTCCTGGCCGGGTTCCTCACCGCGACGTTCGCCTTCTGGTTCTACGGAACGACCTCGTTCGTGGGCAAAGTGCTGCTGCCCAGTCTCGGCGCGGGAGCCTACGTCGGTTTCGCCGCGTTCGAGGCGCTCGCCCTCCTCGCGGTGGTCGCGACCGGGTTCATCATCCGGTGGCGAAGGGGTCGGCAACGCTCCGCGCGGGTTTGGGTCCGCCTCCCGACCGACCGCAGCGTCGTCCGGGACGCGCTCGCGCTCGCGGTGGTCATCTTCGGAGCGATATCGATCGTTCTCTTCGTGCCGGTGCCGGGCACGGGTCAGACGACGATCGGTCCGGCGATCCTCTGGTTCGCCCCGATCCTCGGGATCGGGATCCTCTGTGCGGGGAGTCGACGGGTGCTGACCCCGTCCCGTCTCGGACCGTTC
>JBEKJT010000020.1:0-17032 GCA_050011075.1 Thermoplasmata archaeon
GCTGAACTCCGACGCGAGCACTCCCAGGATCTCGATCGTTCCGACGATGAAGGCCACCATGACGGAGATCAACGTCAGGGTGAGATTGTAGAACACCTTGCGGATCGGATTGGCGAACGCCCACCCGTACGCGTACCGCATGCTGATGCCGTCGGAGGTGTCCGTGAGCACCATTCCACAGGCGAACATGAACGGGAGGATCAGCACCGCCCACAAGGGGAAGCCGACCGCCGCGGTTCCGACCGTGACGGTGACGGCGATGAGGGTGACCTCGGTGGCCGTGTCAAACCCGAGGCCGAAGAGGACGCCGACCGGATAGATCTGCCACGGCTTGTTGACGAACTTGAAGAGCCAGTTGAAGTACCGGTTCATGAACCCTCGGCTGTTCAGCTGCGCTTCGAGCTTGTCGTTGTCGAGGGTGCCCGCCTTCAGTCCCTTGAAGATGAGGTAGACCTCCCAGAAGATCAACAGATTGATGAACGCGATCACGTAGAGAAAGCCGGCCGAGATGCCGGTTCCCACGACGGCCCCCACCGAAGCGAACGTAGGATAGACGCTGAGGACGAAGCGGGCCGCCACGACCAGGCCGACCAGCATTCCCATGACGATCGTGGAATGCCCGAGCGAGAACCAGGTCCCGACCGTGTAGGGCTTCTGCCCGTCCTGGAGCAGTTTCCGAGTGGTGTTGTCGATGGCGCAGATGTGGTCCGCGTCGACCCCGTGTCGGAGGCCGAGCGTGTACGAGAGGATCGCGAGTCCGATGAATATGCCGTAGGTCTGGCCGATGATGAAGGTGAGGGCCAATCCCCCCACCGTGGCCGCGATGATGGCACTGAAGATGATCGTCGCGCCCCGTCGCTCCTGGGGCGATAGAACGTACGGGTTGGTCTGGGTCGACACCCCCACTGCGGTTGCGCCGGGGGACGACACGAACAGGTCTACGCGGAATGGCATATAAGCAGTATGTCGTCTTTCCAAAAAGTAACACTACCTCCCCGCCATCGCGGCCCCGGATCGAGTCTCCCTTCCGGGACCGGCGGGCGGGTGGACGGGTCACGGTCGCGAGGACGAGCGGTGCTGCCCTCGGGAGAAGGTGGGCTCGGCCGGATTCGAACCGGCGGTCTTCGCTGTGTGAGAGCGACGTCGTAACCGCTGGACCACGAGCCCGACGCTTTCGGACGAGCCCCGGCTCCGTTTAAGGAATGCTAGAGGGGCAGGGCGAGCACGAGAGGGAGGACCAGGCTCGCGGTCACCGTCAGGATGAGACCGCTCGCGAGCGAGAGGCTGGCCGCCTCCTCGTCGCCAAAGTGGGTGACGAAGTAGAGCGTGGTGTCCATCGCGGTGGCGCCCCCCAGCGCGGCGAGGCCGGCGCCCCGCAGACGTCGCCCGGCCACGGGGGAGAGGACCATCGTGAGGTTCTCCCGGAAGAAGTTCGTCAGGAACGCGAGAAGGCCCAGCACCGCCCCGGCCCGGGCGACCACGAGCGGTCCCGCGAGGGTGTACCACCCGAAAGCGAGGGTCGTGGCGAGCGAGACCGAGAGCGCGGTCCCCGAGACGACCCAGAACACCACCGCAGCCGCGATCGCGGCCGAGACCGCCGCGGAAAGGGGCACCCAGACCCCTCGGAGCGAGCGCCAGCGAAGGTGGAGGTCGAAGCCCACGAGAGCGAGCAGGGCGTAGAGAGCGTAGGGCAGGGCCGCGCTCGCCGGGATCGCGACGATCCGCCCGAGGGCATAGCCGACGACCAAGGATGCCAATAGGCCGAAGCTGAGCCACGGAACTCGGCTCGAAGCACTCATCGGACGGGGCTCTACTGTCTCGGAGGAGCGACCGCGCACGATCGCGAGGTAGATCGCCGCGGTGAGCCCGAGGATCAGAAGGGCAAATCCGAGGGCGACCGGGATCGCGAGCACGAGCGCGTAGGTCCCGACCCCGGCCAGGATGACCCCGAGGAGGGCGACGAGCAGAGCGACCGTCGCGACCGTGGCCCGAGGGACCCACGGTCCGGGATGGGGGAGGAACCGGCCCGCCACCACCCCGAGCGCGAGGGCGACGTAGAGGAACGGGTCGAAGGCCACGGGCAGGGGCTCAGCCGGACCAGGCGGTGAGTCCGGTCCGGCCTCCGGCCCCCAGGCGCGGCGCGAGCCTCACGGTCTCGTCCCGTCCCGGGCCGAAACCGACGAACTCGACCGGCACTCCCGTCTCCTCGGTGATGCGGTCGAGATACCGGCGCAAGGTCGAGGGGAGGGCGTGGGCCCCCTCGCCGTGCAGCCTCGCCTTCGTTCGCTCGTGGAACTCGGGCCAGCCCGGAAACCGCTCGTATACAGGCTGCGCCAGAGCGAGGTCGTCGGCCTGGGAGGGCAGGACGTCCCGAACAGTCGAGCCGTCGGGCATGAGGTACTGCACGCAGACCGGAATCTCGTCGAGGCCCCCGAGCACGTCGACCTTCGTGATCGCAAGGGACGTGAACCCGTTGAGCCGGGCCGCGTACCGCAAGAGGACCAGGTCGAGCCAGCCGCAGCGCCGTTGCCGACCCGTGGTCGCTCCTCGCTCCCCGCCGACCCGGCGAAGGAACTCGCCCTGCTCGCCCGTGTCTTCCGTGGGGAACGGTCCGGCCCCGACCCGCGTGGAGTAGGCCTTGGCGACCCCGATCACCTCGTCGACCTCGGTCGGAGGGATCCCGCTCCCGACGAGCGCGCCGGCGCTGGTCGGGTGGGAGCTCGTCACGAAGGGGTACGTTCCGAAGTCGATGTCGAGGAGGGCGCTCTGCGCGCCTTCGAGCAAGATGTTCTCGCTGCGTCCGATCGCGTCCCAAAGGAGCGGCTCGGTCGGCCGGATGTACGGGGCGAGGCGCCCGCCGACCTCGGCAAGGCGTGCGGCGAGGTCGTCCACCGGCGGGAGTCCGGGGACCTGGGTCTTGGTCGCATAGAGCAATTCGAGTCGTTCACGCAGGACCGCGGGACGCGCGAGGTCGGACATGCGTAGCCCCCAGCGGCCGACCCGGTCGGCGTACGCCGGTCCGATACCGCGCCGGGTCGTCCCGAGACCCGCCGCGGGGTTCCGCTTCGACCGGAGGTCATCCTCCCAGCCGTCCTGGATCTCGTGGATCGGGAGGAGCGCATGCGCGCGGTCGGAGATCACGACCTGGCCCCGGAGGAGGCCCCGCTGTTCGAGCGTCTGCATCTCCTCCTCGAGGGTGATCGGCTGGAGGACCATCCCCGGACCGCTGACCCCGACCACGCCGTGGCGCAGGACTCCGCAGGCGAGCTGGTGGAGCACGACCGTGCCCTCGGGCAGATGGATCGAGTGCCCCGCGTTCGGGCCTCCGCCCGTACGGACGACGAAGCGTGCGTCCGCCGCGAGGAAGTCGGTGATCTTCCCTTTCGCCTCATCGCCGAACTGCGCCCCGACCACGACGCGAACCGTCATCGCTGGACCCGGTTCCAAGGGAGCGAACCGGATAGATGTGGCTTGTGCCCGGGGGCTTCGAACCGCTCTCGACGCGAGTCGTACCGTCGCACGGCACAACGGTAATGAAGTGGGCACCGGTCGACGCCCGATGGTCGCCGAGCGGGCGCGCCTCGTCGAGCTGTCAGGCATTCGTCGGATGTTCGAGGCGGCGCCCCCCGACGCCATCAACCTCGGACTCGGAGAACCCGATTTCAACCCGCCGGCCGAGGCGATCGAGGCGCTCTGCAAGGCGGTCCGGACCGGGATGAACCACTACGGGCCCTCCGCCGGGATCCTTGCGCTGCGCGAGAAGATCGCGGAGCGCTACCGTGCCCAGCTCTCTTCGACGACCCGCGAGAACGTCATCGTCACGACCAGCGGCTCCGAGGGCCTGATGACGGTCGCGCTCACGCTCTACGACCCGGGGGACGAGGTGCTCGTCCCGAACCCGGGGTTCGTGCTCTACGCCCCCCACGCCCGCCTCGCCGGGGCGAAGCCCGTGCCCTACAGCCTCACCGCGAGCCGCCGATACCTGCCGGACCTCGACGAGCTCGAACAGCTCGTGACGCCCCGGACCCGCGCGCTGGTCGTGAACAGTCCCTCGAACCCGACCGGGGCGGTCCTTCCGAAGAAGGACGTCGACCGGCTCTCGGCGTTCGCCGACCGCCACGACCTCTCGATCGTCTCGGACGAGGTCTACGAGAAGATCGTCTACGACACGCCGGCCACCTCGTTCTGGGGCCGTAGCGACCGCGCGATCGTCGTCAACTCGTTCTCGAAGAGCCTCGCCATGACCGGCTGGCGGATCGGATTCCTGGTCGCGCCCCGCGCTCTCGCGCCCGACCTGAACAAGGTC
Source organism: Thermoplasmata archaeon (assembly GCA_050011075.1). Lineage (GTDB taxonomy): Archaea > Thermoplasmatota > Thermoplasmata > Lutacidiplasmatales > UBA184 > Lutacidiplasma. Next base: position 4,307 of record JBEKJT010000020.1, read on the forward strand.
CATTACCACATCATGGCCTGTCCTCCCACACCCACGCAGGTGGCCGTCCTCGCGTGCCTCGAGAGCGGCGATGCTGCGACGCGCGCGATGGTCCGAGAGTTCCGGGCCCGCCGCACGCTCGTGACCCGGCTCCTGGCCCGGACCCCCGGGATCGACCTCGTCCCTCCCGACGGGGCGTTCTACGTGTTCCCGCGCTTCTCCTGGAACCGCTCAGCCCTGGAGGTGGCGACCGAGATCCTTCGGCGCGGAGTGATCACGACCCCGGGCGACGCGTTCGGCACGCTCGGCGCTTCCCACCTCCGCATCTCGTTCGCCGCGTCCCGGGAGAACCTGCGTCGCGGGCTCGAGGTCTTCCGGGAGTACGCCCGCGAGGCCACGGAGGGGTCGCCCTCGTGATCGTCGGTCTCGTGGGCCGGCTGTTCACGGCGGCCGCTCGCCTGCGGCCCGGGCCGACCTCCGAGCCCCTCGCCCACGTGGGAGAAGAGCTCGTCCGACTCGAGCGCCCGCGCCCTCAGGCCGCGAGGACCTCGCGATAGAGCGCCAGGTGCCGGGCGGCCGTCTCGTACCAGTCGAAGGCGCGGACGTGGGCCGAGGCCGTCCGGACCAGCCGTCGGGTGGTCTCGGGGTCTTGGAACACGGAGCGTACGGCCTCGGCGAGAGCGGCCGGGTCGCCGTAGGCGACGAGGCGTCCGGCGCGGCCCTCGTCCAGCACGTCGGGGACTCCTCCCACCGCGGTGGCGACGATGGGGGTTCCCGCGGCCATCGCCTCGAGGAGCACGAGGCCGAACGCCTCCCACTCGGAAGGCAGCACGAGCACTCGGGCCCCTCGGATGACGCCCCGGTACTGCGCGGGGTCCGCCACGTGGTCGAGGAAGCGGACTCGGTCCGCCACGCCGCGGGTCCGGGCCCGTTCCTCGATCTCCGCACGCGCACCCCAATCGCGTCCCATGATCACGAGGGGACGGGCGGTGTCGGCCTCCAGGGCGGCGAGCGCGTCGATCAGCTGCGGGAGCCCCTTGTTCGAGGCGACCCGCCCCACGAACAGGAGGTACTCCGCGGGAAGATCGAGTCCATCGGTCCGGTCCTGCTCCGGGTGGTCCCAGGAGGCGAGGTCGATGCCGGGCGGGATCACCCGGAGCTTGCGGGAGGGCGCGAACTCCGCGGCGAGCCGGCCTTCGCGGCCGGTCTGGACGACCAGCGCCCGCGCGACCCGGTACGCCGTCATACCGAACCCGACATCTTGCATCCTCAGGAGCCCCCGCTTGAGCGGTGGCTCCCTTCGGTCCGCGGGATGATAGTGGAGGGAGACGACGAGCGGGATCCGGCGCCGGTCGGCGACCGCGGCGGCCTGCAGGACATGGCCGTAGCGATGAGAGTGCGCGTGGATGACGTCGGCGCCGCTCTCCGCGAGCGCGTCGATCAGGCCGACCATCATCGGCATCGTGAGCCCAGGGACGAGCCGCTTGTAGACCGGAAAACGGCGCACGGGGACGCCGTCCACCGTCGGGGCGTAGGTGGACCGGCGCTCCCATCCTGCCTCGTCATACAGGTCGCTGGCGTAGACCTCCACGTCGTCGCCGGCCGCGCGCAATCGGCGCGTCACCTCGTGCACGTTCGTCTCGACCCCGCCCGGCGCGTCGAACCGTAGGGTCACGTGCACGACCTTCATCGCGGCACCACCTCCCGGTAGAGCGCGTCCAGCCGGTCGGCGAGCGCCTCCCACGTGAATCGGGGAACGACCTCGGTCCGGCCGTAGTCCCCGAGACGCCGGGCAAGGTCGCGGTCCGTCCAGAGCGTACGGAGGGCCCGCGTCAGTTCGGGAACGGAGCCCGGGGGGACGAGGAGACCGGCGCGACCGTCCTCGACGACCTCGGGGATCCCACCGACCCGGGTCGCGACGACGGGCGTTCCCTGGGCGAGTGATTCGAGGAGGACGAGGCCGAACGCCTCGTAGTCGCTCGGCAGCACGGTCAGACGGGCCTCGCGGTAGGCCGCCGCGACCAGCTGCTCGTCCTCGAGATGGCCGAGGACGTGGACGCGGCGTTCGAGCCCGAGGGCCCGGATGCGCGCCTCCACGGCCGGACGCATCCCTCCGTCCTCGCCCACCAGGACGAGATGGCCCGTCGGGTCCTCCCTCGAGAGCGCGGCGAACGCGTCCACCAGGTAGAGGAGCCCTTTGTTCGAGGCAAGCCGTCCGACAAAGAGGGCGAACGGCCCGTCGATCTCGAACTTCTCGGAGAACCGGAGGCCCCCCAACGGCGGGGGCGGAAGGGGCGAGTAGCCGGGAGGTACGATCACGACGCGCGGCAGAGAGAGGCCGAGCGAGCGCAGGAGCCGCTCCTCTTCCCGGGTCTGCACGACGACCACGGCGGCTTCGGCCATGACCGGGCCGGCCATACGGCGGTCGTAGAACCCCCGGATCTGGTGACGCAGCCAGCCTCCTTCGATCGACCAGATCGGGTGGAAGTGGGCCGTCAGGAGGAAGGGAGTCCCGTACCGGCGCCGGTGGCGTCGCGCCACGGCGACCTGGTTCGTTCCGTACGTGTGGGCGTGGACGAGGTCCGGGCGGTCGCGGGCCAGCGCCGCCGCGAGTCCCCGAAAGAACGGGTAGTGGAGCTCTCCGGGAAGCGACCAGACCGGCAGACGGTGGACCGCGCCGAACGCGGTCGGCGACTCGCGGGGCACGCTCGAGGGGAGTCGTTGCCAGGGGAATTCCCGGTAGAGGTCGCTCGTGTAGACATCGACCCGGTGCCCGTGCGCCGCCAGGCGCGGCGCGAGCTCGGCGACGTGCCGCTCGACCCCGCCCGGTCCCGGGGGGTATCGGGTGGATACGAGCGCGACCTTCACAGCGGCGAAGTAGCCCTTCTCTTACTTGATGCCACGGGCGGGAGGGCAGCGTTCCCTACGAGAGGGTCTTCAGGGACGCGAGCCGCTGGGCGTACTTCTTGTAGACCTCGGTCGCGCGGGCGACCGACTCGACCTTCACGTACTCGTTCGCTTGGTGCGAGAGCTCCTCTTCGCCCGCCCCGTAGATCACGACGCGCGGGTTCACCTGAGTGTAGTGGACCGCCTCCGAGGCGTGGACGAGGACCGTCGCCTCGGCCTGCGCGACGTCCCGCAGGAACTTCACGTGCTCCGAGTTCGGGTCGATCTGCACCGCCGGCATCGTCAGGATCCGGCGCAGGGTGAACGGGGTCTTGATCCGACGCAGGTGCTCCTCGATCTCGTGGTAGAGCTGGTCGGGCGTGTAGGGCGGGGGGAATCGGATGTCGACCTCGGAGGTCGCCCGGTTCGGCACGACGTTCAAGCGGGTCCCCCCGTTGAACGTCCCGATGTTCAGCGTGACGCTGCCGAGCTCGGGGTGGGCGATCCGACCCTTGAACGACTCGAGACCGCGGAGGATCCGCATCATCTTTCCGATCGCGTTCTCCCCCAAGTGCGGCATCGCGCCGTGCGCGGCCTTGCCCCGCGTCTCGATCGCGAGGTCGAGGACGCCCTTCTCGGCGTAGGCGACCTTGAGCCCCGTGGGTTCCCCGACCACGACCGCCTTCGCCCGGCGCAGGGGCAGGGTCTTCGCGAGCGCCATCGCGCCCTGCATCGAGGTCTCCTCGTCGGTGGTGAACGCGAGGACGATCGGGATCTTCCGCGCCACGAGGTCCTGGGCTGCCTCGAGCATCGCGACCACGGTGCCCTTCATGTCCGCCGCGCCGCGCCCGTACATGCGGCCCGACGCGAGCTGGCTCTGCGAGAAGCTCCAGTAGTCTCCGATCGGCGGCGTGTCGAGGTGTCCGGAGAGAACGACGCCGCCCTGGCCGAACTCCGCGAGGAGCGCCGGGGCCTGCGGGTCGCCGAACAGCGTGTTGCGCATGTGGATCTGGTCGGTGAACGACTGGACGTAGTCGAGCACCTCCTGCTTGTCCGCGAACGGGTCGCTCGGGATCTTGATCAGTTCCGCGAGCATATCGACCATCTGGCGCTTCATCGGACATCCACCCTCTCGCCGTTCGGTGCCGAAACGGTTTGATTGGTATTCGGGGGGAATGACCCGGTGCGGCTTAATTTAATCGTTCGTTCTCGCTGACGGCCGGCGGCGTGCCTGGGCGCGGGTCCGGGCGAGCGCCCGGGCGAATCCTTCGGGGGAGCCGACCGACCGCCACACTCCGAGCGGGGGGTCGAGAACGAACGCAGCGACCCGGCCGCCGCGGGCGAGGAGAGTGCGTATCCCGTCGGTCAGCTCGAGCTCGCGGGGGTGCTCGGCCCGGCGGTATGCTTCGAGCGCCGGGAAGATCGCCGGAGAGAACGCGTAGACGGCGGTCGCGGCCCAACGGCTGCGGGGCTTCGCCGGCTTCTCCACCATCCCGGTCACGTCGAGCCGCCGGATCCCGTGGAACGGCTTCGCCAGCGTCCCTTCCACGACACCGTAGCGCCGTGGGTCCTTCACCGCCCGGACCAGGAGGACCGCATCGGGCTTCTCCTGCCGCAGGTACTCCCCCATCAATCGCAGCAGGAACCCCCGGCGCGGCTCGTCGAGGAATGCGTCGCCCGCGTGGACGAAGCACGCGCGGCGACGGGTCTTCGCCGTCGCCTGGAGCACCGCGTCCCCGAACCCGACCGGGTGCGGCTGGACCGCGAAGTCGAAGTGGACCCCTCCGATCGTCTCGTAGAACCGTCGGGTCTCGGTCAGGCGCTCCGCCACGTCGCGATGCCGCTCGAGGAAGGCGGGGTCGACCGTGAAGTAGTTCTGGACGAACGCAGCGTCCTTCGGCTGGACGACGACCGTGATCCGGTCGGCGCCTGCGCGGATCAGCGACTCCACGACCAGGTGGGCGACCGGCTTCAACACGGGCGTGCCGTTCTCACCGCGGTCGTAGAGCGGCAGGAACTCCTTGCGCAGGCCCCGCGACCAGGGAAGCATCCGGGTCCCTTCGCCCGCCAGGGTGACGATCGCCAGCATCGAACGTCTCTACGCCGTGGGTCCTTCGGCGGAAGGTTCGGTCGGTCCGGCGGGCGGAGCGACGCGCGGAGGGGGAACGCGAGCGTCCAGGGCGGGACGGCTGTCCCCGGACCGCCATTGTACGGTCGGCATCACGACGTGCTTCCGCGCCTCGAGTCGACGGCGGTACCGGATCAGGTCGTGGAAGATCTCGCGGACGACGTCCTCGAGCGCGCGGGTCCGACGATACCCGAGCCCGACCAGGTTGTCGTGGAGCGGGTTGTAGTAGTGCTGCTCGGTCTCGACCCGCGGATTCGCCGGGTGGTCGATCGTGGGGGAAAGGCCGAACTCCTTCGCGACCCGGTGCGTGAGCTCGGCGAGCTCGTTCACGGAGTAGTACGCGTCGAACTGGTTGAAGACCCGGTACTCTCCGGGGCGAGGGGGGTTCTCGATGGCGATGCGCAAGGATTGCATCGAATCTTCGAGGGCGATGAATCCCCGTTTCTGCTCTCCCTTCCCGTACGGGGTGATCGGAAGACCGAGAACGGCTTGCGCGATGAACCGGTTGAGCGCCGTCCCCCAGGTCTCGTCGAAATCGAACCGGGTCAGCAGCCGGTCGTCCGTGATCTCGGGCGTGCGGATCCCGTAGATCACCCCCTGCATGACGTCGGTCGCCTTCAGGCCCCAGATCTTGGTGGCGAACATCACGTCGCCGGAGTCGAAGACCTTGCTCCAGTGGTACCAGGACCCCGCCTGTCGCGGGAACGGCACCCGGTCCGTGCGGCCGTGGAAGTCGACGTCGAAGAACCCCTCGGCGATGTCGATGTTCGGGGTGCCGTACTCTCCCATCGTGCCCATCTTGACGAGGTGGGCCTCGGGGCAGCATTCCCGCATCGCGTAGACGAGGTGGAGCGTCCCGGTGAGGTTCTCGACCTGCGTTGCGACGGCGTGGTGGACGTCGATCATCGAGTACGGGGCGCTGCGTTGCTCGGCCAGATGGACGATCGCGTCCGGCCGCTCGGCGCGGAGGACGTCGCGGACGAACTCGTAGCGCCCCATGTCCCCTCGGTGGAAACCGAGCTCCTTCCCGAGGACCTCCTTCACGGCCGCCCGTCGGCGCGGAAAGGCCGGGAGGGGGGTCGCGGACCAGCTGCCGACCTCGCGGACCCGCCGGCGGGTCACGAAGTTGTCGAGGCCGACCACGTCGTGACCTCGCGAGAGGAGGTGGAGGGCGAGCGGCCATCCCGAGTACCCGTCGACTCCGGTGATCAGGACCTTCATCGTGCGTCGAGCGGCGTACGCATGGACTCGGTTCTTAAGGGTTCGTGCGGGGCCTTCCGCTTTCCCGGGCTTTCCTACCAAAGCGGAATAAGCCGGACCGGGCTGGGCTCGGAGGTCAGCGAGGTTCCCGGCGCATGGAGTCAGGCGAGCTACGCATCGTCGACACCCGGGACGAATCGCTTCGGGGGGCGATGATGGTCGTCGGGTTCCCGACGCACGGTCTGGTCGGGTCCGTGGCCGCCTCGTACCTCGTGCACTCCTTGGACATGAGCCTGGTGGCGTACATGATCAGCGAGGAGTTCCCGCCGACGGTCATCATGGAGGAGGGGATCGTCAGCGCGCCCGTCCGCATCTACGCGAGCAAGCTCGTCTGCGGCGTCGACCGCAGCTGCGACCAGCTCCTCGTCGTGATCTCTGACATCCAGCCGCCGGTGAACATGCTGAACCAGCTCGGCCGGGTCCTCCTGGATTGGGCCGAGGCGAAGGGGGTCCAACTGATCGTCGCGGTCGAGGGCCAACCGATCGAGAACGAGACCCGGGGGGATGCCCGGATCGTGGCGATGGCGAACCGGGCGGCGGCTCCGTTGCTCGAAAAGTACCGATTCGATGCCGCGAACGGGGTGGTCACGGGCCTCGCCGGGGGCCTGCTTATGGGAGCGATCGGTCGGGCGACGCCGGTCCTCTGCCTGGTCGCTCAGGCCCATAAGGACCACCCGGATGCACGGGCCGCCGCGAAGGTGATCGAGACGATCAAACCGCTCGTCCCCCTGCTCGTCCTCGATACGAAGCCGCTGCGCGAGAAGGCACGGGAGATCGAAGGAGAGGTGCGCCGGACCCTCCAACAGACGCGCGAGTCCATGTCGAGCATGCGCGCTGCCGAACCGGAAGGGCCGGGTGAGATGTATCGCTGACACCGCCCCGGGCCCCACCTCCTCGGTGTTCCCCGAGAGTCGGCCGACCGTGACCCTGCGGGGCTTCCGCCTCTCCGACGTCCCGTTCATCGCGTCGATCGTCGCCGAGGCGCTCCACGAGCACTACGACCCGTCGCTGTACGCGTCGCTGGGGACGGATTGGCCGGACGGGTTCCTTGTCGCGGCCGATTCTCACGACATACCGGTCGGTTTCATTCTCGGCGTCAACCAGGTGACCGGCGAGGCGCGGGTCCTGATGTTCGCCGTCGAGCGGGGCCACCGTGCGCAGGGGATCGGGGCCCTCCTGATGTCAACGTTCTTCGAGCGGTGCCGGGAACGTACGTTCCACCGGGTCACGCTCGAGGTGCGGGTCTCCAACGCGACCGCGATCCGGTTCTACACGCGATACCGTTTCTCCGTCACAGACCTCTTGCGGGCCTACTACTCGGACGGAGAGAACGGCTACCAGATGGCCCGGGACCTCGCCTAGGCCTCTCTCAGTCGACCGCAGGTGCTAAAGCCTCCTGCTCGGGTGGCACCCCTATGCCCATCTCCTGGCCAACGGCCGCCGACCTCATGACCGAGCGTCCGGTGACGCTCCCGCCCGACGCGCCGATCTCGCAAGCGCTCGGGTTGATGCGGTCGAAAGGGTTCCACGAGATCCCTGTCCTGCGCCGCGGGCGCATGATCGGGATGATCACGTTCGAATCGATCGCGCGCCGCTCGAATCGCCCGCTCGCGACCAAGGTCGAGCACCTCCTGATCCTGCCGCCGCTCATCACGCCGACCACCCCGTACCCCGAGCTCGTCGAACGCCTGCTGGCCGCGGGATTGCGGGCCGCCCCGGTCGTGGGGCGTCGCGGCGAGATCCTTGGGATCGTCACTCGGACCGACCTGATCCGGGCGCTGCCCGACCTCCCCCAGGTCCTTGGGGACGACAGCCCGCCGGTCGAAGCGGTCGCGCGGTCCGCGAACGAGGTCGTGGAAGAGAACGAACTCTGCCGCCACCTCCTGACGCGCGTGCGGGTGCTCGAAGAGCATCCGTTGCCGGTCGTCGACCGCAAGGGCCGCCTCGTCGGCGCCGTCGGCGTCTCCGACCTCGGGAAGGTCCTTTGGAAGCCCGTCCTCGGAGGCAAGCGCGACGCGCGGACGAGCCGCTCCGTGCTCGATGTCAGCGTCGGTTCGATCATGCGGTCCCCGCCCGTGACCGTCGCCGCGGGGACCTCGACGCGCGAGGCGGCGCTGAGGATGATCGAGGAGAAGGTGTCGAGCGTCTTCGTCGTAGAGGACCGGCGCCCCACCGGGATCCTCGGCCAGTCGGACCTCCTCGGCCTCGTGGTCGGCCGCGCGCGGCCCGTACGTCCGAAGGGACACGTCGAAGACGTCTACGTAGAGATCACTGGTCTCCGCGGTTCGGGCGACCCCGTGCTCTTCGCGGAGATCGACGACGTCGTCGCCCGGGGGCTGCACCGGGTCGCACGGTACGTCCAGCCGACCCTCCTCTCCCTGCACTTCGCCCCGCACGCGACCCACCGCACGAACGACCTCACGGTCGAGGCGAGGTTGCACACGAACCACGGCATCTTCTACGCCTCCCATACCGGCTGGAACCTTCTCGCCGGGGTGTCGGGCCTGCTCGAGGACCTCGCAGGGCAGACTCGGCGGATCCGGGTGGAGTCCCGGTCGAGGCGCCGACCCCGGGGCGGCGCCGCGTCCGATTCGGACGCGAGCGTCCTGGTCGACGTGGATCTCGAGCGGAAGATACGGGCTGCGACCAGCTCCGAGGACGACGAGAAGTAGGTTCGAGAGGGCGGAGGCACGTCGATGATCCCCGGAGGACCGCGCAACCAGCGCGAGATGGAGATGATGATGCGGCGCCTCGGGATGAAGAGCGAGGGCCTCCCGGACGTCGAAGAGGTCATCGTTCGGACCCGTTCCAAGGAGCACGTGTTCCGCGCGCCGGAAGTGACGATCCTCACGGTCCAGGGCGTTCGGACGTACCAAGTCGTGGGAACCCCCGAGGTCCGGGCCCGGAGTGCGGGGGCCGTCGGGACCGCTCCCGGGGGCGCCGTTCACGGGGCCGCTCCGGCCGCGCCTCCCGCCGCCCCCTCGGGCCCGCCCGAGGAGGACATCAAGCTGGTGATGGAGCAGGCGAACGTCTCTCGCGAAGAGGCGGTCGAGGCGCTCTTCCAAACGAACGGGGCGCCCGCCGAGGCGATCCTTCGGATCCTGACCCGGGGCGGCTAGTGCCTCCCGAGCTCGGTCCGGTCGCGCGCGAGTGCGTTGAAGGCTACCTTTTCGCGGGAGATCCGGTCGAGCTCCTGCTCTTCCGCCGGCCCCCGGCGCGCGGGCGGGTCTGGGTACCCGTAAGCGGAAAGGTCGACCCGTCCGACGTCGATTTCGAGTCCGCGCTACGACGGGAGCTCCTCGAGGAGACCGGACTCACCGACCCCCGAAAGGTCGTCGACCTTGATTGGCACGTCCCGTTCGTCGCCGACAACGGCGAGACCTGGCGACTTCACGCCTATGCTGTCGAGGTCACGCGGTCGTTCGCCCCCCGGCTGAGCTCCGAGCACGACCTCGCCGAGTGGGTCACGGCCGAGGAAGCCGTCCGGCGCCTCCACTTCGAGGACAATCGAGACGCGGTGCGACGCCTACTCGAACGGGTCGGCGGGCCCACTCCGAGCGTGTAGGAGGCAGCGCCGATCCTTCGTTCTGAGCGGACCTCGCAACGACGTCACGGGCAGGAGGATTCCATACACGGTATCCCTAGGGTGGTGATAGGCGCCGGCATCTCTCGGCAGGACGGGTCGCCTCGAAATCCTTCCGTAGCGGCACGTCGATATTCCGGCCTGTCCGCGGGGTTGCCCGCAGTTTCGTCCGGCGGATCATCGAGGACTGAGGGATCCGGAGCTCGTTCTTCTCGGCTCCTGCGGCCGGTCTGAGAACGGTGAACGATCCTGCCTATCCTTCGGGTCCCGCCGCGACCCTGGATCATTACCGGATGCGTCCTCTTCCGCGAGCAGCGCCGGTATGAACGCGAGAATGGGAAGACCCGCACTCCTCGACCCCATGGCTGACCCTCGACGTGAAGAGTCGTTTGGTAAGGGGAATAAACGGTTCCTTAACTCGGATTAAGTTCCCGGACCATCCCGTAGGTGGTACGTCGTCTCCACGCGATGTGTTATACATCATCAATTCGCAATGTCGCGCGCGGGAGATCGAGCTCTCGGAGCTCTTGCCCTCCCCACTCCCTTCTCGTTCGACCGGATCCCTTCGTTCATTCATCTCGCTGGGCTCCGGCGTCTCGGATTCTGTACCCGCCAAACGTTTAGCCCGGGGTGCCGCTGGATGCCGCGGAACGATGTCGAGTCGACCGACGCACCTAGGGCCCGGAGCACCCGAGGCCGTGACGTTCCCGACGATCGGTCCCGAACTCTTCCGAGCGCTGCGGTCCGTGGGCGCGCAGCGGATTGTGCTCCAGGTCCCGGCCGGGCTCGTGCGGAACGCCCACGACCTGGCCGCGCAGTTCCGCGAGGAGGCGGGGGTGCCGGTCGTGCTCGCCACGCGTCCGTGTTTCGGGGCCTGCGACTTCCCGTCGCGAGACGAAGCTCCCCGGGCCGACGTCGCGGTCGTCCTCGGCCACGCTCCCATCCCGAACGTCGCGCTCGTCCGTCCGACGTTCTTCGTCGAGATGCGCGAGCCGGGCGGTGACCCCGAGGCGCTCGCGACGACCGTGGTCTCGGCCGGTGTCCCCCACCGCCTCGGCCTGGTCGTCTCCGTGCAGCACCTCGACCTGGTCGGTCCTCTCACGACCGCCCTCGAGGCCCGAGGATACGAGCTCAAGGTCGGCCGAGGGGACCGGCGTCTTGCCTACGCCGCCCAAGCGCTCGGCTGCAACTACACCGGCGCGGAGACCGTGACGAACGACGTGGAGGCGTTCCTCTTCGTCGGTACGGGCCGCTTCCACCCGCTCGGACTCGCGTTCGCCGTCGAGCGCCCGGTCTGGTCGCTCGACCCGCTCCAGAACACCCTCGAGGAGCCGATCGATCGGGGCGCCCTCGTCCGACGTCGCCAGCTGACCGTCGCTTCGGTCCGGGATGCCCGACGATGGGGGATCCTCGTTTCGACGTTCGCCGGCCAGAACCGGATGCCGACCGCGCTCGCGCTCCAGGAACGGGCCCGGGCTCACGGGCGCGACGCGGAGCTGCTTCTGTTCGACCGGCTCGACCCCCGCGACCTCGAGGGACGCGCCCTCGACGCCTACGTCAACACCGCGTGCCCGCGGATCGCGCTGGACGACGGGCCGAACTACCCGAAGCCCGTCCTCACTCCGCCGGAGTTCTTGATGGCGCTCGGAGAGCTTCCGCTCGAGCCGTACCGGTTCGACACGTACCACTGAGACCGCAACCTCGAAGTGCCCTGGGGCGCATCCGACCGGCATGCGCGTGCTCGGGTGGGGCGGGGTCGCCCTCCTCGCCGCCGGAGTGGCCCTGATCGTCGACGCGGTGGTTCGGGGCGGAGCGTCGGTGTCCCTGGTCGTCATCATCCCCGTCGTCTCGGGCGGCTCGGCCGAGTTCCTCCTCGGGGTCGTGGCGCTGGTCGCGGGCTTCCTCCTGGTCCCGCTCCTCGCCTGGGGGGACACGGGCATCGAGGAGCCGGAAGCCTCCGAGCCGCTCACGTCGCCGGCGGCCCCGTCTTCTGCAAGCGCGACGACCGGTGGGCTCGTGTTGGTCGGGCCCGTCCCGATCTTCTTCGGGTCGTGGCGGAACGTGTCGACCCGCACGCGACTCTGGGTCGCCATCGCGGGGGCACTGGTGCTCGTCCTGTTCGTCGTAGGGTTCCTGGTCGCAACCCGTTAGGCCGGGGAGCCCACGGTCCCGAGGAAGTAGCGGTGGAGTCGGAGGTCGCCGGAGAGCTCCGGATGGAACGTCATCCCCCAGACCGCGCCGGATCGAACTCCGACGACGTCGTCCTCCCTCCAGGCGAACGGGGTGACCTTCGGACCGACCTCGAGGATCCGAGGGGCCCGGATGAATACTCCCGGGAACGGCCCGCCCGGGAGCCCCTCGACGCGCACGGGCCCTTCGAACGATTCGCGCTGCGCGCCGTACCCGTTGCGAAGCACCTTCACGTCGAGGGCCCCAAACCGGTCGGGGTCGCGGCCGGAGGCGCTCGGAACGAGGTCGCGAGCGAGCAGGATGAGTCCCGCACACGTCCCGAGCACCGGTAGGCCGGCCTGGATACGGTCCGCGAGCAGGTCCCAGAGCCCTGCCTTCAGAATCAGTTTTGCGATCGTCGTCGACTCACCCCCCGGTAGGAATAGGGCGTCCACCCGGGCCAGGTCCTCCGGGGACCGGATCGCGAAGAGGTCTCCTTTCGGGAGGAGAGGGGCCAGAGCGTGGAGATGCTCCGGGACGTCGCCTTGGAGCGCGAGGACGCCGACCTTCATCCAGAACCGTGCCGCAGTTCCTCGAGGATCGCTTTCGCGCGGTCGAACCGGATCTGGTGGTCGGCCAAGAGCCGCTCGACCACGCGGTCGACTTCGTCCGACCGGGCGCCGGCGCTCGCGGCCAGGTTCCTCGCGTGGAGCTCCATGTG
>JBEKJT010000021.1:0-16070 GCA_050011075.1 Thermoplasmata archaeon
GGGGCCTCCGGTCCGCTCCACCAGGTCTCGATCTACGGGTCCCAGGAGGCCGGCCGACGCCTGCGGGAGATGCTGGAGATGGGCGCGAGCCGGGAGTGGCCGGACGCTCTCGAGGCATTGACGGGCGAACGCTCCATGTCGACCGAGGGCTTGACGGAGTACTTCGAGCCGCTCAAGCGCTGGCTCGACGAGCAGAACCGACGGTCGCCCAGCGGCTGGTGACCCGGCCGGGCGCATGAACTCCCCCGTCATCTCGGAGCACCGCCGGCTCCGACGGGAACTGGGGCGACGCGCGGACCGCTCCCAGGGCCGGTTCCTTCGGCAGTATCTCGGCTCTCCGCTTCCGGTGCTCGGAGTGAGGGCGCCAGAGATCCGGAAGCTCCTACGCGAGTCCCGGGCGCGTCTGCGGGCGCTTTCCCCTTCCGCCCGGCTCGCGCTCGCGCGCTCGCTCTGGAACGGCCGAACGTTCGAGGAGCGACTGCTGGCGGTCGCCCTCCTCGACCAGTTCCTCCCAGCCGGCGAGCCGCGCGCGTGGCGTCTTCTCGACCGCTGGGTCGATGCGGCCACCGGCTGGGCCCTCTCCGACAGCCTCGCGGCGGGGCCGATCGCCCGGTCGCTCGCGCAGGACGGGCGCCACTTCGCGGAGATCCTGCGATGGACCCGTTCACGGAGCTTCTGGCGTCGCCGGGCCTCGACGTATGCGCTCCACGACTGGGTGTTCGCGGGCAAGCTCGACCGACCGTTCCGCCTCCTCGAACGGCTCGTCGCGGACCCGGAGTTCTGGGTCCAGCGGGCGGTCGGGACCTGGCTGCGCGAATGTTGGAAGCAGAACCCGAGGAGGACGGAGCGATTCCTCCTTCGGCACGCTCGAGTCCTTGCGCCGGTCACGGTCTCGGTCGCGACCAAGCGAGCGCCGAAGGAGCTCCTGCTCGAGCTGCGGCGTGTCCGCGCGGCGGGGCGCGGTCGGGCTTCGGGGCAGGCGTATTAGTCTCCTGGGGCGATGACCTCCCGATGCTGCTCCTCTCGGGCGAGCGCGTGGTCCGTAGCGCCTACGCGGTCATCGAGCCCGACCACCGGCCCGAAGGGGTCCGGGGACCCGGGGTCCTCTATCTCACGAACTACCGCGTCGTCTTCGAGGCGCCGGCCTCGAAGGGGGTCGTGCGCGGCCGGGAGACGCGAGTCGTTTTCTCGAGCTCCCTCCACGAGCTCACCGACCTGACGGTCCGGCGAGGCCGCCTCGGGAAACCCCGGCTCGTGATGCAGGCCGGTACGTTGAGGCCGACGTTCGATGTGCTCGAACCGGATGCGTGGGTCGCTCTGATCGCCCACGCCCGACGCACGTTTCCGCCGCCGGGCTCCGTACCGTCGCTCGTGATCGAACGCCAGGTCGTGAAGGTTCGGTGCCGATATTGCGGGAGCCTCGCCAACGAGGTCGATGGACGCTGCCCGTACTGCGGCGCGGCGCTCTAGTGCTCTTGGAGAGGTCCCGCTAGACCGGGATCTCGCGGAACAGCCGGTCGAACCCCGTGCGTGCCCAATGGATGGCGAGCGCGCTCGCCGCGAGCGCGAAGGCGACCGTCCATGCGGCGAAGCCGAGGGAGTCCGGGCCCCACGCGCTGAGGACGGCGAGGGCTGCGGGCACGAGGACCGCGAACAGCAGCACCATCCCGGAGCCCATCGCTCCCAACATCGCTCCGGGCCTAAGGTACTGGGGTCGGGGCCGCTCCTGGAAGTCCGAGAAGCGCGCCGCGAAAACGAGGCCCCACAGGGTCAGGAGGACCGCGCCCGCGCCGTTGACAAGGACGAACGCGGCGACCGCGAGCGGAGCGAGGGCGAAGACGAACCCGATGACGATCGCCATCGCCGCGGCGCCGACCAACGCCGGGAGAAGGACCGCGGTCGCTTTCGCCCGAAGGACCGCACGGGCCGAGATAGGATAGGCATAGAATGATTGGAACGACCGCCGTTCCTGGCCCACCGAAGTGACGGCCAGGAGGAGTGCGAAGAATCCGGCGACCCATCCCATCCAGAGGACGGAGCCGAACGCCCCGATCGCCGATCCCTCGACGAGCATGAGGACGATCAGGACAATCGGCACGACCAAGGTCGGCAGCATCTCACGCCGACGGACGAACCCCCGAAGGTCCTTCGAGACGATGGCCGCCTCGGCAGGGGATAGCCCGAGCATCGCGAGGAACGGGTGGCCCCGGGCGGAGACCGCCGGCGAGATCTGGATCTCCGAGGCGGCCGGAACCCAGAACCGGACCCGCAGCGCCCCGGCCAGGTAGACGAGCAGGCCGACGAACCCGAGCTGGGCGAGGGCGAACGCGCTGCCGAGGAGCCGGTCCCCGCTCACCCAGGCGGTGAGCCCGCGCGTCGACCAGAGGAACGGGACGAGCGCGGTCACGTAACTGTAGGTCGAGAATCGCTGGAGAAAGGCGAGGAGGAAGACCGGATTGAATGCGAGGTCGAAGGCCAGGATGATCACTACCAGAAGCGCCGCCCGGAACACGATCCCGAGCTGACCGCGGCGACCCGATCCGAAGCCGCTCGAGCGTTGGGTTGTGGCACGGACCATCTCCACGAGCACGCCGCCCTGGTAAAGGCCGACCGCCGAGAGACCCGCGCAAAGAAGGTACGTCGCGGCCACCCCGCCCGCGACGGCGATCGGGAGGAGTCCTCCGAGGAGGAGGGCGATCGCGGGCGTGTAGGAATAGGCGATCGCCGCGGACGAGGCGGCGACGTACTCGGAGGGAGTGATCGGGAGCCAGTTCGCGGCGTCGCTGCCCGAGAACCGTGCGGTGTTCGTCAGTTCGAACATGACGCCCGCGATGAGGACCGCCGCGACCGACACGAGCGGAAGGAACGGGAAGACGTCGTTCGCGAGCGTCGCGAGATTTGTCGTGCTGATGCGGACCGATTCGAGTCCCCATGCGACGACGGCGAACGCCCCCAGGAACGCCGCGAGGTCGAGGAAGGCAATCGCGTAGGGGCGTCCAAAGAAGCTGCCGGGGTCAGAGGAGGCGCGGCCGGAGCGGACCTGGGAGACGACCAGGATCCTCGAGAGCCGGCCGACGCGATGGAGGTTCACGGAATCTCCTAATGCGCCAGCGCCGACACCACGTCGCTCAGGTCCCCCGTGCCGGTCAGGGTGAGGAACACCTCTTCGAGACCGGAGCCCGCGAGCCCGGCCCGGTCGCGCAGCGCGGCGACGGTGCCCGACGCGACGACCTCGCCGCGGTTCAGGATCACGACCCGGTCGCAGATCGCCTCGGCGATCTCGAGTACATGGGTGCTGAACAGGACCCCCACCCCCTCGTGCGACGCGAGGTTCCGAAGGAGGTCCTTTGCTACCCTCGCCGAACGAGGGTCGAGACCGTTGAGCGGCTCGTCGAGAATGAGCAGGCGGGGTCGGTGGGCGAGGGCGGCGATCAGGGCGACCTTTTGTTTCATCCCCTGCGAGTACCCGCTGATGAGCGCGTTCTCGTGGCCCGCGAGCTCGAGCCCCGCAAGGAACTGCTGGATGCGCTCCTTCCGGACGGACCGGTCAAGGCCGTACATGTCCGCCACGAAATCGAGGTACTCCGCGCCGGTCAAGAACTCATAGAGCGACGGGGATTCGGGCACGTACCCGACCTGGCGCTTCGCCGACACGGGGTCGGCGCCGACCGGCTTTCCGAACAGACGGATCTCGCCCGCCTCGGGTCGCACCAGTCCCAGGATCGACTTCATCATCGTCGACTTGCCGGCGCCGTTCGGCCCGAGCAGGCCGACGATCTGTCCCCCCGGCACCGAGAAGCTCACGCCGGAGAGCGCGCGGACGGGGCCGTAGGACTTCGAAACGCCGTTCGCCTCGAGCGCGAGCGGAGCTGCCCCCCTGGGAGCATCGGCAGCAGGTCCCTGCGGGAGCGGCGGCGCGGACATTTCGGTCCGGCCGAACCGGCCGGCGGCTCATTAGCTCGTTACCGTGGGGCGCTCGGGGCCGTCGAGGGGATTAAATCGAGCGGGATGATAGTGGCGTGGGAAACGGTCCGGTGGGTCTCTCGAACGACCCGGCCGGGAGCGGAACCGGTCCGAGTTCCCAGGGAACCATGATCTCGGCGCTCGTCCTCGCGGCAGGGACGTCCTCCCGCATGGGCGAGCCGAAGCCGCTCGTTCGGCTCGAGGGAGAACCGATCCTTTCCCGGGTCCTGCGGTCCGTGGCCGCGTCCCGGGTCGGCGAGACCGTGGTGGTCCTTGGCGCCGAGGCCCCCCGCGTGCGCTCCGAGGTCCCGTTCGACCACGCACGCGTCGTCGAAAATCCGGCGTTCCGAGAGGGGATGAGCACCTCCCTGCGGGCGGGGGTCGCCGCACTCTCGCCCGAGTCGGAGGCGTTCTTCGTCGTTCTCGGCGACGCGCCGTTCGTCCGGGCGTCGACATTGGACGCGCTCATCGCCGCCCGAGGGCGGACGGGCGCGAAGATCGTCCTACCGACCTACGAAGGCGTTCGCGGCAACCCCGTGCTCCTCGACCGCTCTCTGACGGGGGAGGTCGACGAGCTGACCGGTGACCGAGGGTGCCGTACCCTGCGTCAGCATCATCCGGACGAGACCGTCGAAGTTCCCGTGGACGACCCGGGGGTGGTGATCGACCTCGACACCCCCGACGACGTTCGACGAGCGAACGCCGCGCTGTCCCGAGGCGAGTCGCTCGCTCCGCTGGCGCGCGAGCAAGAGCGGGTGCGCCACCCGCTCGCCGCGTCGACGGCCGCCCCGCGGGCGCGGACCCGGGGCCGGGAGAACATCTTTGCCCTTGTCATCGAGCTCGAGCGTCGGCGGGAGGCGTTCTGTCTTGCCGTCGTCACCCGGGTCCAGGCCCCCACCTCGGGCAAGCCCGGGTTCAAGGCGATCGTGAAGGCCGATGGAACGCTCGTCGGCTGGGTCGGCGGCAGCTGCTCGCGTCACGCTCTTCTCACGGAGTCCCGTGCGGCGCTCGAGGACGGCTTCCCCCGTCTTCTCCGCCTGCGCCCCGGGACCGAAGCCTGTCCGCCCGCGGCGACGGGGGTCGTCGATCGGGTCATGGAATGTCAAAGCGGAGGAGCCATGGACATCTATCTGGAGCCGCACGGACCTATGCCGCAACTCGTCGTGGTCGGGGACTCGCCGCTGGCCGAGAGCCTGAGCGCCCTCGGCCGGATGCTCGGGTTCCGGGTGATCGTCGCCGGGCTGGGCCTCGACCCGTCCCGGTTCCCGGACGTGGACGAGATCGTAGGAGACCTCGCCGAGCTCCCTTCGAAGCTCGATGGGACGACTTCCGCGGTCGTCGCAACCATGGCACAGTATGACGGGAGGGCGGTCGAGATCCTGGCCCGGTCGCCGGCTCCGTACGTCGCCTTGGTCGCGAGTCGCCGGCGGGCGGGTCTCCTCCTGGACGACCTTCGGAGCCACGGCGTTCCGGGCGAGGTGCTCGCTCGAGTGCGCACCCCGGCCGGGATCGACATCGGAGCGAAGACCCCGGAAGAGATCGCGCTCAGCATCGCCTCCGAGATCGTTCGCGAGCGTCACGGGCCCTTGGCCCGAGCCCCCCCGGTGCCCCCCGAGGTCGTGCCGGCGAACGTCGCGGTGGACCCGGTGTGCCACATGGAGGTCGAGGTGGCCGTGACACCGTTGCGAACGGTCCGCGACGGCACGACCTACTACTTCTGTTCGGAAGGCTGCCTTCGGCGGTTCGAGGAGAATCCCGCGGAGTTCCTCGGCTGAGGGAGCGGCCCGGACCTTCGGCCGCTCAGTTGTCGGCGGGCCAAGCCGCCAGCGGTCCAACGTCCGCGGCGAGGAACGCCGCCCCGCCTGCGCTGGACGACGCCGGTCGGAGAGCGTCCACCGCGTGAACGAGAAGTTCGTACGCCGCGTCTTCGGTCTCGTTCGAGTCGTCGGCTTCCCGGGGTCCCGGTACGTAGACCCGAAGGTGTCCGCGGTCGACCCCGAGCAGAACGTACCCGGAACCGTCGCGCCGGGCCCAGGCGAGGAGCCGGCCGTCCGGCCGTTCGACCACGCCGACCCACCGGAGGGAGCCGAACCAGTGCCCCGCGAGGCGGCCGAGCAACGTCTCGGAGGGCGTGCCGATTGGGAGGTCGACGCTCGCGATCGGCCGCAGTTCCGACGTCAGCTCCTTGACCGAACGGGGCCGCTCGGCGAGAGCCCGATAGCCTCCGTCCACCCGCTCGACCAGCCCCTCTCGTTCGAGCCGCCGGAGCGCCCGCGCGAGGGACTCCGGGTGGGCCCCTAACACGCGCCGTAGGCCGCTGAAGGCGACCCGGCCGGGCAGTCCTGCCAGGGTGGCGAGGATCCGCTCGTCAAGGCGTGTCGGCGCGACCGATTCCCGCTCCTCCTTCTCGGTACGCATCGATGAGACACGGGGACCACGGGATTTAGAGGGGCGGTAACGCTCTCGTTACCGAGTATCCTGTTCCGGATTCTCGCATCCCGAGCATTGCCTCGGAGATGCGGGGCTCCGAGTCGGTCGTGACTGTGACCGGTCCGGCCGCGACCCGCTCAATATCCTCGACCGTCGGATCCGTTCCTTCGGAACTACGCGTTCCAAGGAGAACCACGATGTCCGAAGAGAACCAGGATTGCGCGCCGAACGGAATGCACTACGGGCCCTGGGTATGGTCTGCGTATCGCGCGTACCACGAGCTCCTGCGAGAGAAGATCAAGAAGCGGTTCGAGGCCGAGGAAGGTCCCTGGATGGACAAGGTCGCGGACCTCCTCGTGCAGATCGTGAACGCCCGCTGGGAAGGCGGCCGCAAGAAGGAGAAAGAGGAGGAGGGCCTGTTCGCGAAGCTCGAGCAGCTCCTATCGGAATGAGCGCGGTCGAAATCCCGCGGCCGCTCACGCCCCTACCGCACCCGCCGATCGGCCCAGAGCCGATGCTGCCCCACCCGAGCTAGCGGGGAACCGTAGGACCACTCCCAGAGGCTGGTCGTGGTGCTGAGCGAGCTCGAGACGCGGATCACCTCCGCGGTCGAGGCGATCGGACCCAGCGTGGCCGGCGTCGAGAGCGTGCGGGTAGGACGTCGGCGAGGCTCCGCTCCGTTCGCCGCACCCGCGTCGGCCACGGCGGTTGTCATCGACCCGAAGGGGTATCTCATCACGAACCAGCACGTCGTAGAGGGCGCCGCTCGGATCCGGGTCCACCTCGCGGACGGACGTGACCTGGACGGCGAGGTGCTCGGAGGCGATGCCGTCACGGACGTCGCCCTCGTTCGGGTCGATGCGGTTGACGTCCCCGCCGTGAGGCTCGGGGACTCGGAGGTCCTGCGGGTCGGCCAGCTCGTCCTCGCCGTGGGGCATGCCCTCGGGCTCCCCGGCGGACCGACCGTCTCGACCGGGGTCGTGAGCGCGCTCGGGCGCCCACTGCCCGGGTCGGACTTCATCTTCGAGGGTCTGGTGCAAACGGACGCCGCCATCAACCCGGGCAACAGTGGCGGTCCCCTCGCGGACCTGTCGGGTGCCGTCATCGGGATCAACACGGCGATGGTACCGTTCGCTCAAGGGGTCGGCTTCGCGATCCCGATCCACGCGGTCACCCGAATCGCGGACGAGCTGCGCCGTCGGGGTCGGGTCGTGCGCCCCTGGATCGGGGCGGTGGTCGCGGAGCTTCGGCCCGATCTCGCCCGACAGTACGGGCACGTTCCGTGGTCCGGCCTGCTCGTCGCGGAGGTCGTCGCCCGCTCGCCCGCCCACCGCGCCGGTCTGCGTCCCGGGGATGTGGTCCGCCACGTCGGCCCGTTCGAAGTACGCAAGATACGGGACCTTCTCGAGGGGCTCTCGAAGTTCCCGGTCGGCGCGGATGTCGAGCTCGCTTTCGAGCGACGCGGGAACCCGATCGCCGTCAGTGTTCCGCTCCAGGAATCTCCCGACGTGGTGCCGGAACCCACGTGATCCGGCACCGAGACCAGGGTGCCCGCACCGCGCTACAGCGCAGGTGGGTTCACGACGGGCAGTGGGCATCACGAACCGTCGATCTCCTGCCGCAGCCGCGTCTTTCTATGTACGTGCGGCACTTCAGGCTGAGAGGGATTCAGCGCCGTCACGCTCGGCCGCGAGACCGCCAGGAGATGCTTTTCGCGAGGGATGGACTTCCGCGGTCGCTCCAGTCGATGCGGAGGGAGTTGGGTCCGCGGAGCAGACCGCCAAGTCTTCACTCTGGATGGCGTTGCGGGACCCGCGCAATGAGCTCGGGGTCGACCGTCCGACGTGCGTAGTGAACCCATCCATGTCGACCGTCCCCGGAAAGGACCTCGCAATCGACGCCATTTTCGCGGACCTGCCCGCGGAGCTGGGGACGATCGCGGGCGAGCTGCGCCGGACGATCCACGCGGTAGCCCCCCGCCTCCAAGAATGTGTCAAATGGAACGCGCCTCATTGGATGGGGCGGAAGCTCGTACTGAATTTCATGGTCTATCCCGACCACCTCAGCCTCGGCGTGTGGCGAGGGGCAGAGCTGGCGGACTCGTTCCGGATCCTCGAGGGGACGGGGAAGTCGCTTCGCCATGTCAAGGTAAAGTCCGTCGCGCAGGCCCGGTCGGCCGAGATCCGGAAGATCATCGAGGCCGCATGCACACTAGACGCCCGATGAACGGCCCCTTGCGCGGACCCGAGCAGCTCGGGTGACGTATCCCCTCATGGACCGCGACTCCGGCCGTTCACCAATCCGCGCCCGTCGAGGGGTGAGCGTCCGCAGGTCACGGATGTAACCACGGAATCCGGGTCACGTCAGAGACCGGGGCCGCGACCCCCCCAGCGACCGGGAGGCACGGATGACCATCGGCCGACCGCAGGGCCGCGGTCCGTGTCGTCCGGGGGCGACCCAACCAACCGCACCGTTCGCATCGAGCGCGGAACGTGGGGGGCGGTGGTGGGGGGCTCCCCCGCTCCGGGCCGCGAGAAGTGACCTCGATGATGCGGACTGCCCGCGAACCAAATCGGGGTTCCCCCGGGATGTACACTGAAACGGCGAATAGCGCCTCGCCTAATTTTGTTTTGGCTCCGGAGGGTTGCCCCCGGGGTTTCCGACGGGTCTCCTGTTCGGTTCGTGAGCGGCTTCGACCAACGGGCCTTCTGGGCTTCTCGCGGTCGAAGAACGGTCGCCCACGTCATTCTGGTAGCCCACGCAAGCACCATGGCCCCGCGCCCGCCCCAAGGCCCGCTCCGAGCGCTGGGTATGCCCGTGGGGCCTCGTTTCGGCTCGAAGGGCCCGGCCCGAGGAAAGGGGGAACGGGTTGGAGGGCCGTCCTATCCCGGCTTCGGGGTCCCGGTGTGGATGATCTGCCAGACCTTCCACGGGTGGATCGGGATGTCGATGTGCTCGACCCCGTAGGGCTGCAGGGCATCGACGACGGCGTTCACGATCGCCGGCGGCGCACCGACTGTCGCAGACTCACCGACGCCTTTCGCCCCGATCGGGTGGTGGGGGCTCGGTGTCACGGTCTTCGCGGTCTCCCAATGCGGGGTCTCGACAGCCGAGGGCACCAGGTAATCCATGAACGAGCCGCCGTGGATGTTCCCGTCCTCGTCGTACTGGATCTCCTCGAGGAGCGCCGGGGCGAAGCCCATCGTGAGCCCCCCATGGATCTGGCCATCGACGATCATCGGGTTGATGATCGTGCCGCAGTCGTCGACGGCGACGAACCGGCGGACCTTCACCTGGCCGGTCTCCTTGTCGATATCGACGACGCAGATGTAGCTCCCGAACGGGTAGGTCATGTTCGGCGGGTCGTAGTAGTCGACCGCCTCGAGGCCGGCCTCCATCCCCTGGGGATGGTTCGTGTACGCCGCGAACGCGACCTCCTGCATCGTCTTCGACTTCGTGGGAACGCCTTTCACGCGGAACGCGTAGTCCTTCCACTCCACGTCGTCCGGGCTCACTTCCAGAAGATGGGCGGCGATCTTCTTTCCCT
Organism: Thermoplasmata archaeon; assembly: GCA_050011075.1. Classification (GTDB taxonomy): domain Archaea; phylum Thermoplasmatota; class Thermoplasmata; order Lutacidiplasmatales; family UBA184; genus Lutacidiplasma. The sequence goes on from JBEKJT010000021.1 coordinate 9,941, forward strand.
TCTCCCGGATCTTGCGCGCGGCCATCGACGCCGCCGCGCCGGCGGTGGGAGTGCTGCGGCTCGCGTAGGTGCCGAGCCCGTAGGGGGCCGTGTCGGTGTCGCCTTCCTCGACACGGATGTCGTCCGCGGGGATTCCGAGCTCCTCCGCGAGGATCTGGGCGTACGTCGTCTCGTGACCCTGGCCCTGGGACTTCGTCCCGAAGCGGGCAATGATCTTGCCGGTCGGGTGGATGCGGACCTCGGCCGAGTCGAACATCTTGATGCCGAGGATGTCGAACTGCTGGGACGGGCCGGCGCCGACGATCTCGGTGAAGCTCGAGATGCCGATGCCCATCAGCTCGCCCTTGCGCCGCTTCTCGGCCTGCTCCCGGCGCAGGCCGGCGTAGTCGACGATCTCCATCGCCTTCTTCAGCGCGCCGGCGTAGTTTCCGCTGTCGTACGTCCAGCCGAGCGTCGACTTGTACGGGAACGCCTCGGGCGGGATGAAGTTCTTCAGTCGGAGCTCGGCCGGGTCCATCTTCAACCGGTGCGCGAGGATGTCCATCATCCGCTCGATCGTATAGACGGCCTCAGTGACCCGGAACGAGCAACGGTAGGCGATTCCGCCGGGGGGCTTGTTCGTGTACGCGGCATCGACCTCGACAAACGCTTTCGCGAACGGGTAGGAGCCGGTGATGATATGGAAGAGCCCCGCCGGGAACTTCGACGGGTTCGCGGCGGCGTCCGTGTAACCGTGGTCGGCGATCGTCTTCACCCTGAGCGCGGTCACCGTGCCGTCCTTCTTCGCGGCGACCTCGGCGTGGATGTGGTAGTCCCGGGCGAACGAATCGGCCTGGATGTTCTCCGAACGGTCCTCGATCCATTTCACGGGGTGGCCCGTCTTGATGGAGGCGACCGAGGCGATGACGTAGCCGGGATAGACCGGCACCTTTCCGCCGAAACCCCCGCCGATGTCCGGGGATATGACGCGGATGTTCTGCTCCGGGAGCCCCGTGACCAGCGCGAAGACGGTGCGGATCGCGTGCGGCGCCTGGGTCGTCATGTAGATCGTGAACCGCCCGCTGACCCGGTCCATGTGCGCGATGCATCCGCACGTCTCCATCGACGAGACGTGGATCCGCGGGATGTAGAGGTCCTGTCCCACGCTGACCTCCGAGGAGTGGAACGATTCGTCCGTGCCGGCCTTGTCCCCGGTCTCCCAGTGCCATATGTGGTTCGACTGCTCCTTGCGGTCGGTTCGGATCACCGGCGCCCCGGGCTCGAGGGCCTTGAACGGATTGGTCACGACCGGGAGCGGCTCGTAATCGACCTCGACCGCGGCGGCCCCGTCGGCCGCGGCGTAGCGGCTGTCGGCGACGACCCCGACGACCTCCTGGGCCTGGTACATCACCGTGTCGACCGGGAGGACCATCTGCTTGTCCGACATCAGGGTCGGCATCCAGGCGAGGCCGGCCGCTTCGAGGTCCTTCCCCGTGATGACCGCGAGGACCCCGGGCACCTTGAGCGCCTTCTCCGTCCGTATGGCTTTGATCTTGGCATGCGCGTACGGACTGCGGGCGATGTCGAGATAGAGCATCCCGGGCAGCTTGATGTCGTCGACGTAGTTGCCTTTCCCCCGGATGAACCGCGCGTCCTCCTTGCGGGGGATCGACTGGCCGATTCCGCCTTTCACGTGGGGAGGGGCGGGAGCTTCCGCGCTCATGATGTTCTTCCCTCGGTGGCCCCGCCCGCCTGCATCTTCTTCCCCGCGAGCTGGATCGCCTTCACGATGTTCACGTAGCCAGTGCACCGACAGAGGTTGCCCCGGATCGCATCCCGCACTTCGGCTTCCGTCGGGTTCGGGTTCTTCGACAGGAGCGCGGTCGCGGTCATCATCATGCCCGGAGTGCAGAAACCACACTGGAGCCCATGCTCTTCCACAAATGCCTCCTGCACGGGAGAGAGCTTACCCCCCACTTCGAGGCCCTCGACCGTCCGAACCTCCCGTCCGTTGGCCTGAACCGCCAGGACGGTGCACGACTTTACCGGCTTCCCATCGAGGTGCACGGTACACGCGCCGCAGTTCGTGGTGTCGCAACCGATGTGCGTTCCCGTAAGACCGACGATCTCGCGCAGGAAATGGACGAGCAGCGTCCGCGGTTCGACCTCCGCGCTCACGGGCGACCCATTGACTGACACCCGGATGGCCACGATGGGGGCGGTCCCGGTGCTGAGGGAGGCGGCGGGCGCGATGGGCCGGGCGCTCGCGGCCATCTAGCTCCCTCCCTTGGCGCGAGCGAGCGCGCGGTCGAGCACCCGACGGGCGAGGACGCCGGCCATCGCCCGTTTGTACTCGACCGGGCCGCGGAGGTCGCCGTTCGGCTGGGCGGCGTCGCGCGCAAGCGACGTGGCATGAGAGAGGTGGGCCTCGTCCGGCGGCTGTCCGACCAGCGCCCCTGCGGCCGCGCTCGCGAGGATCGCCGTAGCACCGACACCGGTGAGCGCGATCCCTGCGGACTCGACCCGACCCGAGCCATCGAGGATGAGGTTCGCGGCGGCACCGGCCATGGCGAAGTCCCCGACGCGCTTCTCGATCTTGTGGTAGGCGCTCCCCTGGCGGGGCTTCGCCTTCGGGATGCGGACCTCGACCAGGAGCTCGGTCGGTTCGAGGGCCGTGATGAACGTGTCCTTGTAGAAGTCGGAGACAGGCACCGTCCGAGAGCCCTTCGGGCCCACCGCGACGACCTCGGCCCCGAGGGCGAGCATGCAGGCGGGGAGGTCGTTGCCGGGGTCGCCATGGCAGACGTTGCCTCCGACCGTGCCAAGGTTGCGCACCAGCGGGTCGGCGATCTCCTGAGCGGCATCGGGGAGGATCGGGTAGGATTTCCGCAAGAGCGCTGAGTCGAGCAGGTCGTTCGTCCGCGTCGTCGCTCCGATGCGAAGCTGGTTCCCCTCCTCGCGGATGTACGCGAGATTGGGTATTCGATTGATGTCGACAAGAGCCTTCGGTTCCGCAAGTCGCAATTTCATCAGCGGGATGAGACTGTGGCCCCCGGCGAGAACCTTCGCCTCCCCGTCGAACCGGCGGAGCAGGGCGACCGCTTCGTCCACTGAATGGGGCGCGTAGTACTCGAACTGTGGCGGAATCATCGATTCACCTAGGGCCGTTGCCCGCTGCCCCATCGACTTCCGTTTATTAGTCCTTGCTAAACCGACTCACGGCCCCCTCGGGGGCCGAACAGACCGGGGGCGTCCGGGGTCGACCGGAGGGCTATAAGGTGGGGCGGAGTAGAGTCACGACCGATGCTCTCCGATGCGTTCGGCCGTGAGGTCACCGATATCCGGATCAGCGTCACGAAGCGCTGCAATTTTGGGTGCGTGTATTGTCACGACGAGGGCCTGGGCCCGGTCGACCGGCCACGGACCCTCCACGGCGAGGAGATGACCCCGGTCGAGGTCGAACGCATCGTTCGGGTCGCCCGCGAGTTCGGCATCCGCTCGGTGAAGTTCACGGGAGGCGAGCCGCTCGTGCGACTTGACCTGGAGGAGATCATCGGAAGGACGGTCGAACAGATCCCGGACGTCTCCCTCACGACCAACGGCTCGATGCTCGAAGCCCGAGCGGAGGGGTTGCGGGACTCTGGGCTGAAACGGGTGAACGTCTCGGTCGACTCGATCGACCCCGACCAGTTCCGGTCGATCCGTAAGGGGGCGCTCGCCCCCGTCCTGAGAGGGATCCGGGAGGCGCTGCGCGTAGGTCTGAAACCGGTCAAGCTCAACATGGTCGTGTTCCGCCCGACGCTCGCCAACATCCCGCGGATGATCGAGTTTGTCGGAGAGACGGACGGCCTCAAGCTACAGCTCATCCAGTTCATGCCCGAGCTGGTCACTCATCCGGAGTGGATGGTCGATATCGAGACGGTCAAGCGCTGGCTCGAGGAGCATGCGACCCAGGTGCTGGTGCGCGAGATGCACCACCGGCACGTCTACCTCTTCCGCCATGCCGAGGTCGAACTGGTCGACCCCGTCTACAACCCTGAGTTCTGTCTCAACTGCCACCGGATCCGGGTCACGCACAAGGGAGAGCTCAAGGGCTGCCTCAACCGGAACGACGACCTCGTGCCGACGCGGGGGCTCGACGACGAGGCGCTGCGGGCCGCGTTCCGTCAGGTGATCACGTTCCGAGTGCCATTTTACGGCGGTTACGTCACCGAATTCCCGCGCCGCCTCCCGATGGCCGGTCGTTCGGTCGAGGTCCGGTCCCACCTCAGCGCATGAGCGACCGCCCGTCCGCCTTGGCGATCGCGGGAAGCGTGGACTCGGTCATGGAGGCGCTCTCCTCCCAACGGTACGTCATCGACCGGGGCCTGGCCACCGCGGTCTTCCTCGCCGTTCGGCTCGAGAAACCGCTCCTCATCGAGGGCGAGCCCGGGTGCGGGAAGACAGAGATCGCGAAAGCGCTCGCCTCGGCCACCGGGGCCGAGCTGATCCGCCTGCAGTGCTACGAGGGACTGGATGCGAGCGCCTCGCTCTACGAATGGGATTATCCCCGCCAACTGCTCTCGATCCGCCTCCACGAGCGCGACCGGACGACCGCCGAGGTCGAGACCGAGATCTACAGCGAGCGGTTCCTTCTGCGCCGCCCTCTGTTGCGAGCGATCGAGGGGACGGGGCCGGTGCGTCCCGTGCTCCTCATCGACGAGCTCGACCGCGCCGACGAGGAGTTCGAGGGGCTCCTCCTCGAAGTGCTCTCCGAATTCCAGGTGACGGTCCCCGAGATCGGAACGATTCGGGCGAAGCAGATCCCGATCGTGATCCTGACCTCGAATCGGACGCGCGAGCTCGGGGACGCGATCAAACGTCGTTGCCTCTACGCCTACATCGGGTATCCGACGGTCGAGAAGGAGGTCGAGATCCTGCGGCGCCGCCTCCCGGATCTCCCCGCTCGTTTCGCCGGGGAGATCGCGGAGTTCGTCCAACGGCTGCGGGGTCAGGAGGACCTCGCGAAACGACCCGGCGTCGCGGAAACCCTCGATTGGGCGAATGCGCTCCTCGCGCTCGGGGAGGAGACCCTCCGCGCCCCGACGGTCGCGGAGACACTCGGCCTGCTGTTGAAGGACGCCCGAGACCTCGAGACGTACCGCAAGGCCCGGCTCGGTGCGGTTCTCGCCCCGACATGAGCGCGTCGCCGGGTCCGTCCCCCATCGGACAACGGTTCGTCGGCCGACTCCAGGGCTTCTTACGCCGCGTGCGGGAAGAGGGGGTCCGGGCCGGGAGCGCGGCGGGGGTCGACCTCGGGCGGGCGATGCAGGTGCTGCCCGCCCTCGACCGCGAGGCCTTCCGACAAGCCTGCCGGGTCACGCTCGCGAAGTCGCCTGGCGATCTCGCCCGCGTCGACCGCGTGTTCGACGAGTACTGGTCGTCGTTGGGCCCCGTGCCCGTGCCACCCCCGTCGGAAGAGCGAAAGCGGTCCACTCCGCGCGAGCGGCGAGGGGCTCCCGGGGTCCTGCCACCCCGGTCCCGCCCGCCGGTCGAGGAGGTGGTCCGCGAAACGGTCGAAGGCCGCTACAGCCCGAAGGCGCCCGCGCTGGGCCACCCGCTCGCCCCCGTTCCCCCGGAGCGGATGCGCCGCTATCGGTCGGGAGCGCGCCGGTTCCGTCGCCTGACGGCGACCCTCCCGGGCCGACGCTGGGAACGGGCCCCCCGTGGGTCCATCGACCTCCGACGCACCGCGCGACGTGGGCTCCGGACGGCGGGCGAGTGGATCGACCTCAGCACGCGGGACCGGGCCCTGCGGCGCTCCGACGTGCTCGTGCTCTGGGACGTCAGCGGTTCGATGCGAGAGCACACGAACGAGCTATTCGCGCTCGTCCATGTTCTGCAGCGAACGATCCGCCGGACCCGGGTCTTCGCGTTCGGACACGAGATCGACGAGGTCACGTCGCTGTTCCGCGGGCAATCGTACGAACGGGCCCTCCCTGAGCTCGGGGGGCGCCTCTACGGGGCGGGGGGCGGGACCCAGATCGCCTACTGCCTTTCCGAGTTCCGTCGGCACTGGGGAGCGATCGTCCGCCCGACGACGACCGTCCTGTTCGTGAGCGACGGCTGGGACCTCGGCGAGAGCCCCGACCTCGCGTGGGAACTCGAGGAT
>JBEKJT010000022.1:0-29676 GCA_050011075.1 Thermoplasmata archaeon
GACGTGGTCGAGGATCAGCTCGGCGGTGGACGTGCCGTGGAGGCCCATCTTCTTCTCGCAGCGGCCGACCTTGAACCCCGGGAGGTTCGTGTCCACGAGGAATGCCGTGACGCCGCCGTTCGGCCCGAGCTTCACGTCGTTCCCGGCCATCACGACGATCGTGTCCGCCTCCCGGCCGTTCGAGACGTAGATCTTGTTGCCGGTGATGACCCAGCGGTCCCCTTCGTGCTCGGCGACGGTGTGAACCGCGCCCGAGTCGCTGCCCGAGCCGGGCTCGGTGAGGCTGAATGCGAGCAGCTTCTCTCCCTTCGCCGCCGGAACGAGCCAGCGTCGCTTCTGTTCCTCGGTGCCGTAGTAGAGGAGCGGTGTGGTGCCGAGCGAAGTGTGGGCGCCGACGATCGTGCCGTGGGAGGCATCGACCTTGCCGAGTTCCTCGAGGAGGATGCAGTAGCCGACCTTGCCGAGGCCGAGCCCGCCGTACTCTTCGGGGATGGGCACCCCGAAATACCCTTCCTCCTGCATGCGTCGCACGGTCGCCCGCGGGAACTCCTCGGTTTCGTCCATTTCGGCGACGATCGGGGCGACCTCCTTCTGTAGGAACGACCGGACGGCGTCCCGGAATGCCTCCTGGTCCGACGAGAAAGAGAACTCGAACGGCATCCTCAGACCCCCTTGAACTTCGGCGGCCGCCGCTCCGCGAGGTCCTCGCTCGACAGCACTTCCGATTCGAAGAGCCGCGTCTCGATCTCGAGCCCCTCGGAGAGGGGTCGGGTCAGTCCTTCGGTGATCGCCTTCTTGGCCGCGCGGATCGCCTTCGGGGCCTTCTGGGCGATCGTGTGAGCGAGGTCTCGGGCCGCCCGGAGCTCCTGACCGGCGGGCACGGTCTTGTTGACCAGGCCCAGCTTCAGGGCTTCCGCGGCCGAGATCATCGCGCCGGTGAAGATCAGTTCCTTGGCCTTCGAGGCGCCGATGAGGCGCGGGAGACGCTGCGTCCCGCCGTACGCCGGCATGAGACCGTAGTTGACCTCGGGGGCGCCGAGTTTCGCGGACTCCCCCGCGATGCGGAGGTCGCACGCCAGCGCCAGCTCGAGCCCTCCGCCGAGCGCCAGACCGTTGATGGCCGCGACGACCGGAGCGTTCAGGCCCGCGATCCGACCGAAAAGGTCGTGGGTCCGGCGGACGAGCTGGGGGGCGGCCGCAAGGTCGAGCGTCGCCATCTCCTTCAGGTCGGCGCCCGCGCTGAAGTACTGGCCGTCTCCCGTGAGGACCACGGCCCGGACCTTGGGGTCGGCCGCGAGTTCCGCGACGCGCTCGTCCAGTCCCGCGAGCAGGGACGTACTGAGGGCGTTCACCGGCGGGTTCTTCAGGACCAGGATCTCGACGCCGTCCTCCTCGCTCTTCCGGCCTACCTTCTCCGACTCGGCCATCGTTCCCACTTCGGCTGGGATGTCGCTCCCGGAGACTTAGAGATTTGCGGAAGGACCGGGGCATCCTCGGAGAGGCGTTCGGGGTCGGGAAATCGCGGTTCGCTTCCGGGGAGATCCGATTCCCGGCGGAGCCAAGATCACGGCCTGGGTCGGGCGAGGAGTATCCTAAGTAACCAACCGAGATGGCCCGCGCGTGCCCCGTCGCGAGCTCCTCTCGCTGTCACTTTACTCGCTCCTCGCCAGCAATCGAGGCGGGCTGTTCATCGTCTTCCTGCCGCTCTACCTCGTGGAACTGAAAGGCGCTACGATCCCGATCGCGCTCACGATCCTCTCGCTCGCGTACATTCCTTCGAGCCTGATCGGACCGTGGGTGGGTCGCCTCTCCGACCGAGCGGGTCGTCGCAAGCCGTACCTGCTCCTGGGGGAGGTCGCCGCGTTCCCGCTCTTCTTCGCGATCATGTTCGCCCCCGGGTACTTGCTCGCCGGTGGACTGTTCATCGCCGCCGAGCTCGCGCTGGCGATCGGTTCCCCCGCGTACAACGCCTACATCGCCGACGCGACGCACGAACGGGAGCGCGGCTACGGGTACGGCTTGCTCAACGCGACCTCCAACGCCGGCGGTGTCGCGGGGATCGCGCTCGCGGGGATCATCACCTACTGGTTCGGCCTCTACACGCTCATCCCGTTCGTCGTGGCGGTGATGGTCGGCACGGTGTCGGTCGTCTTCTTCCTCGTGCCGGACATCCAGCTCGACATCCCCCGCGTGGAAAAGCCGAAGCTCAGCGAGGTGAAGCCGGTCGTCACGTTCTCGTTCGCAGTGTCGATCCGGGCGATCGGGAGCGGGGCGGTCGCCACGTTCTACGGCGTCTTCGCGGCCTCCCTGGGGGCGAACACGTTCGAGGTGAGCCTGGTCGCGCTCGCCGGCCTCGTCACCGCTGCCCTCGTCTCGCTTCCGCTCGGTAGGATGATCGACCGGCGGGGCGAGGTTCGGGGGATCTGGTACGGCACTCTCCTCGGGCTCGGGTCGTACGGGATCTTCATGGCGGCGACCGCGTGGGAGGAGGTGGTCCCCGCCCAGGCGGTCCGCAATGGGGGACTTTCGCTCGTCGGGCCCGGCATGTCGGCGTGGGTCGCCCGGATGGCTCCCGCCGGCCGGCGCGCCGAGTACCTCGGGATCTTCGCTCTCATCAACTCGACGCTCTGGAGCATCGGGCCGCTCGTCGGCGCCCTCGCGCTCGAGATCGACGGATACCTCGGTCTCTTCATCATGGCGATCGCGACGACGGTCGTCTCCCTGATCGTGATGGAGTTCCTCTACGGAGAAATGGGGATCCGGGCCCGCCTCCACCGGCCTCCGGCCACCGCGTCTCCGCCGGCGGCTCCGCCGGCCTGAGCACCGTCATATATCGCAGGCCGGTCGCCCCGACGTGCAGCGCTTCCCCGGGAACGCACGTTCCTCCCGGGAACCTGCGGATCCGTGACCGACGACACTCCACCGGGACCGACCGTTTCTCGCGGCGCGGAGGCGGCGCTCCGCAAGGTCGACTGGTGGGGCTTCCCGGCCCTGCTCAAGGAGCGCGACACGAAGGCCTACCGACCTAAGGCGCTCGACGACCGATTGCGCCGAGAGCGGACCCGCACCGAGGCCCGTCTCCTGGTCGATGCCCGCCGCCTCGGAGTGCGGACCCCGCTCCTCTACGACATCGACCTGCCGCGCCACCGACTGATACTCGAGGAACTACCGGGGCCCACGCTGCGCCAGCTCCTCGAGGACCCGGCGCTTCCGCCCGAAACCCTGGTCACGGCGGTGCGGGCGTTCGGGCGCGCGCTCGGACGGCTTCACGCCGGCGGGGTCGCGCACGGCGACCTCACGAGCTCGAACGTGCTGTTCCCGGACGGACCCAACGGCGCCCCGGCGTTAATCGACCTCTCGATGGGGACGCGGAGCCCGGGCGTCGAGGAGCTGGGCATCGACCTCCACCTCGTGGAAGAGGACCTGAAGGCGCTGCACGCGAAGGCGGAGGCGCTCATCCGCGCATTCCACGAGGGATACGCCGAGGGGAACCCCGCGGGAGAGAAGGACGTTCGGACCCGTGCCCGCGTGATCCGCGGTCGCGTCCGCTACGCCTGAACCGCACGGCGCTAGGCGCTCGGTCGGACGCGCTCGAGGCCCGCCACGAGGGTCGCGGGCAGCTCGTCGATCACGTCAGTCGCGACCAGCCCGAAGCCGCGGTGGGAGGCGCTCCGCTGACCCGCTTCGCCGGTCCAGTACGTCCCGAGCCGGGCCGCGTGCAGCGGTCGAACTCCCTGGGCGAGAAGGCTACCGATGACCCCCCCCAGCACATCGCCGACGCCGCCGACCGTCATCGCGGGATGGTGGTGCGTGTTCTCGAAGACGGTCTCGCCGTCCGACCCGAGGTCCGGTTCGCCCTTGACGACCAGGGTGATCCGGCGTTCGGCGGCGATCCGTTGGACCTCGTCGGCTCGATGGGCGACGGGCCCGCTCGAAGACCCTCCAAAGACGCGCTCGAACTCCCCCGCGTTCGGCGTAGCGATGAGGGGACGAAGACCGCCGTCCGCGAGGTCGTCGGGTTTCGGGAGCGCGACCAGGGCGTCCGCATCCACGACGAGCGGGATGAGCTTCCCGAGTTCGCGCAGCACGGTCGCAAGGGCTTCGGTCGTCTCGGGGTGCGCCCCGGCTCCCATTCCGACGACGACCGCCCGGGGATGCGCCGAGCGAACGAACTCGAGAATCTCGGGCACGTCGGTCGGACGGAATCGTTCCGTACCGAACGCGCGGACGATCAGGTTGGGACTGAACGATTGGATGCGTTCGGCCGCGCCTTCCGGGGCGAGCACCGTGGCCCGCTCGGCCCCGGAACGCAGGGCTGCCAACGCGGCCAGGGCGGGTGCCCCGGCATACGGTCCGCCGCCAATAACGACCACTCGGCCCGCCCGTCCTCGCTCGCTCGGCGTCCGGAAGAACAGGAACTCCCCCGGGCCGGTCCGCCGCCACGCCGCCGGTGGGATGCCAATGTCCCGTACCGTCAGCTCCCCCGGTGAGCCCCGAGCGAGCTCCTCCTTCGGAATCGTCAGCGTGATCGTCCAGGCCGGCCGAAGGCCGTCCGGGTCGGCGATCCCCGTCGGCAGGTCGATCGAAAGGATCGGCGCTCGACTCGCCCGCATCGCCTCGACCGCTTCGCGGACGGGGCCCCGCAAGCGCTCGTTCTGTCCAGTCCCCAGGAGCGCGTCGATGATGAGGGGCATCGTCGCGAGTTCTTCGGGACGGGGGGCCCGGACGTGGATCGGGCACCGCCGCTCGATCCGGTCGTAGCATCGACGGGCCGCTCGCGAGTGGATCTCCGCAGGGGGACGGACGAGCCAGATCTCGGGGGAGTAGCCCCACTGTTGGAGGTAGTACGCGGCGACCGTGCCATCGCCGCCGTTGTTCCCCGTGCCCGCGACCACGGCGACCCGGGCCGGAGGAGACGGAAGGTGGCGTGTGGCCTCCTCGGCGACCGCCCGACCGGCGTTCTCCATGAGCGCGTCGAGGGTGACGCCGAGGGCGACCGCGTTCTGTTCGACGACCACCACCTCCTCCGAGGAGAGCGGACGACGCGAAGCGGCCCACATGGCGCACCTACGAGGGAGCCGGGCTCTCGGACCGAGCGTCGGGGGTCGAAAAGACGTTGACCGAGGCCGGCAGGATGTTCCGACGCGCCAGGTACTGTGACTGGGTGCGGCTGTACCGGAAGAGGATGTCCGCCTTTCCTTCCTGGAATCCCCACGGACGGACGATCAGAAGGTCCCCCTCGCGGATCCACATCTTCTTTTTCATTTTGCCGGTGATCCGGCCCATGCGCGATACGTTGTCCTCGCACATGACCCGGATTCGCGCGGCCCCGAGCAATTGATTGGCGATGCCGAACACCTCGCCCCGCTCCCGCCGGGGCAGGGGAAGACGACCGACCTCTTCGCCCGACTCGACCACCTCGTTGACCGGGGGCGCCACCTCGGGTTCGGGCGGCGGAGGGGGGGTCGGCGTCTCGGTGGGGTCGGGCACGTACCGGCGAGAGAGCCGCACTATTTCAAGAGGGCGACTGCCGAGGGAAGACCGAGAGTGGGTTCTCCTCTAGGATCCGTTGTTTTGCCTCGCTCGAGATCGGGAGCGCTCGGAACGCGTCCAGGTTCTCCCGGATGTCCTTCACGCCGGGTCCGGGCCAATCGCTCCCGAAGAGGACCTTCTCGGACATCCGAGCGAGCGGCGGGAAGTACTCGAGGAGTCGGGCCGGCGGAACGCCCGAGACCTCGAGCCACACGTTCGGGAATCGCCGTGCCAGGAAGATCGCGGTCTCCATCCAGATCGGACGACCGCCGTGCGCCAGCACGATCGTGAGGTCCGGGAAGTCGAGCGCGACGTCCTCGACGAAGAGCGGGTCGGAGTAGCGATTGCGGGCCCGGGGGAACACCGAGGTGCCCGTGTGGAAGATGATCGGGAGGTGGTGGCGCTGGCACGCATCGTAGAGAACGCGAAGGCCCGGATGCTGGCCGTCGACGTACGCATCGGGGCGGAACAACTGGTGGGGCGGGTGAAGTTTCACGGCCCGGATTCCCAGGTCGACGAGCCGGGCCACCTCCCGCTCCGGGTCGGGGTGGTCGGGGCGGATCCCCCCGACCGCGATGAGGCGTTCGGGCTCGGCTCGGACATACTCGCTGATGAACGAGTTCGCCGCTTCCGTGTACCCGATGACCACGGGGGCGACGTAATTGATGAGCACCGCTCGCTCAACCCCGCACCGGTCGAGGTATTCGACGAACGCCTTCGGTTCCGTCACATAGTGGGCGTCGGCGGGATCGAGGTGGTTCAGCATCCGGACCGCGTCCGCATGCATCTCCCAGAGCGGGTTGACGTGGACATGGCAGTCCGTGATCCCCATCGGGGACCGCGACGTGCCGGGCCATATAAGCGAGGGACCGCCTCCACCGTTGGGTCCGAGGGTTTATCTCCCCGCCGGGTCCTTCCCGGCCCGAACGATTTCTATGACGACAACTCCTCGGGCGATGCCGAAGCTGCTCAAGGCGACGTACCTCGGGGACACCGAGTATCTTCTCGAAGAAACGCGGGCCACGAAGCTCTTCTACTTTCCCGGACCGGTTGTATGGACCGTCTTCTTCGGCGTCCTGGCGTTCGCTTCAGCCCACGCGATCACCTCGGCGTTGCCCGACTGGTTCCCGAGTCTCTATTCGGGGCTGACCCTCTCGAGCTATCTCTCCTCCTCCGGCCAGATGTACCTCGCCTACTTCTGGCTCCTGCTCTTCGTCATCGGACTCCTGTGGCTTCTCGTCCGCTACTTCCGGTGGATCACCACGGTCTACGCGGTCACCAATCGTCGCGTCATCATCCAGCGGGGGATCCTAGGGAAGGACTTCGATGAGATTCCCGTGACCCAGGTCCGGGGGGTCGATGTTCACCAGTCGTTCGGGCAGCGGATCCTCGGGTACGGGACGGTGCATGTCAGCTCGGAGGGGGGAAGCCGCCTCGGGAACGAGGACTGGCGGGGGATACCGAAGCCGTTCCGGTTCCAGAAGCTGATCGAGAACGCTACCCAGAACGTGCAGTCGGCACCCGGGCCGCTCCAGATGCCGGTACCGGGCCGCTGAGACGATCGTCGGGGCCGCGACGGCGAATTCGGACCGCCCGCGACAAGGGCCCGCCCGAACCGACGCTCTGTACCCAATCGTCGTCAGCGCCGCGCTAGCGGGTCCTGGACGGGGGATGGCCGGATTCTCCCGTGCCCACGGTCTCCCCGGGCGGGGCTCGGACGCGGGCAGTGTTAAATCCGCCGCGCCGCCTCCGCCCGGGCACCTATGGCCGACGACTTCGACGTGATCGTCGTGGGCGCCGGGATGGCCGGGTCCTCGGCCGCGATCCGTCTCGCGCAAGGCGGCGCGAACGTCCTACTGCTGGAGCGTGGCTCCGAGCCGGGGTCGAAGAACCTCTCCGGGGGGATCCTCTGGGGCCACGACCTCGACTCGATCCTGCCGAACTGGTGGCACGAGATGCCGGTCGAGCGGCACATCGTTCGCAAGCGGTTCGGCGTTCTCACCAAGGACCGTGCGGTATCGTTCGACTTTGAGGATGGGGATTGGAAGAAAGAACCCCACGTGGCCCACTCCGTCCTGAGGGCGCGCACCGACGCCTGGCTCGCCAAGAAGGCAGAGGCGGCCGGCGCGACCCTTGTCACGTCGGTGCCGGTAGAACGGCTCCACTGGGAAGGCAGCCGGGTCCACGGGGTCGTCCAGGGAGGGGAGACGATGACCGCGCCCGTGACGATCGTCGCCGACGGTGCGAACTCCCGACTCTCACTGGGGACGCCAATCCGACCGAACCCCCGTCTGAAGGCCGAGGCGACCGAGCTCGGCATGAAGGAGGTCTACCGGCTCGACCCATCGGTGATCGAGGACCGATTCCAGCTCGGCCCGGACGAAGGCCACGCGGAAGAGTGGGTGACCGGGATCTTCCCTCCCGGCGTGCTCGGAGGCGGGTTCCTCTACACGAACCGCGACACGCTCTCCCTCGGTCTCATCGTGAACATCCAGTCCCTCTTCGGCCCGAACGTCTACTCCCAGGAGCTCATCGAGCAGTTCAAGCTGCATCCAACGATCGCCGGCCGACTGAAGGGCGCCGAGCTCGTCGAATACGGCGCGAAGCTGATCAGTTCCGGATGGGCGAGCCGGCCGGCGGCGTTACACGGTGACGGGTGGATGATCGCCGGGGACGCGGCCGGGTTCGTCTTCTCGAACGGCCTTGTCATCCAGGGGATGAACTACGCGGTGCGGACGGGACTGCTCGCGGCCGAGACGGCCCTTGCCGCCACCGCCGCGCACGACCCGTCGGCGTCCCGGCTCTCCGAGTACGACCGGCGGCTCGAGGCGACCGGGGTCCTACCCGACTTCCGGGACTTCGAGCGGTTGGACGACGTGAAGTGGAACCCGCGTCTCTACAGCGTCTACCCGAAGTTCGCGACCGAGCTCTTCCACTCCATCATGACGGAGACCAGCGGACGCAAGCGGCCGATGCGACGCCTGATGCGAGCCGCCCAGAAAGCTGCCGGGATATCGACCACGACGCTCGTGAAGGACGGGATCGACATCGTCTTTCGCGTCTGACCCGTCGGCCCGCCTTAGAGCCCGCGCACCCGGCGGACCTCGGCGGTCAGCGCCGGGACGACCTGGAACAGGTCGCCCACGATGCCGTAGTCGGCGACCTTGAAGATCGGGGCCGAGGCATCCGAATTGATCGCGACGATCACGCGCGAGCTGACCATCCCCACGATGTGTTGGATCGCCCCCGAAATTCCGACTGCGATGTACAGTTGAGGGGAGACCGCTTTCCCGGTCTGGCCGACCTGCAGGGTACCGGGCCTCCAGCCCGCGTCGGTCACGGCCCGGGACGCCCCGACCGCGGCGCCGAGCGATTGGGCGAGTTCTTCGACCAGACGGAAGTTCTCCGGGGCTCGGAGCCCTCGACCGCCCGAGACGACGATCGCGGCGTCGGTGAGGCCCGGCCCGCTTCCGGAGACGACCGGAGCGATGGCCGTGCGCTTCGAGGCGAGAAGCGCGGCCGGAGGTTCTCCCAGCGTCACCGCGGTGACCTTGACCTCGGTCGGCGCATCGGGGGGAAGCGGGAACGCATGGGGGCGGAGGGCCAGGACCCTGCGGGGACCTTCGAGCCGACGGGTCTCGGTGGCCCGACCGCCGAACACGGGCCGTCGGACCATCAGGGCATCTTCGGCGGTCCGAAGCTCGGTCACTCCGGTGGCCGCCGCGGCGTTCCAGCGGGCGGCGACCCGGCCGAGGAGGTCGCGACCGAACGTGGTTCCACCCACCACGATCGTGTCGGTTCCTGCCTCGTTCGCAGCCTGCACGATGGCCGAGGCGACGAGGGCGGTCGGGCAGGAATCCAGGTACGCTGCCTCGGCCACGCGAACGTCACTGACCCCGAGGCGTCCGAACTCGACCGACGCCGCGCGGGCGGAAGCGCCGGCGAGGAAGCCGACCACTCCCCCTGCCGATCCCGCGAGGGAGATTGCGGAGCCGACCGCCTCGAGCGTCGCGCCCGAGAGGTGGCCTTGGTGGAGTTCGCCGACGACCAGGATCCGGAGGCTCACGGGAATACCTTCGCCTCCTCGCGGAGCACCCGCACCAGTTTCTCGGCCGCTTCGTTCGGGGTCTTGTACTCGATCAATCTTGCGCCGGTCCGCGGAGGCGGTAGCTCGAACTTCTCGGGCACGCTCCGACCGGTGTCGGTCGGGAGCGAAGTCCACGGAACCTTGGCGATCGGCGCCTTGCGCGACTTCAGGATGGACGGCAGCTTGGCCGTCCGGGGGTCGTTCCAGGCCTGCTGGAGACCGACCACGACCGGGAGCGGCGTCTCCCAATGTTCCTCACCGGCCTCGGTCCCGCGACGGAACGTGAGGCAGGATCGACCGGGGTCCCAACGCAGGTCGATGACGAACCCGAAATCTGGGACCGCGAGGAGCTCGCCGAGAGCGGACGCGACGAGGCCACACTCGTCGTCTCCCGCTTGCTTCCCGCAGAGGACCAGGTCGTGCGGAACCGGGCCGATCGCCCGTGCGAGCGCCCGGGCCGCGGTCAGAGGGTCGGGGGACGGGTCGGCCGACCCTTCGACCCAAGTAGCGAGGTCGCAGCCGAGCGCGATCGCGGCCCGAAGGACCTCTTCCGTCTGCGGCGCAGGCCCGAACGCCATGGCGTGGACCCTCGAGCCGGGGACGGACTGTTTCAAAAGGAGCGCCTGTTCTACGGCGGACTCGTCGTACCCGGCGAGAACGAACTTGACCATCTCGGAGTCGTACGTCTTCCCTCCGGGGGCCACCCGCAGGCGCGTCTCGGCCTCAGGCACGGGCTTGACGCAGACGACGATCTCCATGGTGCGGTCCCCTCCCGCCTACTCGTAGGAACGCAGCAGCTCGCGCGCGATGACGGTCCGCTGGATCTCGTTCGCCCCTTCGTAGATCTGCGTGAGCTTCGCGTCCCGCAGGAGCTTCTCGACCGGATACTCCTTCATGTAGCCGTAGCCGCCGAACGTCTGGATCGCCTCGTCCGCCACGTGCAGGGCCGCATCCGACGCGAAGCACTTGGCGATCGACGACTCGAGCGTGCCCCGCTCACCGCGGTCGATCGTCCAGGCCGCGTGCCAGGTGAGGAGGCGGGCCGCATGGATCGCCTGTACCATGTTCGCGAGCTTGATCTGGATCGCCTGGTGCTCGGCGATCGGCTTTCCGAAGGTCTGTCGCTTGAGGGAGTACGACGCGGCGAGGTCGAGCGCCGCCTGGGCGATCCCTACGGCCAGCGCCCCGATCGGTGTGCGCGTCTGATCGAGCGTCCGCATGGCGAGGGAGAAGCCCTCGCCTTCGGCACCCAGCCGGTTCGCGGCCGGTACCTGAGCTCCCTCGAAGCGGACGGTGCTGGTCGACGAGGCCCGGTGGCCCATCTTCTCCTCGTCCTTCCCGGGCGTGACCCCTTCGGTCGCCCGGGGCACGATGAACGCGCTGATCCCCTTGTGGCGGGCGTTGGGGTCGACCGTCGCGAAGACCGTGAAGAGCGAGGCGTGCGGGGCGTTCGTGATGAAGCACTTCTCCCCGTCCAGGACGTAGTGGTCACCCTCCCGGCGGGCCCGGGTGCGAAGGTTCCCCGCATCGCTCCCGCTCGACGGTTCGGTGAGACAGAACGAGGCGAACTGATACTCCGCGCAGAACGGCTTGAGGACGCGGTCCTTCTGTTCGGGGGTGCCGCCGAGCAGGATCGGTTCGAGCGCGAGACAGTTGGCGATGACGGACGTCGTCATCCCCGCGCACGCGTAGGCGAGCTCTTCGACGATGAGGCACTGGTCGACCGCGCCGAGACCGCTCCCACCGTACTCGGCGGGGACGTTGAGATTCATCAGACCGAGGTCGAAGGCCTTCCGGTAGATCTCCTCGGGAAACCGCCCGGCACGGTCGCACTCGGCCGCGTGGGGGGCCATCTCGGTACGGGCGAACTTCCGGGCCAGGTCTCGCAGGCTCTCCTGCTCCGCCGTCAGCGAGAAATCGGGCATCTATCGGAAGCGGCCGTGCCACCGGCACCCGCTATATCACGGCTTGGGTCGTCCGGTGCGTGACGTCGCGCCGGAGGGGAGCGGTACCGCGGGAATTGAAGGTCGGGGGGTATGCACGTCTCGACCGAGACCGTCCCGGGCGTATCGGTGTTCCCGAGGTCATTCTCGGGGAAGGTAAGACGGTACACCACCTGATCGGGATCCTTCGCGCGCTCTCGGAACGCCGGCAGGGCGCCCTTGTTTCCCGTCCGACCCCGGCCCAAGGGCGAGCGGTCGCGGGACCGCTCGGGAAGGCGCTCGGTATGCGGAGGCTGGCGCACGGTCGCGTCCTTCGTCTGCCGGGGCCGCTCGGGGTGGCACACCGGGACGGGACGGTCGCCCTCGTCACTGCGGGGACCAGTGACGTCCCGCTGGCCGAGGAGGCCGCCGCGATCCTTTCCGAGCTCGGGCTACGGGTCCTCACCGCCTACGACGTCGGCGTCGCGGGCCTCCACCGTCTTCTCCGTGCCGTGCGACGGCTCGAAGCCCATCGGCCGGACATCTACCTCGTGTTCGCCGGTCGGGAAGGAGCGCTCCCGACCGTCCTGGCCGGGCTCGTCCGAGCCCCCGTCGTGGGGGTACCCACCTCGGTCGGATATGGCCGGGGTGGCCGGGGCGAGGCCGCCCTCACGGCCATGCTCCAATCATGCGCGCCCATCGCGGTGGTCAACATCGACGCGGCGGTTCCTGCGGCCTTGTTCGCCGCCCAACGGTTCGCCCGGCCCCTCGAAGGGTTCGGGGAACGACCCAGGGGGCCCCCGCAACGTCGTAGGACTCGAAGGTGACCTGGCCGAGCGTCGCCGAGCGAAGAGCCGCCTCGGACCGCCTGTACGAGCGTGACCCTCAGCGGTTCGCGGGCGAGCCAAGCCACTTCGTGGTCTGGGCTCTCAAACGCCTGCCCCACCACGATCGACCGCTCCGGATCCTCGAGCTCGGTTGCGGGGTCGGACGGGATAGCCGCATCCTCGCCTCCGAAGGACACCAGGTTCGTGCGGTCGACCATTCCCGGGTCGCGATCGGTCGCGCCCGATCCGGACCGCACGGGCCGCCCGGTCTCGAGTTCCTCGAAGAGGAGGCCCTTGTCGCGGTCGCCCGGACCCCCGCGGGCACGGTGGACGTCGTCTACGCCCATGGGCTCTACATGGGGTTCAGCGAGGGCGAGCTCGACGAGCTCGTGGCGGGGGTCCGACGCATCCTGTCCTCGGGCGGGCACCACCTCTTCGCGGTGCGGTCGACCACCGACCCCCATTTTGGCCAGGGGACCGAGATCGCCCCGGACCTCTTCCTCGGGGGGCCGCACGGGACCCCGATGCGCTACTACCGCCGAGAGACCCTGGGGAGGTTCGCCGGACCGGGCCTCGTTCGGTTCGCGGAGGAGCTCCGCGAGGACCTCGCCCTCTGGTATGTAGGGGACCGGCGAGCGTAGGCCCATCGAGGCTGGCCGGGTAAAGGCTTTTGAGACCCCCGACTCCTGTGCCGGGCGTGCCGCCGCGGCCGGTCCTCTCTGAGGACGAAGAGCGCGCCGAGTGGGAGGACCAGACCCGGCTTCGCGCGATCGACGCGAAGCTCGACGCGCTCTTCCGCCAGCGGCAGGAACTGATTACCGAGATGCGCCACCTTTCGGCGGAGCAGAAGGCCCTCTACGACCGGCGCCAGGCCCCGCAGGAGGAGGTGGAGCGGCTCTACGAACAGCACGGGGAGCTCGGAAAACGCCTCGCCGCCCTCCGGGGGGAACGGGACGCGGCCCGTCGGAAGGTCGACGAGGCGATCATCCGGTTCCGAGAGCTCAAGCTCACGTTCGCGCCCGGCGAGCGGGTGAACCCAGACCAGTTGCGTCGGGAGATCGCCCAGCTCGAGCTGCGCCAGCAGACCCACGCGCTCCCGCTCGAGGAGGAGAACGCCCTGATCGCACACCTTCGGCTCCGATCGAAGGAGCTCAAGGAAGCGGAGGCCCGGGTCTCGGTCGTCACCGAGCACGAACGCCAACGCAAGGAGGCGGAGGCCCAGGTCGCCGCAGCTCGTGTGGAGGTGGACCGGCTGGGCCAGGAATGGACGCGCACCCGCGCCGAACGGGACGCGAAGATGGCCGCGGTCCGCTCGATGCTCGAGACCGCCGGGGGCCTCATCGCCGAGCTCCGGGCCAAGGGACGGGCCCGGGCCGAGGTCATGGAGAAGATCGATACGGTCAGCCGGGAGATGATGGAGCTCGAGCGGGAGGGCCGCAAGCTCCTCGGACAGACCCGTGCGCGGCGCGAAGAGGCGCGCCGGACGCTGCGCACCTACACCCACCACCGGCAAACCCCCGAAGACCTGCTCACTTCGACGGCCGAGGCGCAGCTCGAGGAGCTCCTGCGGCGAGGCAAGATCACCCTAGGCGGCTAGGCACGGGGGACGGACGGTCCTTCAGTAGATGAACCGGTGGGTTCCGCAGACCGTGGACGAGGCCGTTCCGAGTGTGAGTCCGGCGTTCGAGGGACTGAGCTCGTTGGTGAGCGTGATCAGCGTCGAGTTCAGGTTCGTCACGAGGATCGGCCAGCTCGCCGTGGGCACCGACCAGCCGAGGGTGGGAAGGTTCTCGATGACGATAGCGGTCGCGTTGTTCGAGAGGACCAAGTCGGTCCAACCGAAGTCCGGGTCCGGGAACGTCGTCCCCGGGGAGGAGCTCTTGCCGGGGTAGAGCTGGGAGAAGCCAGCCGGGGTCACGGCGACCAGGACGGGAACGGTGAACTTCAGCGGCTCGACCGTCGAGCAGTTCGAGATCACAGGGCCGTAGCCGAGGTTCGGAGGGACCGTGATCCAGGCCGTGTGATTGACGGGAAGCCCGAGCAGTCCCTGCCAGAACCCCGTCACCACGGTCCCGAAGGTGAGGTTGCCGATCGTGAAGCTCCCGCTGGGACCCACGAAGACCGGCAGGGGGCTATAGTTGGACTTGTTGCCCCGGAACGTGAACTCGAGGGACTTCGTGTAGGTGACATTGTTCGTAGCGACCGAGTAGATCGACGTGTCGAAGACACGCCCCGTCTGGGGTCCGCTACCGAACCGCCCGATGTAGTTCACCGTGACGTTGTTCCCGAGCGCGACCGTCCGGATCGCCCCCGCGGGCTTCGGATGGTTGTGCTCGTAGAGCAAGCCGACGCCGACCCCGGCTCCGATGATGATGAGCATGACGAAGAGGGCCGGGAGGATGCGGGACGGTCGGGGTTCTGCCATGGGTCTTCGAGGATGTTAGGGAGTGGGGGTCAGCTCGTCGCTGGTCTCGTCACGGAATCGGAGAGACAGGTGTTCCTCATTCCCCCGCGGCCCCGAGCCGGGCACCGATATAAATCCTCGTCCGGGCCGCGCGGTCAGGCCCGTCGGAGCTTCCCGACGATCGGCTCCTCCACGACCCCTTCCTCTTCGAGTCGATTTAGGACCGCCTCGGCCCGGTCCGAGACTAGGCCCCGGACGGCGACCCTGCTCAGAAGCTCCTTGAGGTCGGCGTACCCGTCGACCGAGACCTCGGCGATCTCGTCCAATTGGTCGAGGAAGACCGACTCCTCCTCTCGTTCGGCTGGGCTGGGGGGAGGTGGGGGAGCGCGGGGCGGCGGCGCTCGGGTCACGGTGACCGAGGGCGGTGGAGCGACGGAAGCGGCCACCGGCCCCGAGTCACCACCGACCCGTCGGACGGCCGAACGCAGCTCGCGACGGAACCCAGCTCGGTCGACGTCCGGATACCGACGAAGGGCGTCCCGGGCGGACCGGATCCAGGCCCGGGGTACCCCCTCCGCAACGAGTCCCTCGTCCGGCACCGCCGGTTCCTTTTCGAGGCGTTCCAGGAGGTCGAGTCGGTCGAGGGTCTGACGAAGAATGTCCCCGAGTACCCCTCGCTCCTCGTTCTCCGCGACGAAGCGGACCCCTTCGGCCCGGACCGAGACGTAGCCCACGCCGTCGCGCCCCCGGTAAAGGTGTACTTTGCCCACCACGATCGCGGGACGCGGTGCGGTCGAGGACCGAAGCTGAGACATCGCCCGCGGCTGGAAGCTCCCAGCCGTCACCGCGACCGCACCGGTCGGGTCGGTGAGCCGGGCGCGCCAGAAGGGCTGGCTCTCGTCCCGCCCGATCGGCTCCGCCGGGGTGAGCGTCCCGGTGACGAGGACGCGGTTCATTCGCGCGCCGAACGGAGAAAGCAGGTACGAAGCGGCCCGCGGACCCTCGCCCTTCTCCTCTTCGAGCGAGCCTTCGAGTTCACGCGCGGTGACCCGCCAGGCCGGCTCGCGCAGCGTCACCGTCGATCCTCCCCGAGCCGGGCCGAGAGCTCCTCGGCCGTCGCCTCGAGGTCGACCTCGACGCGTTCGATGGATTCCGGCGTGATCGTCACCCCGAAGTCATCCCGCGTCCCGGAGCCTCGGACCCGAAGGCGGTAGCCCAGCAGGCGTTCCAGGATCTCTTCCTCGATCAGGCTCGGGTCCGGCTGCTCCCGCAGCCGTCGCCGTGCTTCTTCGAGGGTCAAACCCCCCAGTCGTTCGGTGTCGGCGCGACCGGCGTTCACGGTCAACGCACCGGTGCCGTCGTCCAGCACGATGCGGGCTCGCAGGTCCAGCTGACCCTCGACCTGGCCGTGGATGCGGCAGAGGCCGTTCTTCACCGATCGCTGGCAGGTCGGGCAACGGTAGACGAGTCCGCTGGGGGGTAGGAGCCCGACCACGAGTCCCTCGACCGCGACGGCCTCCCCGCCTCCGTCGTCCTCGACCCGCGCGATCGAGACGGGAGGAGACCGGAGCAGCTCGGCCGGATCGGGAAGGTCGGTCCCCTCGATCCGCAGGACGGAACCCCGCTCGTCCAGAACTAGCTGCGATCGACCGCGGAAGCTGCGAACGTAACCCCCCGAGATGCGCACCGCCTCGCCCGGGACCAACCCAAAGTCGCTCCAGGAAGAGAGCGCGATGGCCCCGGTGCGATCGGCGACGATCCCTTCGTGGACGATGCGTCGCTCCTCTCCCACCGTGACCGACCGCGGAGCCACCCGGACGATGCGGACTTCGAGTCGGAATCCTTCCAAGGGAGGGACGAGCTCCCGGACCGTGCGGAACGGGATATCCTCCCCATCGACCCGGGGCAGCTCGGCGGGGCTGGCCGGGCCGATCCGGGTGCGCCAGCTGAAAGTCACCTCCGGTCGTCCCCGGAACTCCCGGACCTCGGCGCCGACGGCGCGGACGACCGTCCCACGCTCGATCCCTTCCCGCGGAGGGTCCCACCAGGTGAAACGGACGCTGGCCGTGCCGTCGCTGAGGAGTCCCGAAACAAGGGGTCGGCGGCTACCGTCCGACTGACGGGTGACCTCGCGTCGCTCGAACATGACGATGCGGGCGACCAGCTCGACGGGGGTGACGGATGGGGAGAGGTCTCTCAAACGGACCTCGGGAACGACCGACGAATTTTCGCGCGCGGCCATGTGCCTCAGGTCCGAGCGCGGGGAACGACCGACCGCCATAAAACGGACGCGACGACCGCGGACGATGAGCGGCGGAGGCGAGCCGGAACCGGCGTCTTCGCACCGGGGGTGCGCCGGGCCGTGCCCCCAAGCCTTTTCCCCCGAACTCCATCGTCGGCGGACCTTGACGCTCAAGTTCAATGCGCGGGTCGACCGGGTTCTCGCGGTACGGAACTCGCTCGTCTGCGTCGGCCTCGACCCCGACCCAGGGCTCATGCCCAAGCCGATGCGGCGGCTCGGACCCGGCCCGCAGCTCGAGCGGTTCCTCGGGGGAGTGATCCAGGCGACCTACCCCCACGCCGCGGCGTACAAGATGCAGCTTGGGGCGTACCTGCAGTACGGACCGAAGGGACTGGACGTACTGGCCCAGCTGCCGAAGAAGATCGGCCCCACGCGCCTTCGGATTCTCGACATGAAATCGAACGACATCCCGAACGTGATGCGGATGTGGCGGGACGCCGCCTTCCGCAAGCTCGGGTTCGACGCGGTCACGATCACCCCCTGGCTCGGGTGGGAAACTCTCGAACCGTTCCTGGACGACCCGGCGCACGGAGCGTTCGTCGTCGCGCACTCCTCGAACCCGGGGGCGCTCGACTTTCAGGAGATCCCCACCCCGCGGGGACCGCTCTGGCTCGCCGTGGTCGGCGAGGTCCGGCGCCTCGCGCACGCCCACGGGAACTTGGGAGTGGTCATCGGCGCGACCTTCGCCGACGCGTTCCGTCACGCCCGCGCGACGCTGGGGAACGGAATCCCGATCCTCGTTCCCGGGATCGGAGCTCAAGGAGGGTCGCTCGCGACGGCGGTCCGAGAAGGGGTCGACGCCCACGGCCGGGCCCTGCTCGTGAACGCATCGCGCAGCATCCTCTACGCCTCCTCCGAGGGGGACTGGAAGCGCGCCGCCGGCGCCGAGGCCGAGCGACTCAAGGTCCAGATCAACCAGCTGCGCGCAGGCTTGCGTACAGGTTGAGCAGCTGGTTCGCGACCGTCGCGGGCCCGTACCGTTCTTCTGCCCGTCGTCGGGCGGCTTCCCCCATCCGCCGAGCGAGCTCGGGGTCGTCGAGGAGCGCGCGTACCTTCGCGGCGAGGTCGGCGGCGATCAGCGGTTCGGTGAGGAGGCCCTCCATGCCGGGCTCGATGACCTCCCGAACCCCCGGCATGTCCGCGATGACGACCGGGAGACCCGCGGCCATCGCCTCGGCGACCACGAGCCCGAACCCTTCGAGACGGTTCTGGGACGGGAAGACGAACATCTCGCCGAGCGCGAGGTAGTGGGGGAGGTCGTCGTCCGAGACGGACGGACAGAACCGGACCCGGGATTCGAGGCCAAGGCGGCGGGCGTGACCGATGAGGCTCGGCAGCCGCGGGCCCGCGCCGATCACGACCAGGACGACGTCGGAGGGCAGGAGACTGAGCGCTTCGAGGATGACATCGACGCCCTTGTGGGGAACGAGCCGACCGGTGAAGGCGAGGACGCGTTTTCCTTGGAGCCGGAGGGATTCCCGCAGGCTGCCCGCGTCGAACCCCGGTCGGAATCGCTCGAGGTCGACGACCGACGGGATCACGGCCAGCTCCCGGCCCCGTAGCATGGCCGAGGTCACGCCGTAGCTCTTCGTGTGGACCACGATCCGGTCGACCCGTCGCAACGTCCGCGGGAGGAACGCACGCTGGTAGAGGCCGGACAGGAGCCTCCCCGAGACCCCGGCGAGGAAGAGGTCGCAGTGGTACGTGAGGACCACCGGGACGTCCCTTCGCTCGAGCGCCCGGGTCGCGAAGTACGAGGTCAGCGGCGGCGGGTAGTGGAGGTGGAACACGTCGGCGTCCATCGTTCGGACCACCCGACTTGTCCCGACATCGACCGGCGTGTTGAACGCGACGCCCAGCGAGCGGGTTCGCACGATGCGGTATCCGTCGAGCTGTTCCTCCTCCGGTAAACGACGGTCGTAGCGAGGAGTCACCACCGTGACCTCGTGGCCCTCCTGGGCGAACTCGCGTGCGAGGCCCCGCACGTGCGACTCGACGCCCCCCGCGTGGGGGTGGAAGTAGGGGGTGACTTGAACGATGCGCACGGGACAGCGCTAGCGTCTTCCCCGTTTTCAGGCCATCGTTCGAGGAGGCCAACACTTCGGGTCGCGGCTCAGGCCTCGGTCGCGTCCCGCCGACGGGGCGCCGCCGGCATCGGTAGGGACTCGCGTCCCTGCAGGAACTGGTCGGGCGGCAGGGTCGCGACGTCGACGCCCTTCATCGCCTCGCCAAGGCCGGCCGAGACGCGCGCGAGCACGTCGGGCTCCTCGAAGTGGAGGGACGCCTCGACGATCGCGCGAGCGACCTTCATCGGGTGTTCCGCCTTGAAGATCCCACTCCCCACGAAGACCCCGTCGACCCCCAGGAGCCGGCAGAGCGCCGCGTCCGCCGGGGTTGCGATCCCGCCCGCCGCGAAGTTCACGACCGGCAAGCGGCCGAGCGAACGGACCTCGAGGAGGATCGCTTCCGAGACCCGCTCCCTCTTGGCCCAAGACGCGAGGTCCCTCTTGGGGAGCTTCGCGACCTCCTGATAGCCCGAGTTCATCTGCCGGATGTGGCGCACGGCCTCGACGACGTTGCCGGTGCCCGCCTCTCCTTTCGTGCGAATCATGGCCGCGCCCTCCTCGATGCGTCGTAGGGCCTCTCCGAGGTTACGGGCGCCACAGACGAATGGGACCTTGAACGCCTTCTTGTCGACGTGGTGGAACGGGTCAGCCGGGGTCAGCACCTCGGACTCGTCGACCATGTCGACCGCGAGCGCCTCGAGGATCTGCGCTTCGGACGTGTGGCCGATGCGGCACTTGGCCATCACCGGAATCGAGACACGCTCCCGGATCTCCCGAATCTTGACCGGGTCGGCCATGCGCGCGACCCCGCCTGCGGCCCGGATATCGGCCGGAACGCGCTCGAGCGCCATCACCGCGACCGCGCCCGCCTCTTCCGCGATTGCAGCCTGGTCCGCGGTCGTGACGTCCATGATGACGCCCCCCTGTTGCATGCGGGCGAATCCGCGCTTCACGAGCTCCGTCCCGAACCGGAGCTTCTCCATCATGTCGGTCATGAGAGGTCTACCGAGTGCAAAACGTGGCCGGCGTATAAGGGCGCGGGAGGCCGGCCACCAAGGTTATGGTCTGCCCGCGATTCGGCACTTCAGCAGGGGGAGCTGGGCACCGGCTGAGAGGACGAGGGCGACCTCGTCGACCCCACGAACCTGCACGGGATAATGCCCGCGAAGGGAACGCAATGCGGCACCTGATGCAACTCTCGACCGGCCTCGGTCGAGGATGACGGGGGTCACCGATGGACCGGGGTCACCCCGGCGCTTGCGCGCCCCGGGTCGGCTCGGCCGAGTGCTGACGGTCACCGCGGTGGCCCTGGTCGTGGTCCTCGCCGGCTTCGGGGTGGCGGAGTATCTCTCGACCGGTGTTGGGGAGCCCACGCTGGTTGTCTACACCTATTCCAGCATCTTCGGGGGTCCCGGCACCCCCGCCTACTCGGAGGTCTTCGATACCTTCGCGAACGCGCATCACATCCACCTCGACGTGGAGTTCCCTTCCGGCACCCTCGTCAGCACGCTCCTCTCGCAGGAGAACGCGCCGGGGGCGGACCTCGTGGTCGGCCTCGACGAGATCACCGCCACCCAGGCGGAACAACACGGCCTCCTCGTCCCCTATGCTCCGCCCGAGCTCGAGAACGTGTCACCGGAGCTCATCGGGGATATCAGCCCAGACCACGCGGTCGTCCCGTACGACTGGGGCTACCTCGCCATCGACTACAATCGCTCGTTCTACAACGTCAGTGACGGCACGGTGGCCCGCGCGACGTTCCCCGACTTCTCGACTAACGCGAGCTGGGCGAACCAGCTCCTGATCGAGGACCCGACCGTCGACATCACGGGGGAGGAATTCCTCGTCTGGCAGGTCGAGTACTACGAGCAGGTCCTGCACCAGAACTGGACCGATTTCTGGACCGGGGTGTTCCCGCATCTGAGCTACAAGCCCGCGCCCGATTGGTCCACCGCGTTCGGGGAGTTCTCCTCCCCCCCGAACAACCCCGGGATGGTCGTGAGCTACTCGACCGACCCCGCCTACGCCGCCTTCTACGGCGTGGGCGGCCAGTTCAACTCGACGGTGAGCTGGTGGAACGGGACCGCCTACGGCTGGCAGACGATCTATGGGGTGGGGATCGTCCGCGGCTCTCACCATCTCACCCTGGACCAGGAGTTCGAGAGTTGGCTCCTCAGCGGAACGGTCCAGTCCTTGGTCCCGACGAACGAGTGGGAGTATCCCGCTAACTCGTCCATAGCGCTCCCAGCGGTGTATGCAGCCGCGCTCAACCCGGCAGGGATCGTCCCGTTGAACAACGGGACCACGCCGACGGACGTCGTGGGCTCACTCAACGGATGGCTCACGTCGTACCAGGAGCTCGAGGACCAGCTCCTGTCCTCATGACCGGTCGTCGGTACGCGACCGTCCTCGTTCCGGCGGTCGTGTTCGTGCTCCTG
This sequence comes from Thermoplasmata archaeon, assembly GCA_050011075.1. Classification (GTDB taxonomy): domain Archaea; phylum Thermoplasmatota; class Thermoplasmata; order Lutacidiplasmatales; family UBA184; genus Lutacidiplasma. The sequence continues at coordinate 21,579 of JBEKJT010000022.1, forward strand.
TTCGCGGTGCTCCCGGTCGTACTGCTCTTTGCCACCGCCCTCGGCGAGGCCGGCGGCCTCGCAGGAATCGCCGCGATCCTCAACGACCCCCTCAACCGTGCCGCCGTGAACAACTCGCTGGTCCAGGGAGCCCTCTCGGCGGCTCTGGCAGTGGCCCTTGGCTACCCTGCCGGAGTCTTCTTCGGACGATTTCGCTTCCCCGGAAGGGCCACGGTCCGTTCGTTCCTTCTGGTTCCGTTCCTTCTTCCGAGCCTCGTGGTCGTGCTCGGCGTGCTCGACCTCTTCGGCCCCTCCGGGATCCTCTCGTCGACGCTTCCCGGCGTCGCGTTCTTCGGGGCGGGACTGCCGGCCATCGTCGCGGCGAACCTCGTCTTCAACGTCCCCGTGGTCGTCCTCTTCACGGCCACCGGAGCGGAGAGCGCGTCGGTCGAGCTCGAAGAGACGGTGGCCACGCTCGGAGGTTCCCCCGGGAGGGCGTACCGCGACGTTTGGGCGCGGCCGACCTGGGTCGGTGCCGCGGTGGGTGGCCTGCTGACGTTCCTCTTCTCCGCCCTTTCGTTCGCCCCGCCCCTCCTTCTCTGCGGTTCCCGCTGCTACACGGTGGAGGCCCGGATCTGGTCCCTCGACCAGATCCTGCTCGAGCCGACCGCCGCCGGGGTGCTCGCCCTCGCGATGGTCCTCCTATTCCTCGTGCCGACGGTGGTCTACTTGCTCCTCCTGGGTCGCCTGCGCGCGCTGCCGGGGCGCCGGGCGATGGCGCGGCCGTTCTCGTTGCGCGATCCCGTGGCGATCGCGCTCGCCGCCGAGACCGCGGTCGTTCTCCTGGGCGTCCTCACGGTCCTCGCCGCCGTGCTCTACCGTACGGTCGCGCCCGTCGGAGGGGGGCCCGCTGGGGCCGCCTGGTCCGCGCTCTTCTCTTCCTCGACCACGGCCCGGGTCGGAGTCTCGGTCTACGGGATGGTGGCCAATACCCTCCTCTTCGCGACCGCGGCCACCGTCGTCGCGATCCTCTTCGGCATCGTCCTCGGCTACGCTGTCGTCGGTCGGCCGTCCCGTTCCCGGGCGCTCGGGGTGCTCTTGTTCCTTCCGTTGTTGATCTCGCCGGTCGTGCTCGCCTTCGCGCTCGCCTCGTTCTGGCGACCGCTTCTGGGAGGCGCGACCAACGTCTGGATCCTGGTGATCGTCAGCCAGGCGGTCCTCGCGCTGCCGTTCGCGCTCCAGAGCATCGAGATCCCCCTCTCAGGACTTACTCCGCGCGCCCGGGAGGCGGCCCAGAGCCTCGGGGCCGCTCCGTGGAACGCGTTCCTCGATGCGGACCTGCCGAGGGTGAGAGCCGGACTGGCCACCGCCGGCCTGTTCGCCTTCGCGCTGGGGCTCGGAGAGTTCACCGCCACGAACTTCCTCGTGACCGCCCAGTTCACCACCCTCCCAGTAGCGCTCTACCGCCTCGCCGACCTGCGCTCGTTCGCGGTCGCCGACGCCGCGGCGGGTCTCCTTCTCTTGCTCAGCCTCGCCGTCTTCGCCGTGCTCACGGTCGGAGGTCGCCGTGTCGAACTCTGAACCCCTGCTCGAGGTCGGCGGGCTTTCGGCGGCGTGGGACGGCGTTCCGGTGATCCGGTCCGTCTCCTTTTCCGTCGACCCGGGGGAGTTCCTTGTCCTCCTCGGACCGAACGGAAGCGGCAAGACCACGCTCCTGCGGTGCCTCGCCGGGCTCGAGCGACCCACCGCAGGTCATGTGCGCCTCGGGGGCGTCGACATCACGGACCGACCCGTCCACACCCGAGGGATCGGGCTGATGTTCCAGGAGTCTGCGCTGTTCGCCCACCGGACGGTCTACGAGAACATCGCGTACGCCCCGCTCCTACAGCGACACCCGCGTATCGAGGTAGAGCGTGAGGTCGACCGGGTCGTCGAGCTGCTTCGGCTCTCGGGGTTCGAGGACCGTCGCCCCGACCAGCTCTCGGGCGGGGAGCGCCAACGGGTCGCGCTCGCCCGGACCCTCGCGGCCCGGCCGAAGCTCGTTCTTCTCGACGAGCCGTTCGCATCGATCGACGTTGAGGTCAAGGCCGACCTCCATGCCGAATTCCGCCGGGTGCTCTCCGTGTCGGGCGCCGCCGCGATCCACGTGACCCACGACCGTGAGGAAGGACTGTTTCTGGGCGACAACGTGGGACTCCTGTTCGACGGCGAACTCGAGCTCCTGGGCGCCCCGCGCGCGGTCTACGAGAACCCCCGGACCGTCCGAGCCGCCCGATTCCTGGGCTACAATGTCCTCCCAGGGTCGACCGGTCCGGTGGCCGTGCATCCGTCCGACCTCCATTGGCAGGTCGCCGGGGTAGGAGGGATCGCGGCGACGGTCGTGGTCGAGGGCACCCGGGGGCGCGACCGACTCGTCGTGCTGCGTTCCGACGACGGGTCACGGGTCGAGTTCCTCACCGGGATGGACGGTGGGCCATTCGCCCCGGGAACGCGCGGCTCGCTCACCTGGGAACGGTCGGTCCCTCTTCGGCCCTGAATCCCCTCCGGACGCCCCTCGAGGGTCGAGGATGGGCCCCCGTGGATTTCCTCCGATGGCGAATCACCGGCCCCAAAGAGGCCAAGAACCGTCGGTCCGTGGGCAAGGGCATGACCTCCCACGACCCCCTCGGGGTCACGGAAACGATCCGGCTCGGAACTGAGACCGCGACCATCTATCGGGTCGAACGTCTGAAGGGCGTGGACCCGGCCCGTCTCGCGCGCCGTCCACGCACGGTCCGCGTTCTCCTCGAGAACATCGTTCGTCACTTCGACCCGGCGAAGACCGACCTCGCCGAGGTGGTAGCACTCGCGAACGGGACCACCGGCAGCGACGGCGCCGAGCTGGCCTACTACCCGGAACGAATCCTCCTGCAGGATTTCACCGGGGTTCCGGTCGTAGTCGACCTCTCCACGCTTCGGAGCGCCGGCGCGACCCTCGGGGTCGATCCGGAGCGGATCAATCCGGTCGTACCGGTCGACCTCATCATCGACCATTCGGTGCAGGTCGACAGTTTCGGCTCCTCCCGCTCCCTCAGCATCAACCTCGACCGGGAGTACGACCGCAACCGGGAGCGCTATCGCTTTCTCCGCTGGACGAAGGCAGCGTTCCGCGGCGTGCGAATCGTGCCGCCGGGCAACGGGATCTGCCACCAGGTCAACCTCGAGTACCTCGCGAGCGTCGTTACGACCCGAGGAACCGACGGGAACTCGGTCGCATTCCCCGACACGCTGATCGGGACGGATTCGCACACCACGATGGTCAACGGGGTCTCGGTCCTCGGCTGGGGCGTCGGAGGAATCGAAGCGGAGGCGGTGATGCTGGGCGAGCCGTACTTCCTCTCCCGACCCGAGGTCGTGGGGGTCGAACTCACCGGCGCGTTGCCGAGCGGCTCCACGGCGACCGACCTCGTGCTCACCGTGACGCGCAAGCTCCGCGAGAAAGGGGTCGTCGACAAGTTCGTCGAGTTCTATGGGCCCGGGGTGCGCCACCTTTCCGTGCCGGACCGCGCCACGGTCTCGAACATGTGCCCGGAGTACGGGGCGACCGCCGCGCTTTTCCCCATCGACGAGGCGACCGTCGCCTATCTTCGCGGCACCGGGCGACCCGAGCCGCTGGTCGCTCGGGTGGAAGCGTACGCACGAGCCCTGGGGCTTTGGGGGTCGCCCGAGCCCGGCGCGGTCGATTACGATTCGGTGCTGCCGATCGACCTTGGCTCGATCGTGCCGAGCGTGTCGGGACCCCGCAACCCCGAGGAGAGCGTCGCGCTCGGCGCCGTTCCCGCTTCGTTCCGCTCGGCGCTCGAGGGCTACCGCTCGACCCATCCCCGCCCGACGGACGGAAGCGCTACGCCGGTCTATCCGGCTGACGACCCATTGCATCCCTACAACGGCGAGCGGGACCGTCCCGTGCCCGGCACCGCGGGCGCTCGCGAGACCTCCGAGGTGGAGGACGGCTCGGTGGTAATCGCCGCCATCACCAGTTGCACGAACACCTCGAACCCTTCGGTCATGGTCGGGGCGGCCTTGATCGCTCGCCGGGCGAACGCGCTCGGCCTTCGCGTTCCTCCGCACGTCAAGACCTCGCTCGCGCCGGGATCCAAGGTCGTGACGGCCTATCTCGAGCGGGCCGGTCTCCTTACCGAGCTCGACCGCCTCGGGTTCGAGGTAGTGGGGTACGGTTGCACGACGTGCATCGGGAACTCGGGGCCCCTGCCGCCCACGGTCGACCGGGAGGTACGCGAGAAGGACCTCTTCGTCGCAGCGGTCCTGAGCGGCAACCGCAACTTCGAGGCGAGGATCCACAACCTGGTCCGGGCGAACTACCTTGCCTCGCCGATGCTCGTCGTGGCCTACGCGCTCGCCGGGAGGATGGACCTCGACCTCTCCCGGGATCCTCTCGGCCGCCGTCCGGACGGGACCCCGGTCTACTTGAAAGACCTCTGGCCGGACCCCGACGATGTCCGTCGGATCGTCGAGGCGAATCTCGACGCCGGCATGTTCCGGGACAAGTATCGGGCGATCGAGGTCGGCGACGCCCACTGGGAGTCGCTAGACCCGCCGCAGGGTGCCCTGTATCCGTGGGAGCCCGATTCGACCTATCTCGCCGAGGCCCCCTACCTACGCTTACCGCCAGTGCTCCTCCCGGAGGACGGGGTGATCGTGCGCGAGGCCCGGGTCCTCGCCCTGCTCGGGGACCGGGTCTCGACCGACCACATTTCCCCCGCCGGCGAGATCCCCGAGGAGACGCCCGCCGGTCACTATCTTCGGGACCACGGCGTGCCGCCCGCCGAGTTCAACACGTACGGCGCGCGACGGGGCCATCACGAAGTGATGGTCCGCGGAACGTTCGCGAACGTCCGCCTGAAGAACGCCCTCGCCGCGCCGAAGGAGGGCGGATTCACCGTCCACCTGCCCTCGGGCGAACCGATGACGATCTTCGCGGCCGCCGAGCGGTACCAGAAAGCCGGAACCCCGCTCCTCGTGATCGCGGGGAAGAGCTACGGCCAGGGAAGCTCGCGCGATTGGGCGGCCAAGGGGCCGCGCCTTCTGGGCGTCGGCGCGGTGATCGCCGAGAGCTACGAACGTATCCACCGAACGAACCTCGTGGAGATGGGGGTACTGCCGCTCGCCTTCGCGCCGGGCCAGAGCGCGAAATCGCTCGGTCTCTCGGGACAGGAATCGTACGATCTCCGCCTCACTTCCGGCCCAGAGCTCCTGCCCGGCGTGTCCGTAGACGTCACCGCGACCGGGTCGGACGGTCGCACGACGAAGTTCACCGTACGTTGTCGCCTACAGTCCGCGACCGAGCTAGAGTACTACCGCGCAGGCGGGGTGTTGCCCTACGTCATGGCCCACCGATTCTCGGAGGCCGGCGGCGGACGGAGCGGAACCTAGGTCGGCGGAGCGACCGTCGGGACGTGGGTCCAGCTCGCCAACGCCTCGACCCTTCGGTAGGTGACGGTGCGGTCGCCGACCCGGGCCCGTGCCTCGGCGGCGGCGCGGCGCAGGACCTCGGGCGGAACGTGCAGTACCTGACGGCTGGCCCGCTGTTCGAACATGTCTACCCTCCGCGCGAGTGGTTCGGTCACTTCTCGGTCCGAGACGACCTCGAGGCGGTCCGGAGGGATCTCCCGGAGCAATCGAGCCTCTCGGGTCCTCGGCCCACCGTTCCGGTCGGGCATCGCGTACCCTGCCTTGCGCAGGTGCTCGTAGACGATCCGACGCGGGTCGAGCACCGATCGTTCGGTCGCATCGCGCGGTTCCCCCGAGGAGGGGCGGAGGAGCGCGAGGGCGCCCGTCCGCGCCACTCGGCATGCCTCACGAAGGGCCACCGACGGGTCGTCCAGGAGATGGAGCACATGGACGAAGAGCGCGGCATCGAACGAGGCGTCCCGGAACGGTAGCGCGTACGCGCTGGCCCGGACCAGCCGGGCGATCCCCTTCCCGCGCGCCCGGTCGAGCATGCCTCGGGACGCGTCGACCCCGGTGACCGTGATCCCACGCTGACCGAGCGGGGCGGCGATGCGGCCGGTGCCGACGCCGACCTCGAGAAGGGCCGTAACGTCGTGAGCCTTGAGGTAGCCGACGACGGCGTCCAGGGTCGGTCCGTCCAGAGCGTCTCGCGTCGCATCGTAGACGGCCGAGATCTGGTCGAACTCCATCGGAATCTTCTGCCCTGCCATGGGCCGGAACCGAAAGCGCTCTGCTATTTCGCGCCGGCGAAGGTCCTCGCTACTACCCTTGCCGCAGGTCGGTCAACGGAGTGCGGGTCGCAGCAGCAGCGCCGGTCACCCTGCGGCGGAGCATCGCGAGGAGCGAGCGTTCCAGCCCTACGCCGTTCGTTCCTGGGGCCGTGGGGCCGCCGTGGGCGACGCCAGGGTCCAGCGCGAGAAGTCGACCAGGCCGAAGAACAGGAGGACGATCCCGACGAACTCAGCGTAGTAGAGCATCACCGGGAACGAGGCGATGTAGAACGCACCGCCCGCGCCGAGCACGCACGCCCCCGAGAGCATCAACAAACCCCTCCAGCGGAACGACTTGCGCAGCGACAGTACGCACGCCGAGAGGAGAACGATCGTCGCCGGGACCGTGACGAGCGAGGAGAGGATGAGGAGGGACAGCGGCGGGTTGCCCGAGATCACCCCGGACGTGACCATCGAGGTGGGCATCGGAGTGGTGAAGCTGTAGAAGGCGACAAGGGCGAGCGTAGCTCCGATGTATCCGATGTAGGCCTGGTTCCAGCGGACCCGGTGGAAGGCCCGAAGGGTGCCCAACGAGAGAACACCCACGATCGCCGCCGAGAAGAAGACGTAGGATTGCAGCAGGACAACCGAGACGACGCCCACGTACGCAAGGAGCTCCGCGAGGGTGGCCGCGGTTCCGAGACCCAACCCGACCGCCCACATGACCTGGTGACGGTCATGATTCTTGAAGAACCGGACGAAGCCCCGGACGGAAAGTGATCCCAACACCGTGCACAGAATCCCCAGGGAGAACGCAATACCCCAACTTTCGAGGTCCACGGGGCGCACCTATCTGGCGGGCCGCAGACGATAGGCTACTCATCCCCGCGTCGTAATAACTGTCCATACTCGACGGTCATAGCGCTCCTCCTCTCCGCGCATCGACCCGAGGACGGGGCGGCGTGGGGTGGGACAACCGGGGTCTGTCTACGGTGACGCAGGGGGCGAGCGGAGGCTCAGCAGCAGCCGGCTTCCGTCCGGAGTACCCCACCCCGTGCACGGATCCCACCCGGGACCTGCGGAGTACCCGTCGTTGTTGCCGCTCGTGATATCGTGGAAGGAGGCAACTCCCGCGGGCGAATAGAGCAATGGGTTCACGAAGCCTGCGGCCGCCCCGAGGGACTGGTTGACGCGGGCGAGGAGAGCGGCCCAGAGCGGAGCGACCGCGCTCGTTCCCCCTATCACCGTGTCGGACCCGTCGACCCGTACCGAGTAGCCGGACGCGGGGTCGGCGTCCCCGGCGACATCCGGAACTCCCCGTCCGACGAACCCGTTCGGTGCTTTGGGGACGTTCGCACCGAGTTGATAGCTCGGAAGGGGGAACGACTGGCTGACGCCACCGCCGGTCGCGCCTTCCCCGATCGCGAGCTCGTTCCAGACGACCTCGCTCGCGATCTGGCTCGCCTTCATGAGAAGACGGGTGCCGCCGCACGCAGTCACGTACGGGCTCGAGGCCGGGAAGTCCACCGTCGGTCCTCCCGTGGGAACGCCGTCGCCCGCCCCGTGGTCGCCCGCCGCAACGAGGATGCTGATGCCCATGGTCGCGGCGTCCTCGCACGCGGCGGCGAGGGCGGCGCGTGCCTGCCCTGTCCACGAACTCTCCGGACCGCCCCAGCTGATCGATACGATGGAAGGGCGATGGGTCGAGTCGTGGATGGCCCGGGTGAGACCGTCGAGGAAACCTCGGTCCGTGTTGGGCGCGAAGTACGCCACGAGACGAGCGCCCGGGGCCACTGACCCGGCGACTTCGAGGTCCAACTCTACCTCGCCGTCCGGCCCATTCGGGTCTCCGGTCGGGATATTCTGCGCCCCGTCCACTGAGACCGCGACGACCGCCG
>JBEKJT010000023.1:0-15397 GCA_050011075.1 Thermoplasmata archaeon
GAAGCCGACCTTCTCGAAGGACTGAACCGGATCCGTGCGCTCCAGAAGCGGTTCGTCAACGTGCGGGTGGTCGACCAGTCCCGGGTCTTCAACCTGAACCTCATCGACGCGATCGAGACGGGGCACATGCTCGAGCTCGCCGAGGTGATCGTGGTCGGGGCGTACGCCCGGACGGAGAGCCGCGGCGCGCACTCCCGGACGGACTATCCGAAGCGGGACGACGTCCGCTGGATGCGGCACACCCTCGCGAAGAAGACGTCCGAGGGGCCGAACTTGAGCTACGCGCCGGTCGGCTACACCCGATGGGAACCGAAGGAGAGGGTCTACTGATGAGCGAAGAAACGGTCGCCGCAGCGTTGGACGTCTACCGCTACGACCCGGCGCACGACAAGGCCCCTCGCTACCAGCGGTACACCCTCGACCTCTCTCCGCACACCCCCGTGCTCACCGCGCTCCTGCGGGTCCGGGCAGAGGTCGACCCGTCGCTCACACTCCGCTACTCCTGCCGCAGCGCGATCTGCGGGTCGTGCGCGATGCAGATCAACTCGAAGAGCCGCCTCGCCTGCGAGACGCATATCGGTCCCGAGATGGCGCGCCACGGGCGGATCGTGGTCGAGCCGATGCGCAACCAGCCGGTCCTGCGCGACCTCGTGGTCGACCAGGCGCCGTTCTGGCGACAGTACGACCGGATCGAACCGCACTTGAAGCTCGACCCGGCGCACCCGATGCCCGAAGGGAAGGCGACCGAGATGACGCCGGAACAGGTCGACCGCTTCAAGGAAACCCCCCGATGCATCGCCTGCGCGGCCTGTTACTCGGCGTGCCCGGCGGTGGAGGCGGATGCGGAGTTCCCGGGACCGATGGCGCTGGCCAAGCTGTACCGCTTCGTCGTCGACCCGCGGGACCAGGCCCACCAGGACCGCCTCCTCCGCATCCAGCCGGGCGGCCTCTGGACCTGCCTTCGGTGCCACTTATGCACCGAGGCGTGCCCGAAGGACGTGCGCCCCTCCGAGCGGATCCGGGACCTGAAGGAGATGGCGATCGCCGTCCAAGGGGCGACCGAGCACGGCTCGCGCCACGCGGTCGGATTCAAGGACAACATCGTCGACCGCGGCGTCCTGAACGAGATGCGCCTCGTCCGCCAGACGTACGGAACCCTCGGGATGCTGGGCCAAGTCGGCCAGGGCCTCAAGGTCATGCGGAAGAAGCCCGAGATCGCCCGCAAACCGCACCGGATCCAGGACGTCGAGGAGCTCCAGAAGATCTACGACGTGCTCGACACCGAGTCGAAGGAGCGGAAGTGAAGCTCGCGTACTACCCCGGCTGCGTCGCGCAGGCATCGGGCAAGGAGCTCGACATGGCGACCCGCTACGTCTGCCGCACGCTCGGCATCGAGCTCGCGGAGTTCCCGAACTTCTCCTGCTGCGGCTCGGGGTTCGTGGACGAGGCGAACGAGGTCCTGAACGTCGCGATCAACGCACGCAACCTCGCGATCGCCGAGCGGGCGGGCCTGGACGTGCTCACGATCTGCTCGACCTGCCAGGGGATGCTCTCCCTCGCGAACCTCCGTATGACGGACCCGGCGGTGCGCGCGCGCGTCGAGGGGGCGCTCCGGCCGATCGGCATCGAGTACCGCGGCACGGTCAAGGTGAAGCACCTGCTCCGGGTGCTCACCGAGGACGTGGGCCTCGACGCGATTCGCGCGAAGGTCCGCCGACCCCTCGCCGGGCTCAAGGTCGGCGCGTTCTACGGCTGTCACCTCCTACGACCGGCGGACGAGATGGCCTGGGAGGATGGCGAGGAGCCGCACGCGTTCGAGGACCTCCTGAGCGCGGTCGGCGCGTCCCCGGTCTTCTACCGGGGCCGGGTGATGTGCTGCGGCTTTCCGATCCAGTTCGTGAAGCCCGAGACCGCGAGCCGCATCGCCGGCCGCCAGATCCTGGACGCGAAGGATCTTGGGGCGGACGCGATGGCGACGCCCTGCCCGCTCTGCCACATCTCCCTCGACGCCTACCAGAACAAGGCCGCGAAGGCCGTCGCGGCGCCGCTCGAGATGCCGGTCCTCCACCTTCCTCAGGTCGTCGGTCTCGCTTTCGGCGCCTCCCCCGAGGAGCTCGGCTTATCGCGGCACCTCGTCCCGACGGCCAGCGCGCTCGCGAAGGTCGGGTCGAAGGCCGTCGCGTAGCGGTGCTCGGGCTGCCCCGGTCCCCTTCCGGGCGCAGGCCACGACGGGGTCTACGGTTCGCGCTCCGGCTCGCTCACCGGCGCGCCGAGGTGACGGGCTCCCGCCCCTTGGGTCACGTAGACGTGCAGTCGGTCGCACATCCGGCGGAAGTAGCCGGCGCCCGCGCCGTCCCGGTAGACCTCGGTTAAGTGGCGGGCCATCTCCTCGTCCGAGAGCGCAGGGTCGACCTCGGGTGAGAAAAGGCAACGGAAGACGAGGAACCGGCGACCTTCGAGGTCGAACCGGTCGGTCTCGGCGGCCCCGCAGAACGGACAGACGAGCACGGACAACGACCGGCGCACGTGCGTTAAGCGTTGGCGGCCCGGGGAGGAGCATCGTTACGGGACGCGACCGCTTGCGTTCCTACTCGGACCGTCGCGGTTCACGCCCGCTTGGTGGCGGCCCCCTCGCGGGGGAGATCCAGCTCTCCGGCGGGTCCCAGAGATCGACAGTGCGTGAAATGCCCGCGGCACCGACCCTACGCCACCGCGTGGCTTCCCTCTAGACCTCCGCGAACGAGCCGGTGTGGCCCGGGTCGCGGGACCTCGAGCGGTCCTAGTCGATGTACCCCAGCGATCGGAGCCGCTCTCTCAGCTGGCGCTCGTCCTCCTCGCTGAACACGGTGGCACTCGGTTCCTCGAGCAGCCGGGCGAGGACGAAGGCGACGAACGCGCCGGCCGAATCGAACGCGGACCCCTGGATGCGCGTCTCCACGGCGCGCACGAGCTCCTCGGGCAGCGCGACCGTCCGGGTCGCGACCTCCTTCGACGGATCGGACACCATACCCATCACCGAGGGAATCAGAGGACAAATAGTCTCGTCGCGACGCGCGAGGGACCGCTACTCCCACTCGATGGTGGCCGGGGGCTTGTCGGTGATCTCGTAGAGGACGCGCACCACCTGGCCCGAGAGCTCGCGTGTGATCCGTTCGGCGATCCGGGCGAGGACCGCGCGAGGGATCGTCATCGCCGTCGCCGTCATCGCGTCCACTGATTCCACGACCCGCACGCTCACGGCTTCCCCGTGCACGCGGTTGTCCCCGAGAACTCCGACCGACCGTACCGGGAGGAGGACGGCAAAGTACTGCCACGGCCGTGCGAGCTCTCCCGCCGTGACCGCGCGCTCGACCTCTTCCTCCACGACTGCGTTCGCGACCTGGGCCCACCTCACGCGCTCGGGCGTGACGGGCCCGACGACCCGGACGGCGAGGCCCGGACCGGGGAACGGCTGCCGGTCGGCCTTCGGAATGCCGAGGAACCGGGCCACCGTCCGTACCTCGTCCTTGTAGAGGTCCCGGAGCGGCTCGACCAGCCTCAGCTTGCTGTCGGCCGGGATCCCCCCGACGTTGTGGTGCGTCTTGATCGTGTCGCGCAGCGCCCCTCCACTCTCGATCCAGTCGGGTGCGATCGTCCCCTGGACGAGTCGGTCGGTGCCGAACCTCTCGGCTTCCGTCTCAAAGACCCGGATGAACGACTCGCCGATGCGCCGGCGCTTCTCCTCGGGGTCGACGACCCCGTCGAGGGCGGCAAAGAACCGGTCCGCGGCCCGGACCAATTCGAAGCGCAGTCCGCTCGCCCGGAAGAACTCGGTCACGCGCTCGACCTCGCCGGCCCGGAGGAGGCCGTGGTCGACGAAGACCGCCCGAGCCCGGTCGCCGAGGGCTTTCTCCGCGAGGAGGGCGGCGGTCGTCGAATCGATCCCGCCCGAGGCGGCGACGATCGTGCGGTCCGGCACGTCCGCCCGTAGCCGGCGGATCGCCTCGTCGACGAACGTCGCGGGGTCCATCAGGGCGTGCCTCCGGAGGTCGAAGTGGGCTCCTCGCGCCATTTCGCCCGGTAGGCCTCGAGCGTCCGGTGGAGCTCCGGATACTTGAGCGCGAGGATCGCCGTGGCGAGGAGCGCCGCGTTCTCCGCGGCATCGAGACCGACCGCCGCGACCGGGATCCCTGGCGGCATCTGCACGACGGAGAGGAGGCTGTCGAGGCCGAGGCCTCGGTGGAGCGGGACCCCGATGACCGGTCGGAGGGTCCGGGCGGCGACCACGCCCGGCAGCGCCGCGGAGAGACCCGCCATCGCGATGAAGACGTCCGTCTCTGGGTCCCGAACGAGCCGGTCGACCTTGTCAGGGTTCCGGTGCGCGGAGGCGACGTGCACCTCGCAGGGGACGTGAAAGTCGGTGAGCCGGGCGCGGACCTTCTCCGCGATCTCGAGGTCGGACTTGCTGCCAACGAGGACCGTGACCTTCACACCCGGTCGCGAGCGTCGGGCCGAGAAAAGAGTATCCGGAGGACACGGACCCTCCGGGGTCCGTCCGGGAGGGCTGCGACCTTCCTGGGCCGCCCGGAGGAACGGGGACCCCGGTCGGCGAAAGACCCAAATCGGTCCCGGTCTCGCATCCTTCGATGAACGCCTCCGCGGACGTGATGGACTGGCTCCTCGCCGATGGGGACCCGAGCGTCCGGTACCGCGCGATGCGCGACCTGCTCGACCGACCCGAGGATGACCCCGAGGTGGTGGCGAGCCGACACGCGATCGGCCAGAAGGGTTGGGCCGCGGACCTGCTTCTCCAGCAACTGCCCGACGGTCAGTGGGCCTCGCCGGGAACGACCGGGGAGGAACTCTACCGACCGAAGTACGCGGCGGCGAACTGGTGCCTCCTCGCCTTGGCCGAGCTCGGCGCCACCCGGTCGGACCCGCGCGTCGCGAAGGGCGCGGAGCTTCTGCTCGCGCGCGCGGTCGACTGGGATGGCGACAGTCTCGGCGGGTCGTCGAGCGAGGTCTGCTTCACTGGGAATTGCGTTCGAATGATGACCCTCTTCGGGTACGGGGAGGACCCCCGGGTTCTCCGGGCGGTCGACTGGTTGGTCTCGGTCCAGAAGGCCGATGGAGGGTGGCATTGTTTTCCTTCGGCCACCGGCACGTTCGACGGGTGGGAGGCGCTCGCCGCCTTGGCCTCGATTCCGCCGGCACGACGTTCGAGCGCGGTCCGGTCGTCGATCGACCGGGGGGTCGAGTTCTTCCTCGAACGCGGGCTGCTGCAGGAGGACGCGGAGCTGTACGGCCCCTGGCGGCGCCTCCACTACCCCGTCCACTACTACTACGACGCGCTCGTGGGTCTCGAGGTCGTGACCTCGCTCGGGCTCGGGAGGGACGCCCGGCTCGCGCCGGCCCTCGATTGGCTCGAGGAGAAGCGACGCCCGGACGGACGCTGGGAGCTCGACCGCCTCCACCCGGATGTCGAAGGCGACGAGGAGTACCTCACGAAGGGGGTGCGGACGCCGTACTTCTCCCTCGGGTTCGAGTACCCGGGCCTTCCGAGCCGATGGGTCACCTTGCGCGCGCTCACGGTGCTGCGACGCGCGGGCCGGGCCTAGCGCTCCGGGAAACCCCGCTCTTTCGCGGTCGCCGCCCCTACCTTCATACCCGACGCCACGTCTGCGCCGACGATGCCCCTGCGACTCCACCGGTACGGGCGCTTCCGTCGCTGGCTCGGGACCCGGTTCGGTCACGACGAGGCCTGGGGCGACCGAGCCCTACGCCGGATCGTCCACACCTTCGGTGCGGCCGTCTTGGTGTACTACGTGATCCCGACCGACTTCTTCGTCGTCGCTCCGAAAGAGTACATCCTCCTCGCGGCCCTCGCCGTCGTCCTCGTCCTCGAGGCTCTGCGGCACGCCGCGAACCTCGAGCTTCCGACGATCCGCGCGTTCGAGCGTCGCCGGGTCGCGAGCTTCGTGTTCTACGCGGTCGCCCTCGTCGGGGCGATCCTCCTCGCCCCCCTCCCGATCGCCGCGGCGGTCATCCTGGGCACGGCGTTCATCGACCCGCTCGCCGGCGGGCTGCGCGAGAGCGAGGGGTACCGACGTCTCTACCCGGCACTGCCCTACGGGGTCTACACGGCGCTCGCGTTCGTCGGTCTCGCGCTGTTCGGCGGCTGGCCTGTTACGGACTCGGTGCCGCTCGCCTTCTTTGCGGCCGCCGTCGGCCTCGCCGCCGAATACCCGAAGCTGACGTGGCTCGACGACGACCTACTGATGACGGCCGTTCCGGCCCTCGCGCTCTACGCCGTCGGCGTGCTCGCTCTCGGGCTCTCGCACTAGCGGTCCGTCGCGACCCGGGCCGACGGTTCGGGTCCGGCTCAGACGATCGGCGTGAGGACCGCGTGGGGGGCGCCCTTCTCGGGGTCGGGGCTGATCGCGTAGATCGTCGTGCGGGGTCGGATTCCGTAGATGCACGGCGCGTTGTCGATGTTGATGATCCGGAAGTACGTGTCCATCATGTTGAGGATCTCGCTCGACACCAGGAGGCCGGGCTTCAGGAGACCGATCCCGAGGTTGCCGACGTGCTTCGTCCGGGAGACGCCCTGGAAGTACATTCGGATCGCGACCTGGTCGCCCATCAGGCTCTCGAACGTGTCGAACGCCGTGTACTCCACGAACGGCTTGCGGTCCGGTCCGGCGACCGCCTTCTCGGCGGTGACCATCGCCCGCATCGCTTCGTCCCGGCCGAACCGGGCCATCGGGAGGATGTAAGGTTCCTCGGTCTCGTTGGCGGTGTAGTCGGGGATCCGCACCCGTGTGTCGAACTGGTTGGTCGGAACGTGTCGCACGAGCGTTTCGCGCAGCTTCTCCGGCGACTCGCCCGCGGCGAGCACGGCGATGATGCCGCGGCCCTGCGAGAGGAAGTTGAGGAACGTCGGCGTGAAGAGGGTGTAGTAATCGTCGATCCCGACGTTGACGTCGACCTCGAACGCGTTGAAGCTCCCGCGACGCAGTCCGCCCCCGAGGAGCGTGTCGAAGTCCGGGATCCCCGTCGAGTAGTACCGGTCCGGGTCCGGGATCGGCTTCCACGCCCCGCTCGGTGGGGTCGCGCCTCCCGGAGGCTCGATCCCGAGCGCCTCGAACCGGCCGCCGGCCAGGGTCACAGCGTAGCGGGCGCGTCCGATGTTGGTCGCGCGCAGCTTCTCCAGTCGAAGGTGGCGCACGCGTCGCTCGTCGAGCTCCTCGCGTTGGATCGAGATCAGGCCGTCCACGAGGTACTCGATCCCGCCGGCTTCGGGCTTTTCGAGGATCATCACAACGTCCGTGCTCGACCCCTCGACGAGGTCCTTCTGGAGCGCCATGACGAACTCTTCCATCTCGAGTCCGTACTTGTGGGTCACACCTTCGAGCGAGTCGATGACGAGGAGCGTCTTCTCCGGGAGCGCCCGCTCGATCCGGTTGTAGACGTTCTCGACCTCGGGCATCGGGCTGCGCTTCAGGAGCGCCTGGAGGTGCGTCCGGTCGACGCGCGTCGGGGGTCCCCGCTCCTGGCCGAAGCTGCCGAGGATCTCCTTGCCCGCGCGGACCTTCCGCTGCTCCGACTCGGGGAGCTCGGGTTCCTTGTGCTTGCCCGTCGCGCTGATCGCATCGAGGAAGAGCTTGGCCGCGTCGAGGACGCGGGTCCGCATCTCGGTGGACTTGAGCCAGGGGAACTGGCGGTAGAGCGCCTCGTCCCCGATCCGGGTGGAGAGGTAGTACGACCGGTTCGGTTGCCCGACCCGCTCGAGCAGCTCGAGGCCGAACGTCGTCTTTCCCGTTCCCGCTCCGCCCTTGATGATCAGCGAACGTCCGCCCTTCCCGCTGAGGAAAGTGATGACCTCAGGCGGCACTCCACCGACAGTGCTCCCGTCGCTAGCGCTCATGGTAAACCCGTGTTGCACGGCCGGATCGAGGGTCCCGGAGCCCAGCGAATCATTCCGTGTCCCGTGCCTTCATGGGCACCTACGGAAAGTAAAGCTTTCGCACGGAGAGGCGCGATGCCCGAAACCCTCGAAGAGCGACGGGACCGGTCCGAAACGGCCCCTGCGGACGCATCAATCCGTTCCGCGGGCCGCTCCGTGCCTATGGGATCCGCCTGGCCGGGAATGGCCGCCATCATTCGGTGCGGGCCGATTCTCGGGCGGAAGAGCGAGCGGCCTCAAGGGCGGCGAGGAGCGGGGCGCCGGGCTCCCCCACGGCGGTCGCTGACGCCGGATTCCCTCCGCCCTTCCCTCCGAACGTGGGCTTCGCCTTCTCGATGAGGGCGGCGGCGGAGATCCCCGGCGCCGTCGAACCGACGAACAGTGTGCCCTTCCCCTCGCGTTCGCCGGCCAGGATCACCACCCGCCCCGACTCTCGCGAGAGCAGGCGGGAGAGCTCCATCAACTCGGTTCGGTCGAGGTCGAGTCGCGCGGCGATCAATGTCACCGAACCGACCAGTTCGGTCGCACTGGCGTCCGCGCGCAGGCGCTCCGCGGTCGCGCCCAGGTCCTCCTTGAGGCGCACGCGGGCAAGCTTGCGGGATTCCTCGATCTCCCCGAGGAGCCGGTCGATCCCGTCCGGCAGACGCGGCACCGGCACCCCGAGACGTCGCGACGCCTCGCGGAGGATCTCCTCGTGTTCCTCCCGGATCTCGAGGGCGCGCTCGCCGCTCGCGTACGTCAGGCGGACGACCCCGTCCTGGATCCGCTCAACGTCCAGGATGGCGACCGCCCCGACCTCGCTCGTGTGGGTGCAGTGCGTGCCGCCGCACGCCTCGACGTCGAAGTCCGGGATCTCCACGATCCGCAGGTCGCGCCCGGGGACCGCGCCGCCCTGGTAGAGCGTGAAGCCGAAGCGGCGCTCCGCCTCGACGCGCGTCTCGAAGTAGCTCTTCACCGGTCGGTCCTCTCGGACGACCTGGTTGACGCGCCGGTCGATGCGGCGAAGCTCCTCCTTCGTGAGCGGTTTGTAATGGGTGACGTCGATCCGCGCCGACTCGGGGGCCTTGTACGCCCCCGCCTGCCAGACGTGGGGGCCGAGAACCTCTCGCAGCGCCCCGTTCATGAGGTGCGTGGCGGTGTGATGCTGCATCAGTTGGGTGCGGCGCACGGGGTCGATCCGCCCGCGAACCCGGTCGCCGACCTTGAACGGCACGGGACGCTCGAGCCGATGAAGGACCCACGGCCCCCGCCAGGCCACGTCGACCACCTCGAGGTCGCCGAGGTGGCCCCGGTCGGTGACCTGTCCTCCGCCGGTGGGATAGAAGTAGGTGCGGTCGAGCGCGACGAACGCTCCGCTCGTCCAGACGACGTGCGCCTCGAAGGCGACCGTGTACGGGTCGAGGTAGTAGAGGGCCTCGGTGGTGGGGGTGCCGGCGGGGGGCTCGGGGAGACCCTCGGTCTTCTCCGCGTAGTCGGAGGTCGGGCGCTCGTTCTCATGGATCGCAGCGACCCGGGCGTAGAAGTCGTCGGGGATCGGGGGAGGGTTCTCAAGCTCCTCGACCGCGACCTCCGGGGGTACCCCGAGCGAGTCGTACCATTCGAGGAGGTTCTCCTCCGTGATATGTCCCCCCGACTGGCGGACCTTCTCCTCGGTGCGCCGGACCGTTTGCCGGGCCCGACCGATCGACTCCTCGTATCGCTCGATCTCGGCGAGGACCACCCGATGAAGGTCGTCGCGGTGGGCCCCGACCTCGGGGAAGTCGCGGGCGATCTCTCGGGCCGCGCGGTCGAGGATGGAGAGGATGTCGGGTCCCTCGGGAGACTTCGAAAGGATCCGCTGGGAGCGGCGCAGCAAGAGCCGGGCGAAGTACCCCTCCTTGCTGTTCGAAGGCACGACCCCGTCGGTGAGGAGGAAATTCAGCGCGCGCGCGTGGTCGATCAGCACCGCCGCGTCATGCGGCGGGAACGTGCGGCGGAGCTCGTCGTACTCGCTTCCGAAGACCGCCTCGTACGCGCTCTTCGTTCCCTGGCTCGCCCAGACGAGCCGTTCGAGCCCGTAGCCGGTGTCGACGACCGTGAGCGGCATCGGCTTCAGTGCCTCGCCGTCGCGGAGGTACTCCATGAAGACGAGCGTCGCGACCTCGAGGCCGAACGCGCTGACGCTCAGCGAGGGGCCGAGGTTGCCGCCGCCCTCCCAGACCTCCTCCTTGTAGGTGATCGCGCGGGGGTCGGCGCCGAGCGTGCCGACCAGGAGCTCCTGGCAGAGCTCGGTGCAACGGTCCTTGAAGTAGACCTCGTGGTCCGGCCGGTTGAACGCGTGGTGGGCCAGCATCTCGAAGAGCGTGAAGTGCCGGCCGCTGCGTCCGACCTCCTCGAGGTCGATGAACCGGAGGACCGGCTGGCTGATCGTGAGCGGGTTCGCGGGCGGGGGCACCGCGCCGCTCGTCACCCACGGCTGGAAGTCGTAGATCGAGGCCTGCGTGAAGAAGACGTCGTTGCGCCAGCGCGCTACCGTGGGGTAGCGGCGGATGCGCGTATGGCCGCGCTGCTCGAAGAACGACAGGTAGGTCTCCCGCATCTCGGCGAGGCCGTACGGTCGGGCGAAGATCGGGCGGCCGACGAACCCGTAGTCCCGGCACGGCGCCTCCTGGCAGCGGTCGTGGTCGCCGAGGGTCCAGAAGGCGTGGCCGCAGACGACGCAGGTGCTTCGATGGAATCCTTCGCGATGGAAGAACGGGAGGTCGTACTCGGCGGACTCCATGACGGCGCGCCGACGCCCGCCGATGTTTAAACATCTCGCCCGTAGGCGACCGGCGCCGGCGCTCCTCCCGGGGCGGAGGGCGGCCGACGGACGGTAGGAAGCGTGGAGTCTCGGGAACCGAGCGAGTCGCTTCCGGCCGGGGCGGTGCGACGGGCGACCGTGGCCCTGATCGCGCTGCGCGTGGGGTACGCGTACAACTGGTTCTCGATCGGCCCGGCGCTCCCGGCGATCGGGGCCGCGTTCGGGGTCGGGCCGGCCGATTGGGGCCTCCTCGTCGCCGTCTTCCTCGTCGGCGCCGGCCTGCTGCAGGTGCCCGCCGGATTCCTCGCGCGCCGGTATGGTGCCCGAATCGTCTCGCTCGCGGGCGTGGGACTTCTCGCGGCGAGCTCGATCGCGAGCGCCTTCGCTCCGTCCTTCGTGTGGTTGCTCGGTCTCCGACTCGCAGCCGGGGTCGGTGCGGCTCTCTTCTTCTCACCGGCGATCGGGCTCGTCGGAAGCCTCTACCCCCGCGGAAAGCGGGGGCTTCCGGTCGGCACGTTCAGCTCGGCCTTCAGCGGGGGCGCGGCCCTCGGTATCCTCGGGAGCTCGCTGCTCGTCCCGGACCTCGGTTGGCGCGCCGCCGTCGCGGTCGGAGGGGTCGCGCTCGGGGTCGTCCTGCTGGCCGGGATTGCCCTGATCCCCCGGACCGCGGGGGCAGCCCCCTCTCGCCCGCCGGCACGAGAGCGCCGGGTCCCGAGGGCACTGTCCTACCGCGGGGTGTGGGCGGTGGGGTTCGCGTTCGTCGGGATGGAGGGAGCGACGTTCGCGACGGGACAGTTCATCGTGCCCTACGGGGTGACGGTCGAGGGCTGGTCGTTCGGCCTCGCCGGCCTGGTCGGGATCATGTACGTCTTCCCGAGCCTGTTCGGAGGACCCGTGGGGGGCCGTTATGCCGAGCGCCACGCGAACCACCGCACCCAGTTCCTGGCTGCGACCCTCTCGGGAGCCGCCGTCCTCGGGCTCCTTCCGTTCGTCGGTCTCGCGGGCGCGATCTTCATCGGCATCGTCTTCTCGTTCACCTACGGGATCATCTACGCGGTGATGTACGTCCTGCCGCACCTCTGGCGGGAGTTTCCGGCCGACGAGATACCGCTCGCGATCGGACTTTTCAACTCGATCCAGCTGGCCGGCGGCGCGGTCGTATCGTTCCTCTTCGGGTGGCTCGTGTCGGTGCGCTCCTACGGGTTCGCCTGGGAGGCGCTGGCCGGGATGGTCGCGCTGACCCTCGTCGCGCTCGTGGCCTTGCCGGCGACGCTCCCGAGGGCAGCCGGTCCTCCGGGCGCGGAGGGTCCTGTCCCGAGTGGAGCGCCGAACCCGTAGCGCAGAGCTCGACGATCGGGCATTCGCCGCACCGGGGCCGCCGCGGTCGGCAGAGGTTCTGTCCGTGCTGCACGAGCAAGGGATTCAGCGGGATCCAGTAGGCACGGTCGACCACCGCGCGCAGCGCCGTCTCCGTCTCCTCGGGGGTCCGCGTGCGAACCACGCCGAGCCGATTCGCGATCCGGTGCACGTGGGTGTCGACCGGGATCGCGGGGATGCCGTAGCCGAAGACGAGCACGCAGTTCGCGGTCTTCGGCCCGACACCGGGCAGACTCGTCAGGGCGTCGAACGATCGGGGGACCTCGCCGTGGTACTGGTCGAGGATCGCCCGCGCGCACGCGCGGATCACCCGAGCCTTCACCCGATAGAATCCGGTCGCCCGGATGAGCGGTTCGAGGGACCTTGCGCTCGCCCGCGCGAGCGACGGCGCATCGGGGTAGCGTGCGAACAATCGAGCGCTCGCGGCGTCGGTGTTCGCGTCCCGCGTCCGCTGCGAGAGGATCGTGCCGATCAGGACCTGGAACGGATTCTCCGCGTGGTCCCGGAGGTACGGGGTCCGCCAATCCCCGGCGCGGTAGAGCTCGGAGAGCCGGTCGAGGATTCGTTCCCACTCGGCCGGACCGAGGCCGGAGGGAGGGTTCACGCTCCGGGTCTCCGACGGGTCCCCGACGTCGCGCGCTCTCGCCCGGGGCTGGGCTCTCGCTTCGGGCGTTCGAGGCCGGGGTCGGAGAGGTCCGGCTCGTCGTCCCCCTCCTTCTCCCGTAGGAGCTCCCCGATGAGGTAGTCGCTACCGGCGACGAGGGTGAACCCGTCCGGCCCGGTCGCTGCGTGCGCGAGGCGCAGGCCTTCCGCAGCCCCTGGGGCCACGACGATCCGCGGGAACCGGCCGAGGGCGGCCACCCGCAGGGCATTCGTGGGCATCCCCCGTTCCGAGCGCACCGGCACGATCACGATCGTACGGGCGAGGGGCGAGAAGGCGTCGAGGATCCGGGCCACGTCCTTGCCCTCCAGCGACCCGAAGACGATCGCACACTCGGCCGGGTCGGCGAGCGGCGAGACCTCGGCGAGGCTCTGGACGACCGCCCGCGCGCTCTCGGGAGTGTGCGCGACGTCGTAGTAGGTCTCGGGACGTCGTGAGACCCGCTCGAGGCGGCCGGGCCATCGCACGCGAGCGAGACCGTCGCGGACGGCGCGGTCCTTTAGCGGTCGCTCGAGGGCCGTGCAGAACCGGAACGCCGCCGCCAGGGCGAGCGCGGCGTTCCCGGACTGGAATCGCCCCAAGAGCGGGATCTTGACCTCGGGCCAAGAGTGGCCGGGTGCTCGGACCGAGAACGTCTGGCCCTCCTCGGAAAGCGCCCGGTCGTCGACCCTAAGCTCCCCGTTCAGGTGCCAGAGAGGCGCCCCGTTGCGGCCGGCCTCGGCCTCGATGACGCGCGCGGCCTCCGGCACGAGCTCTCCGACCACGGCGGTCATGCCGGGGTGGAAGATCCCGGATTTCTCGCGCGCGATCGCAGCGAGGGTGTTGCCGAGCACGTCCGTGTGCTCGAGCTCGATGGTCGTGATTACTCCGACGCGGCTGTCGAGCACGTTGGTCGAATCGAGGCGACCACCGATGCCGACCTCCACGACCGCGGCGTCGACCTTCTGGGCGCGGAACCAGTCGAGCGCAAGCACCGTCGTGACCTCGAAGAACGTCGGCGCGCGTTCGATTCGCCCGGCGTGTTCCAACGTCTCCGCGAGCGCATCGATCCGCACGATCCCCTCCACGACCGCCTCGCGCGAGACCATCCGACCGTCGACCCGCATCCGTTCGCGATAGCTCGCGAGGTGGGGGGAAGTGAAGAGCCCGGTCCGGAACCCGTTCTCCGACAGGATCGCCTGGGTCATCGCGGCGACCGAGCCCTTGCCCTTGCTCCCCGTGATGTGTACGGCCGGGAACGCTCGCTCCGGGTTCCCGAGGCCGGCGAGGAGGCCCCGGGTCACCTCGAGACCCGGGCGCATGCCAAAGCGCCGACGCCGGAACAAGCGGTCGAGCGTCGCGCGGTACTCGTCGCGCCCCACAGCCGTGCTCGGCCCCCAGGGATCGAGACGCTTAAGCGTCGCTGGGGCCCGCCGTCGCCGCCGCGGCTCAGTACGTTGAACGCTCTCGGTAGGAGCCGTAGACATCCTGGAACGCGTGAACGATCTCGCCGAGGGTCGCCCGGGCGCGCAGCGCGTCGAGGACCGCCGGCATCGTGTTGCCGCTCTCGGTTTCCGCGACCCGGCGCAACCCGTCGAGCGCCGCCGCCTGCCGCCGGGGGTCGCGTCGGCTCCGCAGCTCCTTCAGCCGCCGGGATTGCGAACGTCGGGCCTCCTCCGAGATCTTGAGCCGGGGGACGTGGACCGGGGCGTCGAGGACGTACTCGTTCACGCCCACGACCTTCTCGGTGCCGGCCTCGACCGCCCGCTGGTAGCGGAAGGACGACTCCTGGATCTCCCGCTGGAAGAATCCCCGCTCGATACCGGCCACGACGCCCCCCATCTCGTCGATTCGTTCGAAGTACCGTTCGGCCTGCTCCTCCATGCTGTCGGTGAGCCATTCGACGTAGTAGCTGCCCGCGAACGGGTCGACGGCGTCCGCGACGCCGGACTCCGTCGCAAGGATCTGTTGCGTCCGGAGCGCGATGCGCACCGCGTCCTCGCTCGGGAGCTGGATCGCCTCGTCGTAGGAGTTCGTGTGCAGCGACTGGGTGCCTCCGAGCACGGCGGCGAGCGCCTGCACGGTCGTGCGGACGACGTTGAGTTCGGGCTGCTGGGCCGTGCAGGAGCAGCCGGCGGTCTGGGTGTGGAACCGCAGCCAACAGGAACGCTCCTTGTGCGCACCAAACTCCTCTCGCATGACCCGTTCCCAGACCCGACGGGCGGCCCGGAACTTCGCGATTTCCTCGAAGAAGTCGTTGTGTGAGTTGAAGAAGAACGAGAGGCGGGGAGCGAACTCGTCGACGTCGAGCCCGCGAGCGATCGCTTCGGCCACGTAGGCGCGGCCGTCGGCGAGGGTGAAGGCGAGCTCCTGGACGGCGGTCGACCCGGCCTCTCGTATGTGGTATCCCGAGATCGACACCGGGTTCCACCGGGGCGTCGAGCGGGTCGCGAACTCGATGGTGTCGGTGACGAGGCGCAGGGCTGCCTTCGGCGGGTAGAGGAACTCCTTCTGGGCGATGTACTCCTTCAGGATGTCGTTCTGGGTGGTGCCCCCCAGGCGGCCGAACGGCACCCTACTTGCGGTCCCGGCGAGCAGGTACATCCCCCAGACGATGTTCGCCGGGGCGTTGATCGTCATGCTCGTCGTCACC
>JBEKJT010000024.1:0-15291 GCA_050011075.1 Thermoplasmata archaeon
GGGCCGTTCCATACGCTGCTCATCGCGCGCAAGGGGTCCCCGCTCACCGAATCGACCCGAGCGATCGCGACCCTGCGATTGGTGGTGAACCTGAACCACGGCAGGATCTTCCTGCACGGAGTGGCCCCCTGGACCCCCAACTTCGTCCTGAAGGAAGGCGGGGAGGATCGACCGTACCAGCTGCTGCGGATCGTGTGAGCGTCCGACGGACCTCGAGCGTCCCCGGTCGTAGGGGTAGACCCGCCTCGGCCCGCGGGCGCCGAGCGCGGTCGTTCACCGCGGGCGCGCGGTCCGCCGCGGACGACCCACGCGCTCGACGCTCATCAACGGGAAGCGTAGGTCGGGCCGATGTTTGAGTCGGGCCTCGACCGCTACGGGACCGTCCACGAGCTCGACCGATACCTCCAGCATCTCCGCGGTAAGGTAGCGGTACGCGAAGCGCCCCCGTCCGAGAGGGCCGCCCCTCCGGGGGTCGACGCGCACCCGGACCGACCGGACGAACGGTTGCAATCCCACCGCGGCCTCGATCGCCCGTGAGAGCGGGCCGGCGGTGCGCGGGGATACGGGCATCCCGAGGTACTGGTGGAACACGCCTCCGAGCTTCACGCCCGCTTCGAAGAGCAGCGCCTCCCGTCGGGAGAGGGGAGCGGTGTGGATTGGCCGCGAGACGGTCATGGGACGGGGACCTCGGCGCCCGAGCGCCGGAGCGTGAACGGTCCCACGAGATAGTAGCTCGCCACACCGATGAGGAACACGAGGGCCCCGGCGTAGGAGAGGAGGTAGAGCGGCGTTCCGACCCCCGGTCGGAACTGGAGAGGCACGAGCGAAAGGGCGGCGGCGACGGCCGTCAGGACCATCGGCCAGCGCATCGGGCTGCCCCGACGGAGCTTCGGGTACGGCACGGGGACGAGCATCATGACCGAAACGACGGCCGTGCCGACGAGCACCGCAACGGGCGCCACGACGACGAACGCCGGCGTGTCGTGGAACAGGACCGCCACGATGATCGCGAGGGCGCTCTGCGGGGTGGGGACCCCTAGGAAGTTCGGGAGGTGGTAGGCGCGCGCGGTGAAGTACGTCAGTCGCGCCAGGGCAGCCGCGAAGTAGACGACGGCGAGCCCTACGGCGAGCGCCGTCCAAGGCTGCCAGGTACTGACGTCCCCGGTGTGGATGGCGACGAGGAAGGCCGGCGCCGCCCCAAACGTCACGGCGTCCGCGACCGAATCGGCGACGCGTCCGAACCGACCCGACCGGGTCGCGCTTCGCCGGGAGAAGATCCCGTCCAGCCCGTCGAACCCGATCGCGCAAGCGATCAGGAGCATCGCCCAGAGCTTGTTACCGGCGAGGATGTAGAGGATGGCGCCCACGCCGAGGAGGGCGTTCGCGAGCGTGGCGAGGTTCGCGAAGACCCGCCAACGGTCGCTCACGAGAGCTCCCGCGCGATGGTCGTGGTCCCTGCGCGCACGGTTTGACCGACCTCGACCGTCGGCGTGACTCGGGCGGCCGGGAGCAATACGTCGACGCGCGAGCCGAGGATGATCATGCCGAAACGGTCGGCCTTCTGACCGACCGACCCGACCGAGACGAACGACACGAGCCGGCGGGCCAGGACCCCCGTCACCTGGACCACCTCGACCGTCCCGAGCGTCGTGGAGAGTCGAAAGCTGCGCCGCACGTTGTGGCCGGCGTCCGGGAGGTACGCGGGTCGATGGGCCGACCCTTCGGTCGCGATCGCCTCGACCCGGCCGTCGAGGGGATATCGGTTGACGTGGACGTTCGTGACGTTCATGAACACGGAGATACGCAGGAGGTCTCCCTCGCGCTCGACCGCGCGGACCCGACCATCGGCGGCGGACACGATCCCAGCCCCTGGGACACGCTCCGGGTCGCGAAAGAAGACCGCGAAGAAGACGGTCAGCGCGACTGCGAGCGCGAGGAGACCGACGAAGGAGAGCGTCGCCGAGGGCCAGAACCGGCCGAGGAGGAGCAGGGCGATCACGACCGCCGCCGTCCCGGGCGGGCCGAGGAAGCGGCCGGCGCCCGGGGCGAACACGCGCCTATCCTGTCAGGACGATCTCGATATTGACGCCGTCGGGGACCTGGATCCGCATCACCTGGCGCAGGGCCCGCTCATCCGCGTCGATGTCGATCAGGCGCTTGTGGATCCGCATCTCCCAGTGGTCGATCGTGCTCGTGCCGCCGCCGTCCGGTCCCTTCCGCACCGGGACCTTGAGCTTCTTCGTAGGGAGCGGGATCGGTCCGGCGATCGCAACGCCCGTCTTCTGGGAGATCTCGCGGATCTGCTTACAGATCGAGTCGACCTTGCGAGAGTCGGTGCCGCTGAGCGAGATTCGGGCCTTCTGCGGCATCGATAGTCCCTCCCCTCGGTCGGCTCCCTCGGTGCGGCCCTACGCTTGCTCGCGCTTCTTGACGTCGACGACGACGCCGGCCGCGACCGTCTGACCCATGTCCCGGACCGCGAAGCGGCCGAGCTGGGGGAACTCTTTGTACTTCTCGATGACGAGCGGTCGCTTCGGCGTGATCTTGACGACCGCCGCGTCCCCGGTCTTCAAGGTCTGGGGGTTCTCTTCGGCAACCTGGCCCGTCTTCGGGTCGAGGCGCTTCAAGAGCTCAGTGAACTCGCAGGCGACCTGGGCCGTGTGGCAGTGGAAGACCGGCGTGTAGCCGACCGTGATCACGCTCGGGTGGTTCAGTACCTGGATGTTCGCGGTGAAGCTCTCGACGACCGTGGGAGGAGAAGAGACCGGCCCAGCGACATCGCCGCGCCGGATGTCGTTCTTGTCGATCCCGCGGACGTTGAAGCCGATGTTGTCGCCCGGGATGGCCTCCTGCACGGCCTCGTGGTGCATCTCGATCGACTTCACTTCGCCCGACTTCCCGCTCGGCAGGAAGATGATCTTGTCGCCGACCTTGACCTTCCCGGTCTCAACGCGACCCACCGGTACCGTGCCGATGCCGGTGATGGTGTAGACGTCCTGGACCGGAAGGCGCAGCGGCTTGTCGGTCGGCTTCTCAGGGACCTTGAGCGCGTCGAGCGATTGGAGGAGCGTCGGCCCCTTGAACCAGGGCATGTTGGGGCTCGGCTTGTTGATGTTGTCGTCCTTGAACGCAGAGATCGGCAGGAACGTCACCTGCTCCTGGATCTTGAAGCCGACGTTCTTGAGCAGTTTCGTCAGCTCCTCCTTGACCTCTTCGTACTTCTTCTCGGAGTAGTTGACTTCCTGTCGGTCCATCTTGTTGATCGCGCAGATCAGCTGTGCGACGCCGAGCGTCCGGGACAGGAAGATGTGCTCGCGGGTCTGTTCCTGCACGCCTTCGGCCGCGGAGCAGACGAGCACGGCCGCGTCCGCCTGGCTCGTCCCGGTGATCATGTTCTTGACGAAGTCGCGGTGGCCGGGGGCGTCGATAATGGTGAAGTAATACTTCTGAGTGTCAAAGCGCCGGTGCGCGATGTCGATCGTAACGCCGCGCTCGCGCTCCTCCTTGAGGTCGTCCATGACCCAGGCGAACTCGAACGTCGCCTTCCCCTTCGCTTCCGCCTCGGCGCGGTACTTGTCGATCTCCTCCTGCCGGATGTACCCGGTGTCGAGGAGCAAGCGACCGACGGTGGTCGACTTGCCGTGGTCAACGTGGCCGATGAACACGATGTTGAGGTGGGGCTTCTGCGCCATGGACTCTGGACTCCGGGCGCGGCCAAAAGGTACCCCTATATAGGCATTGTCTGGCGGAATCGCCGAGAGGAGGCCGCAGTAGGGCCTTCCAGCCCGGAAGCGTCGCGAAGTGTCTATCGTCTCGCGTCGGGTCCGGGAACCGAGCGGGGATGGCGGAGCGACCGAGCGATTCTCCTCCAGTTTCGACGATCGAGTGGCCACCGCCGCTCCCGGGGCGGGTGGGCTGGGCCTGGATGCTCGCCCTCCCCTGGCGACGACGACGCGTGCGACGGATCCTCGGGCTCTTGCTGGGCCGGGTCCGTGAGAACAGCGTCCTCGTGGACGTCGGCGGGGGAACAGGCGTGGCCTCCGAGGAGGTCATGCGGGTGCTGCCGCCGGGGACCCTCCGCCGACGCCTCGTCCTCGACCCTCAGCGCGGGATGCTCGTTCGGGCCCGGGCGCGCTCGACCCGCCTCGGAACGGCGGAAGTGGCGGTCGCCGATGCGGTCGCGCTGCCGCTGCCGGACCGATCGGTGGACGTCGTCCTCTCGCTCGGCGTCCTTTGCTGCATGACCGACGACGCCGTTCCGAGGGCGGTCTCGGAGACGTGGCGGGTACTCCGACCGGGCGGCTTTGCCGTGGTCGCGGTGCCCCTTCGAAGAGGAGATTCGGACGACCCAGCATTCCGGGCCGCTGGGTTCGTTCGGCTCGAGCAGCTGCGAGCGGGACGCTCGCTCTACCAGCGACCGGTAGAAGCCGAGGTCGGCTCGGTCCGCTGACTCACGCCTCGGGCATCAGGCAGTGCTCGTTCCCATCGGGGTCCCGGATCATCGCGTACGTTCCCCACGACTCCTTGGTCGGTTCGACCGCGAACTCGACGCCGCGCGCCTTTAGGGCGGCGCACTCCGCAGTGAAGTCCTTCCCCGGCAGGGACAAGAGGATGCCAGAGTTTCCCGGCTCGAGCTGGCTGCGCGGGTCCCCTTCCATCGGTTGGCAAAGGTGGAGCTTCCCGGCCCTGTCCTTCCGGCCGACAGTGACCCAGTGGTCCTCGTCATCGATCACGTCGAGTCCGAGGGTCGACGTGTACCAGTCGCGGGCCTTCTTCGTGTCCGAGACCACGACGGCGACGCTGACGAAGGCCGGCTGGGGCGCGGAGCTCTTCTTCGGGTGCTGGGCGGGCATCGTAGGTCCTCGACGGGGAGACCCCGAGCGGTGTATTCAATCCTGTCGGGGAGTCCGTGAAACACTTCCCCCTGCCGAAGCTGTTATATCGGTTTAGCGATATCGTCTTTTCGATATGTGGGCGTACGGTTGGGGTTCGAAGCATCACCGAGGGCTCCGGGTCTGGGTCCTGCATCTTCTCGAGCGCGGACCGATGAACGGCGCGGAGCTGATGGAACAGATGGACCGGATGACGATGGGATGGTGGCGCCCCTCGCCGGGGTCGATCTATCCTCTGCTCGAGCAGCTGGAAAAGGAGAAGGTCATCGCCAAGGCGCCCGACGGTCGCTACGGGCTCACCGAGGCAGCCCGCGGTGGACCCGACTGGATGCGGGGGATGGGATTCCCCGGCGCTACCGGACCTCGCAACCCGGAGGATGCGCTGCGCGAAGTCGAGTCCTACGTTCGGTACCTCGAAGACCTGACTCCGTCCGAACGCGAACGAGTCGTCGGGCTCGGGGAGCGGCTGCAAGCGGTCGTACGCCGTCTCACCGCGTTGAGCGGAGAAGGACGGCCTTTGCCTGCCTGACCGGGAGCATCGAAGGATCGACAATGCGGAGAGAAACGGTGAGAAACATGAACGATGCGTGGGGAACACCGGCGGGGTGGCGGAGACCCTCGTTGTTTCGACGGTTCATGGCACGAGTAGCGGCGACCGTCGGGCTCCTGGTCGGGGGGCTCGTCGGGATCGTCCTCTACCTCGCCTTCCTGGCCAGCCGATTTGCGTGGTACCAGAACTTGGCGGTCGTCTTCTTGACGCTCCTCGTCATCCCGGCGACCGTGGTCGTGATGTGGGTGTTCTGGGGGGTGGAGGTCGTCCGCCGGGCCCGAGCTTGGGTCGATGGGCCCTTCGATCCCTAGGGACGAGGACACCGGGACCCCGGGTCGACCTATCCTGGCCGATACGGGAAGCGGGGCTCTCGCCGGCACGGGCGTACGCCTCTTCTTCCAGGAAACGTGCTCGGCGCGCCGACGAAAGGCGCTCCTCGAACGATTGAGAGTTCGTCTCCTTCCGAGACCCGACGTGCGGGTCTTCGACCTCGGCGGAGGCACCGGGGCTGCCACCGCGCTGTTCACAGTGGGATTCGAGGAAACCTGGGCCATCGACCCCTATCCGCCCCAACTCTCGCGGGGCGGGCGCTACGTCCGAAGCTTCGGTTCGTCGAGGCGTTCGCGGAGGCATTGCCGTTCGGGGCCGAACGTTTCCACCGGGTCGTCTCCCTGCTGTCGTTCCCCCACTTCCGCGACCCGACTCGGGCACTCGCGGATGCGGGTCGTGTCCTTGCTCCTCGAGGCTCCGTTTTCGTTTCCGATGTCGACCCGATCTCCGCGCTCGGCCACCTCTTTCGGTTCGTACACGCAGCGACCTTCCACGGCCGGCTCACTTTCCTCTCTACGAATGAGTTGGAAAGCCTCCTTCGCTCAACGGGATTCGCCCGGTTCCGTCGGGAAGCTTTCGGACCGTACTCGTTGCGCTCCGACCGGGCGTAGGGTCGGGACCACAGGTCCTCCCCCGAGGAGGGTGCGGAAGGCTATCGCGCGGTATGGCCGTTGCGAAATCCATTTAGGGCGGGGGCGGGTCCGCGCTCCCGCGTTCTTTGCGTGAGTGAGTTGCCCGACCTTGTTCCGGCCCCCGTCAGCTCGAGCCGAGCGTCCGTCGTTCGGCTCATGGTCCCCACGGATGCGAATTTCCACGGCAATGTCTTCGGAGGTGAGATACTCTCGGAGGTCGACCGAGTGGCGTTCATTACCGCGTCCCGGCACGCGAAGACGAACTGCGTGACCGCCTCCTTCGACCGCGTGGATTTCATCCAGCCAGTGCACGTCGGAGACGTGGTCGATTTTGATGGCCAGATCACCTATGTCGGTCACTCGTCGATGGAGGTCTGGGTGCGGGTCCGTTCCGAAGCGCTCGCGGGCGGTGACCCCCGTCTGGTGGGGGAGGCGTACGTGACGATGGTCGCCGTGGATGCGACGGGTCGGCCGACGGCCGTGCCCCCGCTCGCCACCACGACCGAGGAGGAGCGTCGCCGGTTCGAGGAAGGCCGACGTCGAATGGAAGAACGCCGTCGCGCCCGTACCCCGCCCGGGCGCTGAGAGGGTACTATGCTCTGTGAGATGTGTGGCAAAGAGGTTCCTACGACGACTCGGGTTCGGCTCGGTCGAACGGTGCTCGGAGTGTGCCCGGACTGCGCGAAGTTCGGGGAGGCGGTCGACCCGCCACCGCCGCCTCCTGCCCCCGCGGCTCCCCCGGGGCGTCGTCCCGTCGTGCCGGCCGGAGCGAGGGCCTCGGGCGGGGGACGCCGCATGGAGGAACGCGACCTCTACCGCGAGATCGGCGAGATGGAGCTCGCCCCCGATTGGTCGAAGCGCGTCCGCGTGGCCCGGGAGGCCCGAATGTGGACGCCGGAAGTGCTCGGCAAGAAGCTCAACGAAAAGAAATCGGTCGTCCTCAAGATCGAGTCGGGCGGCTTTCGGCCTTCCGATGCGCTCGTGCGCAAGCTCGAGCACCTCCTGCAGATCCGCCTGAGGGCCGACCCCGAACCGACCGCCTCGCGCTAGTGCGCCTTCCCCTCCCCCGGGTCGAGCCCAACGGCCGGACCGTGGGAACGGGTTCTCGAGTGGGGTGAACGCTCGGTAGGGCGTCCTACCGAGCGTTCGAGCTCCACGAGGCTACGGACCTCGACGCGCACGAACCCGTCGGACGTCGTGCCGATCCGTAGGTCCCTCACGTACTCCGCGAGCAGTCGTTCCCCCCACGCGACGAAACCCACGCCGGCCATGGCGAGGGCGATGACAGCAAGCACCCCAGAGAGAGCCCAGGGAGCGAAGAGTGCGAAAAGCGTGGAGCCCGTGACCGTCGTCGCGGTGATGGCGAATCCCCGCGCGACGTCGCGGTGCGCCCGCCGGTCCCGGTGAGAGTACTCCATCGTCCGTGAGCGCGGACCGGGCGACCGTCGTCAGGTCGTCCGGCGCGCGTGTCGCGCCGGAGGAAGGACAAGCTCGAGGATCGCCTTCTGGACGTGCAACCGGTTCTCGGCCTGGTCCCACGCGGCCGAGCGGGGACCGTCCAGGACCGAATCGGTGATCTCCTGCCCCCGGTGCGCCGGAAGGTCGTGGAGCACGAACGCGTGGGGAGGTGCTTCCGCGAGCAGGGCGTCGTTGATCTGGTATCCGCGGAACGCCGCTTCGCGCGCCTCGCGCTCGGTCTCGTCTCCCATCGACACCCAGACGTCCGTGTAGAGGGCGTCGGCCCCTTGGACCGCGGTCCGCGGGTCGTGCGTGAACGTCAGGGAAGCCTTCGACTTCCGGCCGAGCGCTCGGGCCGCCTCCACGACCTCGGGATGCGGGTCGTAGCCCGCCGGGACGGCCGCGACCATGTCGAGGCCGACCGCTGCCGCGCCGAGCAGGAGGGAATGGAGCACGTTGTTCCCGTCCCCGATCCAGGCGAGGCGGTGGCCACGGAATCGGCCCTTCCAGCGTTCGTGCATCGTCAGTAGGTCGGCGACGATCTGGCACGGATGCTCGAGGTCGTCGAGCGCGTTGATGACCGGAATGGTGGCCCAGCGCGCGAGCTCGGCCATGTCGGTGTGACGGAACGCGCGATAGCAGATCGCATCCACGAAGCGGGACAGGACCCGCGCGGTGTCGGCGATCGTTTCTCCGCGACCGAGCTGGAGGTCCTTGGACGAAAGGTAGAGCGCGTGGCCCCCGAGGTCGCTGATCGCCACCTCGAACGAAGTGCGCGTCCGTGTCGACGGCTTCTCGAAGATCATCGCGAGGTTCCGGCCGGCCCGGGTGGGCCGAAGGACGCCGCGGTGCCGCTCGACCTTCAGTCGTGAGGCCCGGGTCAGCAGGGGGCCCAGGTCGGCGGCGATGTCGGAAATGGAGAGGACGTCCCGTTTCGCGCGCAGGGGCGACATGTAGTGCATACCGGGGCAGGGCGCAAAACGATTCCCTCGCCCCGAGGGCTTCGCGGGGCCGTGCGAAGTTTAAGAACCGGTCGCTTTTGGGACCGTCGAGGGATTCGAGTGCCCGCCCGACGCAAGCCCGTGAAGAGCCGCCAGAGCGCCCGCCCTGTACGACGACCGATGCCTCGATCGAGCGGACGCCGGGTCTACGTGGTCAGCGGTGGCGTGACGAAGTTCGCAAAGGCCCACCCGGCCATGGACTTCCGCCTGATGGTGAAGCGCGCGTACGACTACGCGTTAAAGGGGGTTCCGAACCTCACGCCGAAACAGATCGACGGGTCCCGGATCTCCTACTTCTCGGACCATTTCACCCGCCAGCTCAAAGCGGCGAGCATGGTCCAGGACTTTCTGGGCCTGAACCCGAAGGGGTCGGTCCGCATCGAGTGGGGGGGCGCGACTGGCGGCGAGTGCTTCCAGGCGGGCTACGAGGCGGTCGCCAGCGGCCGGATGGACGTCTGTCTCGCCGCGGGGTTCGAGACGATGAGCCGAGTGGCGACTTGGAAGGGGAACGAGTTCATCGCACTCGCCTCGGACACCAATTTCGACTTTCCCCTCGGCGGCTTCTACACGGGCTACTACGCGTTGATGGTCGCCCGACACATCTACGAATACGTCCGGATGGCGAAGTTCGCGTCAGTGAAGGACGAGCGCGAGGCGCAGCGGCTTGCGATTGCCGAAGCGTCCCGGATCATGAGCAAGGTGTCGGTCAAGAACCACCTGAACGCGCTCCACAACCCGTATGCCCAGTACCCGAAACGTCTCACGGTCGACGACGTGCTGAACTCGGAGATGATCAGCTACCCGCTCACGCGGGAGCAGATCTGTACGATGAGCGATGGCGCCGCATGCGTCATCCTCGCCTCGGAAGAGAAAGCGAAGGAACTCACCGACCGCCCGGTCCGCGTGACCGGTGTCGGTACCGGCACGGACACGATGCGTCTCGCCGACCGTCCGTTCGGCAAGGTTCCGCTTCTCCCGAACGAGCGGGCCCGCGACTACCAGGACCTCGCTTATCCCGGGATCCATTCGTTCCGCGCCGGGCGTGCGGCGGGAATGGAAGCCTACCGCATGGCGGGCATCACGAAACCGAACTCCGAACTCGACTTCATCGAGCTGCACGACGCGTACGCCTCGAGCGAGATCCAGACCTACGAGGACCTCGGCCTCTGCAAGTACGGCGAAGGATACGACTTCGTCGAGCGCGGCGACCCGTTCCTAGTAGGGATAGACTACGGTTTCCCGGTGCCCCGGGCCGGGGCGATTCCCGTGAACCCGTCCGGTGGCCTGATCGCGTGTGGACATCCGGTCGGCGCGACCGGTCTGATGCAGGCCGTTTTTGCGTTCTGGCAGCTCCAGGAATCGGTCCCGAAGCACTTCCGTGACCGGGCCCTCCAGCTCTCCCATCCGCGGCGCGGAGCGATCCATAGTCACGCCGGCACGGGGTCGGCCGTGACCGTCTCCATCCTCGAGCGGGGGTTCCGATGAGCGCGCGCCCTCCGGTCCTCACGAAGTTTCGGGAGGTCCAGGCCGAGCTCGAGCGCAGCGGCAGTGCAATCTTCCGCGACGCGGACGGCGCGGAGAGTCTGATCATCCGCAACCCCTACGCGATCACGTACATCCACAGCTACGCGGAGGACACTCCGTTCTTCCTCGGTCTGGCCGAGGGCCGGCTGCGGGGTTCGAAGTGTCGCAAGCCGAAATGCGGTTTCGTCTACGCGACCCCGCGCGCCCACTGCATGGTCTGCGGAGCGCCCACCGAATGGGTCGACCTCCCTCCGCAGGGCCGGGTCCACTCCTGGACCACCTGCCACTTCGGAAGCGAGGCATTCCTGAAGGAGACGCCCTACAACCTCGCGATGGTGGAGTTCGACGGCGTGGGAAGCCTCCTGCTCGTGCGCTTGAGGGATTGCATCGAGCGCGATCTCTACATTGGGATGCCGGTCGAGGCCCGCTTCGACCCGAACCCGAAGTACTCGATCACCGACGTCTGGTTCGTCCCCTCACGCTAGGCCGGCCGCGTCGTGGGGCCGGGGGCCGCGGTCGCGCGCCGGGGGGGAAGTCCCACAAGGTCCAGGATGTCTGCGTGGCCCCGGCCGATCTCCACGGCGTCCAGCGTGACGGGGTCCAAGAACGCGAGCTCCTTCCAGGGTGAGGCCCTGGGGGGGCGGTCGGAAGGCCACCGCCCGCGGAAGATGAAGTGCAGGTCCCAGTGAGGGTCGGCCGGTCGAGACTCTGGTCGGCGGTACGCCTCGGAGAAGACAGAAGGCCCGACGAGGGGGAACGGGTCCGACTCGAGGTGTTCGCGGACAATTCGGAGAGCCGCCTCCTCGGGGGATTCGAAGAAGAGCAATTGGCTCGCCGGGAGCAGCCAGCGGTCACCGATGGTCGCCAATCGCGAGCGTTCGATCGCCCCCAGATGGTGCCACGGCGCCTCCGGGTCGATTCGCCCGAGAAGGACGCGGGGGTCCCCGCCCGTGGGCTGGATCACGAGGAAGACCGATAGGCACATCCCGCCGTCAGGCACGACATAGAAGCCCGGGCCCTCGGGCTCCGAACCACGGCGGAGACGGGTGAACCGTCGTTCCTCGCTCATCGGAGGGTCTACCCGGTCGGTCTCGATGAAGCTTTCCGCCGCCGGGCGGGAGGGAACTCTGACCGGTGAGTGGGTGCCCGCCCGCTACCGAGGATCTACCCGCGCCTCGGAGTCCCCCGGGAACGCGCGGGACGGGAATGATGCCGCGGGCCGGGCTTGAACCGGCGGCTTCAAGATCTTCAGTCTTGCACTCTCCCAAACTGAGTTACCGCGGCGTCGTCCGACCCCGACCATCGGCGGTCTATAAAGACCGACGGGAAGGCGCGCGCATCGCCGTCCGGACGTGCGGTGGGGCCCGCAGGGCGGATCCCGCGGAACCTCCTCGTACCGAACGCGCGCGCCCACGTTCTCCGCGCCGGCCGTCCTCCGGTCCTCCCGTATTCTTATCTACCGTGGCCCGCCTGTTGCAGGGGCCGTGAATCGAACACTCGTGGTGGCGGAGAAGTTCAACACTGCCCTGCGGATCGCGGTCGTCCTTTCCGACGGCCGCATGAAGCGGTCACGCGTCGAGGGGACGGACGTCTTCGAGTTCGAGCGGCCCGACGGCGTGTACATCGTCACGGGGCTGCGCGGGCACATCGTCGAGCTCGACTATCCGAAGGAGCTCGCCGAATGGTCGCTCGAGAGCCTTCCGAAGCTGCTCGAGACCGCTCCGTTCAAGCGCGTGACCGAGACCGGGATCGTTTCGGCCCTCCAGCACCTCGTGCGGAACTGCGAGCGCGTGATCATCGCCACCGATTTCGACCGGGAGGGAGAGCTGATCGGGCTCGAGTGCCTCGAGCTTCTCCAGAAGGTCCACCCGAAGATCGAGGTCGCCCGTGCGCGCTACAGCGCGCTCACGCGGGACGCGATCGAGCAGAGCTTCGCCCATCTCGAACACCTCGACCACGCGCTTGCCGAGGCGGCGGAGGCCCGCCAGGAGATCGACCTCGTGTGGGGCGCTCTGCTCACGCGCTACCTTTCGCTCACGGCCGGGCAGCGGGGCCGTAGCTTCCTCTCGGCCGGCCGGGTCCAGACCCCGACCCTCGCGCTGCTGGTGGAGCGAGACCAGGCGATCAAGGAGTTCACGCCGACCCCGTTCTTCGAGATCGTCGCGACCGGAGCGAAGGGGGAGGAGATATTCCGCCTCGCCCACGCGCACGGCATCTGGGAGAAGAAGGAGGACGCGGAGCGGGTGTTCCACCGCCTGACGGGCGCGTCCGACGGGGTCGTCCGCGAGTTCGCGGAAGAGGAGACTCGCCGGCGGCCGCCGGTGCCGTTCTCGACCACGCTGTTCGTCGCCGAGGCGACTCGCCTCGGTCTCGGGGCCGCCACCGCGATGCGGATCGCGGAGGACCTTTACACCCAGGGGCTGATCAGCTACCCGCGCACGGACAACACCGTCTATCCTCGCGGGCTCGGGTTGCGCACGCTCGTGGAGAAGTTCAAGGAGAGCGCCTTCTCCGAGGCGGCGGAGTTCGTTCTCACCCAGCCGTCGTTCCGGCCGACCCGGGGTCGAACCGAGACCACCGACCACCCTCCGATCTATCCGACCGGGGTCGTCGACCCGAAGAAACTGCGGCCCGACCACGCCCGGGTCTACGAGCTGGTCGTGCGCCGGTTCCTCGCCACGCTCGCGCCGGACGCGATCGGATGGTCACGTAAGACCGCGGTCGAGATCCGGGGCGAACGGTTCGAAGGCACCGGGCATCGCCTCACCGATCCGGGCTGGTACCGGATCTATCCCTACTCGAATCCGGAGGACGTCCCGATGCCGGTGCTCACGGTGGGCGAGACGGTCGCGATCCGCGACCTCGCCCTGACCGAGGACCAGACGAAGCCGCCGCGGCGCTACACCCAGGGCTCGCTCATCCAGGAGATGGAGCGGCTCGGCCTCGGCACGAAGAGCACGCGCCACGATGTGCTGCAGAAGCTGTTCGACCGTCGGTACGTCAGTCAACGCCAGCTCGAGCCGACGTCGACCGGGATCGCGGTCACCGAGGCGCTGGAAGCCCACGCCCCGCTGATCACCCGCCCCGAGATGACCCACCGGCTCGAAGAGGACATGGAACTCGTCGCGGAATCGAAGAAGCCGAAGACCGACGTCCTCGAGGAGTCCCGGGAGATGCTGCGCGAGGCCTACCAGCTCCTCGCGGCGAATGCGGAGGGTGTGAAGGAGACCCTCACCGGCGCCCTCGACCGACAACATTTCGTCGGTCCCTGCGTGCTCTGCGGCGGGGCCCTACGGCTCGGACGTAGTCCGCGCGGGGCGCGCTGGGTCCAGTGCGTCAACAACCCCGCGTCCTGCACCGCGACCTACCCTCTCCCTTCGGCCGGGTTCATCGAGCCGGCGCCCGAGTTCCTGTGCGCGAAGTGCAAGGTCCCCCGCGTGAAGATCGTCTTTCGCGGACAGAGGCCGGACCTCTACTGCATCAACCCGGCGTGCGAGGAGCACCACCGGGCCTTCCGCATCGGTGTCTGCCCGAGTTGCGGCAGCCCGCTGCAGATCCGCTATTCGTTTGCCGGAAAGCGGTTCGTCGGCTGTTCGGGCTACCCTACCTGCCGGGTCACCTATCCGCTGCCGCAACGCGGGAAGCTCGAGAAGGACCAGCCGCCGTGCCCGGTCTGCCGAGCCCCGGTGGTGACCGCCATCGAAGCCGGCCGTCCGCCGTGGACGCTCTGCATCAATCCGGCTTGTCCGACGCGCTCCAAGCCGCAGGCCGATACGAAGGCTAGTGCGGTGGCTCCGAAGAGGGTCGCCCCGAAGCGAGCTCCCACGGCGCGCCCTCGAAAGACCCCGACCACTCCTGCCGCAGAGGCGAAGAGAACGAAGGCTCCCGCGCGACGGCCCTCCCGCTCGCGCACGCGGTCACCGGTCACGGCCGCCCCGGACGAAGGCGACGCGCCGAGCTCTTCGTAGCGCTCTCTCGTCAGCGAAACCGTTCCTCAGGGTTCGGAACGCTAAGAGCTAGGCTCCCGCCGATCCCGCCGCGGAGCGTTTCCCGACCTCCCGGCCCGGGTTAAATACCTCGGCCCGGTGATTTCACCGATGCCGTCCTCCTCTCGCCGATTGGCGGAGATCGATTACCGCTCGTTCGAGCGTCGACTCGCCCAGAACCCCCTCGTGATCGTGCCGGTCGGCGCGCTGGAGGCGCACGGCCCGCATCTTCCGCTCGGCGCAGACCAGATCCAGGCCGAAGAGACCGCGTTCGCCCTCGCCGAGCGGGTCGATGGCCTGGTGGCGCCCACCATACCGTACGGCTCGGCCCCCGGCGCGCGCCGGTTCCTGGGAACCGTCTCCCTCACGATCGCCCAGCTAGAATCCCACGTGGCCGGGGTCCTCGGCGAATTCGCGCGCTCGGGCGTGCGTCGTCTCCTGGTCGTCTCGGGCCACGCCGAACGGGGCCACATGGCCGCGCTCCGGGAGGCGGCCGACCAGACCGTCCGGGACCATCCGGGGGTGCGGATCGTCGTCCTCTCCGACTACGATTTCGTCTACGAGCTCCGCGGCAAGGAGTCGCCGGCGACCGACGGCCACGCCGGCCTGCTCGAGACCTCGCGCGTGCTGGCGCTCGCGCCCCAGGCGGTCGG
This sequence comes from Thermoplasmata archaeon, assembly GCA_050011075.1. Lineage (GTDB taxonomy): Archaea > Thermoplasmatota > Thermoplasmata > Lutacidiplasmatales > UBA184 > Lutacidiplasma. The sequence goes on from JBEKJT010000024.1 coordinate 15,027, forward strand.
GCCGGAACGGCCGGTCGGAGAGTACCACCACAGCCCGTTCGTGCCGGGAACGCCGGCGCCCGCCGACTGGCCCGAGAGCGTAATCGGAGACACTCGTACGGCCTCGAGGGAGCTCGGCGAGCGCGTGCAGGCCTACGTCCTCGACCGCTTGACGGAAACCGTGCGGACGCTGCTCCCGGCCTAGGTCGTTCGCCCCATGGCCGAACCGTCGGACGCCATTCGCATCCGGGGCGCCCGGCAGCACAACCTGAAGAACGTCTCACTC
>JBEKJT010000025.1:0-15285 GCA_050011075.1 Thermoplasmata archaeon
CCCGACGGGTGCGCCGCACCGCCGTCGAGTACCGGCCGCCGTTCCTCGTCACCGGGCGGCGGTCGGCGCTCGCCGACCTCACCCGGAGCCTCACCGCCCTCCCTATCGTCGCCGCCGTGACCTCCGGGAGCGGGCGTCCGTCCCTCTTCGACCGCCGCGTCCGGCCGCTCCTCACGGTCACGCCCGAGCTCAACTCCGGGCGTCGCGCGCTCGCTCGGACGGTCGACGCGCTCGGAGGCTACGAGGCGTTCACGCTCTACGACGTCGACCTGACCCCGCCCCAGCTCTACCACCTCGGCCACGCGCTCTATCCGTTCGCTCCCGTGGTCGGGAGCGGCGTCGACCTCCGCGCGACCGAACCCCCCGAGACGATCGACTACGCGACGCCGCCGCTTCGGGTCGCCCGGCTCGAGGTCCGTATCGCGGGCGAGCGCCGGGGCCGCATCCCGCCTGCGAACGGTCGGCTCGGGTCGGTCCGGCTCGGGGACGTGACGCTCGAAGGGCCCGAGGAGGACCTCCTTCGCGCGCTCGTCGACGAGCTCGCGCGCAGCGACCCGGACGTCCTGCTCACCCAGGGCGGGGACGCCTTCGACCTCCCGTGGCTCTACCGACGGGCGGCCGCGTGCGGCCTTACGCCCGACGAGTTCGCCCTGGGGCGGGAGCGCGTCGGGTTCCGTCCGTCCCGGCCGGCCCGCTCGTTCGAGTCGTACGGTCGGGTCCTCTACCGGTCGGCGTCGTACCCGCTCCCCGGCCGGTTCCATATCGACCGCGAGAACTCGTTCCTCTACGACGACGCGGAGATCGCCGGTCTCGTCGACGCGGCGCGCCTCTCCCGGCTCTCGCTCGCGACCGTGGTCCGCCAATCGCCGGGGACGTGCTTCACGGCGATGGAGATGGCCCAGGCGCTCGCGCTCGGCGCGCACGTGCCGTGGAAGAAGAACCGCCCCGAGGATTTCCGGCGCGGGGACCACCTGGTCGCCGCCGACCGTGGAGGGGTGATCTTCCTCCCGCCGGTCGGCGTCCACGGCCGCATCGACGAGTTCGATTTCGCGAGCCTCTACCCGCACATCATGGTCCGCAAGAACCTCTCGGCGGAGACGCTCGAGTGCCGCTGCTGTCCGAAGAGCCCGATCCGGGCGCCGGGGCTCGGTTACCGCTCGTGCACGCGGCAGGTCGGGCTCATCCCTCGCACGCTCGCCCCGCTCCTCGCCCGTCGGCTCGCCTACAAGGCCGCGCTGAAGCGCCCCGGGGTCCCCGCCGAGGAGGCGGCGCGCCTGAAACGTCGGGTGAAGATGCTCAAGTGGATCCTCGTGACGGCGTTCGGCTACCAGGGCTACCGCAACGCGCGCTTCGGCCGCATCGAGTGCCACGAGGCAATCAACGCCTACGCGCGGCAGCTTCTCGCCGCGCTCCTCCCCGAGGCCGAGCAGGCCGGCTACGCGGTCGTCCACGGGATCGTCGATTCGCTCTGGCTGCGTCCGCTCGACCCCGACCGCCCACCGGACCCCGAACGGTTCGCCGAGCGCATGAGCGCGCGCTTCGACCTCCCGCTCGGCTACGAAGGCCGATACCGCTGGATCGTCTTCCTGCCGGCCGTGACCCACGGCCTCGGGGTGCCGAACCGATACTACGGGTTCTACGAGCACGGCGAGTTCAAGCTCCGGGGGATCGGCGGACGCCGCCACGACACGCCGACCCTCCTCCGTCGGTTCGAGAGCGAGGTCCTCTCGCTCTTCCGCCGCGCGCCGGACGCGGACGGGGTGCGCGCGCTCCTCCCCCGAGCCCTCGCCCGGGCCGACCTCTTTGCCGCCCGCGTCCGCGCGGGGGATTGGCCCGTCGAGGAGCTCCTCATCAGCCACCGTATCGGCCAGGCGCCCGAGGCGTTCGTCACGTTCACCGACTCGGTCGCCGCGCTGCGCCAGCTGGCCGAGGCGGGCGCGCACCGGGGCGCCGGCGAGGTCGTGCGGTTCGTTCTGCTCGACCGGGAGAGCCGCTCGTTCCGACACCGGGTCCGGGTCGCGGAGCTCCTGAGCGGAGAGGAGCGGTACGACGCGGAGGCGTACCTCGAGCTGCTCGCCCGCGACGCCGAGACGCTGCTCGCGCCGTTCGGGGTGGACCGGGAGACGCTGCGCGGACGCTGGGGGGTCGAGGACGCGCCGGTCCGCGAACGGCACCGGTCGCCCGAAGCCCGGGCCCAATCGTCGCTCGTCCCGAACGCCTTCCCGTAGCGCAGGCTTTTCTCCCCCAGCCGGTCAACCCAACGTGCCCGGACGCCGTCCCCGTTCCCCGAAGCCGCGGCCGCGGCGACCCGCTTCCAAACGACGGGGGAGCCCCCACGACCCGTCCCCCTCCGAGCGGGCCGCGGCGATCCGCGCGAGCGTGAGCCCGGGGCACGACCCCGACCTCAGCTTACTGCTGGTAGCGCTCAGCGACCCGGTCCCGGGGATCCGCGAGACGGCGGCGATCGCGATCGGGATCCTCAGGGACCCCCGCGCGCGGGCGACGCTCGTGACCGTCCTCAGCGACCCGGACCCCCCCGTCCGTGCAGCGGCGGTCGAGGCGCTCGGCGCGATCGGCCACTCGGACAGCCGGGGGGTGTTGGAGAAGGCGCTCGACGACCCCGAGGCGGTGGTGCGGGCCAAAGCCGGGTACGCCCTCGCTTCGCTCGCGAACACCGGCTCCTCCCCCGCGCTCGAGGCGCACGCGGACGACCCGGCTCCCGAGGTTCGGCGCGCGGTCGTGACCGCCCTCGGTCGGATCGGGACGGAATCGGCGCGGGCGGCCGTGCGCCGCAGGCTCTCCGACCCCTACGACCGGGTACGGCGCGAGGCCGTGCTCGCGTTGGGCCGAGCCGAAGGAACTGCGGAAATCGCCACGGTGCGGACCTTCCTCGAAGACCCATCGCGGCGGGTCCGCGTGGCCGCCGCCGTCGTGCTCGGTCGCCACCGGGACCGGGAGAGCGTCGATGCGCTGCTCCGACGTCTCGAAGCGCCCGAGACCTGGGAGAAGCCGGCCGTGATCATCGCCCTTGGGCGGATCGGGGCGGCCGAGGCCGCTCCCGCCCTGCTCGTGGCCGCCGAGAACCCGGCCCACTGGGTGCGGGTCTGCGCGATCCATGCCCTCGGCGAGATGCGGAGCCCCGAGGCCCGGCGGGTCGCCCACGCCCACTTCGCCGACGAGGCGTGGTCGGTACGCGGCGCTTGCGCGCTCGCGCTCGGCGAGGTCGGTTCGGTCGACGACCTTTCCGCGCTGCTCGCGGCCCTGCGGGACCCGCACCCCTGGCCCCGGCGGGGCGCGATCTACGCGCTCGGCCGCCTCGGCCTGAACGAAGCGGCACCGCGGATCCGGGAGGAGCTCAAGGACCCCTCCGCGGAGGTGCGCCTCGCGGCGGTCTGGGCGCTCGGGACCCTGCGGGACGACGGCGCCCGCGAGGCGCTCGTCCGACTGCTCCATCAGTGCCGTCCGGACGGTCCCGAATCGGGAACGAAGGAGGCCTCCGAGGGGGAGGGCCTGCTCTCGTCCGACGCCGATAGCCGTCTTTTCGACGCAGCCATCCAGGCCCTGGGTCGCCTCTCGCACGGGATCCCCGACCCGCTCATCCACCGCGCGCTGGTCGACGCCCGGGAGCGCCTCAGCGATGAAGAGCTCGACCGCTCGGCCCGCCTCCCGCTCCCCGAGGTCGAGGTCGACCACAGCCCCCCGACGGTCCGTCTCCTCTTCGAGACCGCGATCCCGAGCGCCGGGGAGGACGACGAGGTGTGACGGTCCGCGACCTGCGCCGCGTCGATGCGCCCCGGCTCATCCAATTCCTGAAGAACGAGTTCCCCGAGGAGGAGGCGCTGCTCGGCACCCGCCCCGAAGGGGTCGAGAAGGTCGTTCGACGGCTCTTCCGCCCACACGTCCGCCTCCTCCTCGGTCTCCTCCGCCTGTTCGGTCGACCGATCTTCCGATTCTTCGTCATCGAGAGCAAGGACCGCATCGTGGCGACGACCCTCCTCACGTTCTCCCGACGGGCCGGCTACGTCAGCATGGTCGTGGTCGACCCGGCGTACCGTCGGCGGGGATTCGCCGGCGAGCTGCTCGAGCGGGCCCGGGTCGCGACGCGGGCCCGAGGGAAGCCGTTCGTCGCGCTCGACGTGCTGGCGTCCAACGCTCCGGCCCGGGCCCTCTACGAGAAGATCGGGTACCGCCCTCTGCGTGCGACCTCGTACTTCGTTCACGAGCACCCAGAGGCCCTGCTGCCGGCCCCGGCGAACGTTCCCGGCCTTCGGGCCTTTGCGCCGGGAGACGCGAAACCGCTCGCCGAGATTGCCCGGTGCGGGGTCCCGACCGAGGTCCAGACCGTCCTGCCGATCACGCACCGCGAGCTCACCGGCTCGGCCTGGGCCAGTCAGCTGCTCGCGACCCAGACGGCCGGCTGGGTGATCGAAGACGGTACCGGGCCGAGGGCGTGGATCTCCGCCGCGGTCACGCCCGCGACCGAGGCCGCGCACATCTCGGCCCCGATCATCGATCCTTCGGTCGCCCCCGAGCTCGCGACCGCGCTCGTGCGCGTCGCGGGCGCCTGGTGCGCCGCCCGCCACGCCCCGCGGCTGATGTCGATGGTCCCCGAGGAGAACGAGCGCGGTCGCGCCGCCCTCGTCGGGACCGGATTCCGCGATGTCCTCCCGATCTGGACGCTCTACCGGCCCGTTGACTGAAGCGTCCCGCCGCCCGCGGGGCGTGGACGTCTACCTGTTCCCTACCGTCGTGGGCGGCGGTCTCGGCGATATCGAAGAGGTCCTCGCGGCGGGACGCCGGCTCGCCCGGGCGGGCCATTCGCTCTACCTCTACCGGGCCCCTGACCGGCCGCTGCCTCGCGAGGTCGACGGGCCGTGGGATTGGCCCCCCCACCGGCGGATCGATCGGTTGCGCCCCACCGGGGTCGCGGCGCTCACCCTCAGCCCGGCCTTCGGGGTGAGCGCGGCCCCGAGACGGCCCGAACGGTTCGGCCGGGGAGGCCCTTGGGAGGAAGAGACGGCGGCGGTCGAAGCGGCCTACGGCACTCACCGAACTCTGCACGTGAGCCTCGAGGAGTTCGCCCGAACGCTCTCGAGCGTCGAAGAGACTCGGGAGCGGTTCCGCGAAGGAGGGGTCCGCTCGCGCGAGATCCCGCAACGGCTCCGACGCGCCCGGGAATCCCGGGAGGTCGAGACGTTCCGGGCCGCGTTCGAGCGCTTCCGCGCCTTCGACCGCCCGAACCTCCTGAACGTGTTCGCCACGTTCGGTCCGAACCGGGGGTTCGGGCGGGAATTCCCTGCCGCGGTCCAGACCGGTCCGCTCTGGTCGGGGCTCGCGCCATCGCGAGCCGCGCCCGGGAGACGCCCGGCCCGCCGAGAGTGGGTCTGGTATGCCAGCCCGTCGAGCGCGGAGCGGATCGCCTCCGCGATGGCGAAGGCCCTCGCCGGGGAGCGTCCTCCCGTCCGTCTCTTCGTCCGGTCGCCCCGTCCGTGGGGGACGGCGGGGACGGCCCCCGGGGTCACGGTCGTCACCGACCCGATGCCTTCTACCTCGTGGCGCGGACGCTTCCGTCGGGCGGAGCTGCGAATCGTCACCGGTAGTCGGACCCTGCTTGAAGCGGTCGAGGTCGGCGGTCCGTTCCTTTACTTCAACGGGGTCCTCGGGACGGGTTCGGGGTCCCGACAGCACCGGCCCGAGAAGATTCGCGCGCTGCTCGCGACCGGTCCGGGGAGGGGCCTCGCCCCGGACGTGCGACGGGACCTCGCCGACTTCGCCCGCGGCCGCAGGGTGACGTCCATCGCACGGCGGGCGGCGCGCCGGACCGGCGGGTGGGCCCGCTTTCGGGTCTCCCGGGAACGGCTTGGATTCCGCCCTCCGTTCGACGATGCGGGCGCGCTGCTCGTCGCTCTGGGACGCTCCCTCGGCCGGCCCGGGGCCGACGCCGTCGAGATCGTCCGCCGGGTCCGCGCCGGCGTGAATCCTTAATCGGCTGCCGTCCCTCCGGGACGCGATGACGGGCGACGAGGCGAGCCCTGCGGCCGTCGCTCGGGTGCTCCTCGGGAACGCCCTTGCGGTCAAGCGGGGCGAGCACGTCGCGATCGTCAGCTGGAACCACACCCTCGCCTGGGCCTCCGCCTGCGTCGCGGAGGCTCGGCGCCTCGGGGCGCGGCCGTTCCTCTTGCTCGAGGACGAGGCCGCGTTCTGGCGCAGCCTCGACCTCGCTCCTGCGACCCACCGGTGGTCGGGACTGAGCGGCCCGGTTCGGGCCGCGATTGCCCGGGCGGACGCCGTCGTCTACTTCCCGGGTCCGGCGGACCGACCGCGACTGCACGCGCTCCCTCCGAACCTCCTCACTCCGTTCCTCGGGAACGAGGACGACTGGTTGCGCCAGACCCGAGTCGCCCACGTACGGGGGGTTCGCTGTCTCCTCGGGTACGCCTCGGACGCGCAGGCCGAGCACTGGGGGGTCCCGGGCGCGACGTGGCGCAGCCAGTTGATCCGCGGCATCACGGACGTCGACTATGCTTGGCTCGGGAGGACCGCCACCCGAGCCGCCCGCCTTCTGGCGCACGGGCGAGAGCTACGGGTGATGGCCCCGAACGGGACCGATGTCCGCCTGCGCCTCCTCGGGCGAAACCCGTGGGTCGATGACGGGCGGGTCGACGCCGAGGACCGCCGCCGGGGCCGCACGCTCACGGCCGCGCCGTCCGGCTCGGTCGTGGTGGCGGTCGACGAGCGAACGACGGAAGGGACCGCGGTCGCGAACCGACCGAGCTTCCTCTCCGGGGGCCGGGCCGAAGGGGGCGAATGGGAGATCGAGGGCGGGCGTCTCCGCAATTACTGGTATACGGAGGGAGGCGAGTCGTTCGAGACGGAGTTCGCGGCGGCGCCGCGAGGCCGGGAGACGGTCTCCCTCTTCGCCCTCGGACTCAATCCCGCGCTCCCGGCGGGCGTGCCCCAGGCCGAGGACCAAGAGGAAGGGACCGTGACGCTCGCGGTCGGCGGGAACACCCTCTACGGCGGGCGCAACCGATGCCGGTATCTCTCCTGGCTTACGATCGGGGAAGCGACGGTGGCGGTCGATGGCAAGCCGCTCAGTGACCGCGGAAAGATCCTCTAGCGCCGGGGGACGACGCGTCGGTCGGGCGTTCTTCGACCGACCGACGGTCGCAGTGGCGCGCGCGCTCCTCGGCGTCGAGTTCTGGGTGAGGGGGGTCGACGGGGACCGCGGCGTCCGGCTCGTCGAGACCGAGGCCTACGTCGCGGGCGATCCGGCGAGCCACGCGTTCCGCGGACCGAGGCCGCGGAACCGGTCGATGTTCCTCGCCCCCGGCACGCTCTACGTCTATCGGATCCACCAGGTCGTCTGCGCCAACCTCGTCACCCGTCGCGGCGAAGCCGTGCTTCTCCGGGCCGGGGCGCCGCTGCGGCCCACCGAGGGCAACCCCTCCGGGCCCGGGAGGTTCTGCCGATTCCTAGGGGTACAGCTCGGGGATGACGGAATCGACACGGTGTCGAGCCGTCGGGTCCTGCTCCGGCCCCGGGCTGCGCCGACCGGTCCGGTGTGGGTCGGGCCCCGCGTGGGAGTGAGCCGGGCCGGGCGCCGACGCCTGCGGTTCGCGGTCCGAGACGACCCCTGGGTCTCGCGACCAAAGCCGCGGGGCCGAGGGCGGCGCTACCGGAGCTTCGCCCAGTTGTAGCCACGACGCCGGGCCGTGTCACCGAACCCGCAGGAGGAACAGACCCCCTGCTGGCGGTGGTACGAGTGGCGGCCGCAACGACGACAGATGATGTGGACGATCTTCCCGCCGCGGCGGGCCGGTGTTCCCTTTCCCATGGATGCTTCTCCTACGGTGAGATGTAGACGATCGAGTCCCCGCGAACGAGCGTCAGGCCGGCGTGCGGAGTGACTTCGCTCCCGACGACCTCCTCGGCCGCAGAGAGGACGAGGTTCAGATGCTGGTCGTAGGCATCCAGCACTCCGCGGTACGAGCGTCCGCCCTTCATCTCGACCAACACCCGCTTGTGCAGGCTCTGCTGGAGGACGTCGAGCGGCTTCATCGCGGAGGGGCCCGAGCAGACCGGGCGGGCTTTTTAACGGTGACGGCCGACACCGCCGGTCGTCCCCGACCGAACGTCGCCACCGCCGACCGGATCTGGTCGAGCACCGCTCGTCGCGCTCCCCGCGGGCTCCGGTCGAGGGATAGCCGGCGCACCGCGACCCCCACGCGACGCGCCACCGCCTCCGGAGCGTCCGAACCCGGGACGATCGCAACCCTTCCGGCCAGGGCCTCGTGGAACCGTTCCCGGTAGAGCGTCCGCTCGAACCGATGGACGGCAAGATGACGGGAGGCGAGGGCCCCGGGGTGTCCGACGGGGTCGTTCGCGACCCGACGACGCAGGGCCGGTTCAGGCACGTCCAGATAGACGATGGCGTCCGCTACGCCCAACGGACCGGACCCTTCGGTGCGGTCGGCCTCCTCGATCAGCTGTTCGAGCACGCGGCGTGGGGCGAGCCCGAGGGCGACGAGGCCGGCGGTATAGGTGACAGGCCCGAAGAAGCCGGTGTCCGCGAGGACGGTCCGTCCCCCCCGACGGACCGCGAGCGCGCGCCGGTAGCGGCGCCGCTCGTCGGCGAGCAGGTCCCTCTCAATGGCAAGGAGTTCGGCCGGGCCCGCGAATACGAGCGAGCGGGCGGGGGCGAGGCGGTCGAACGCCTCGGGAAGGACCTCCCACCCGAACGCCCGACCTGCCGCGCGGGCGACCGTGGTCTTGCCGGCGCCCGACGGCCCTTCGAGCGCGACGATGAGCGGACGCATCGGCATCGGGGGCCCCGCCGGTGGAGGGCGCGCGGACCCAAAGGCGTGCGCCCTCGTGCCGGCGACTTTTTGACGGACCGCGGGCATTCCCGCCTCGTGGCCGCAATCCCCCCTGCGGGCGCGCTCCCCGAGCATCGCTTCCGCGCCCGGGTGCTCGAGGGGGAGACGCTCGCCGAGATCGCGCGCGAGATCGAGCGCACCGAGAGCGACCCCGAGGGGGTCGGCATCATGACTCGCAAAGGACGGATCTTCCGGGTGCGGCTCGAGGGGGTTCCGCTGAAGGCCGCGCCGCTCCTGAAGCAGGAGCTCCTCTCCGTCGGCGGCGACGCGGCCCACGCACGCGGTGTAGCGGACCATTCGGTGGAGTCGACGCCAGCGGTCCTCGTCGCGACGTGGGGTCAGTACCGGCGTCTCCTGCCGAAGCTCGAGCGCCAGCCGTTCCGTCTGAAGCAGATCGCGGCGGAGGTCGACCGGGCGCTGCGGGCCTATGTACACCGGGGTCCGCGCACCGTTCCCGGCGCCCACCGGTCGCTCACGCTCGGGGACCGACCCCGGGTGATGGGGGTCGTGAACGTGACCCCCGACTCGTTCTCCGACGGGGGGCAGTTCCTCGACCCTCCGCGGGCGATCGCCGAGGCCGAACGCCAGGTGCGGGAGGGGGCCGACCTCGTGGACATCGGCGGTGAATCGACCCGCCCGAACGCCACTGCGCTCTCCCCAGAGGAAGAGTGGTCCCGGATCGCGCCGGTCCTTTCCGCCCTCCACGGACGCCTTGCCGTTCCGCTCTCGGTGGATACGCGGCACCCCGAGGTCGCGGCGAAGGCGATCGACGCCGGGGCCGACTTCATCAACGACGTCGAGGGGTTGCGCTCGGAGGAGATGCGCCGCGTTGCCGTGCGCACCGGCGCGGGCGTGGTCGTCCTACACATGCGGGGGACCCCGGCTACGATGCAGCAGGACGTCCACTACGCCGACCTGCGGGGCGAGGTCTACGCCGCGCTCGCCGCGGGGACGGATGCCGCCCTCCGGGACGGGATCCCCCCCGAGAAGCTTCTGGTCGACCCCGGTCTCGGGTTCGGGAAGTCGGCGGAACAGAGCCTCGAGCTGCTCGTCCACCTCGGCGAGCTCCGCAGCCTCGGATACCCTGTCGTGGTCGGCGCGTCGCGCAAGTCGTTCCTCGGCTGGGCGCTCGGACCGCCGAACGGTCCCTCCGACCGTCTCGAGGTCGGGCTCGCGGCCGCGGTCCTCGCGGCGGAGCGCGGGGCCGCGCTCGTGCGGACCCACGACGTGGGTCCGACCGTCCGGGCGCTCCAGCTCGTCCGCGTCGTCCGGGAGCTGGCCGAGCGGCCGCCGTCGAGCCACGGGACGCTCGCGGCGACCGACGCGGACGGGTAAGCCGATCCCCGCGTCGCTACGGGGCCACGCCGGAGCCCGGGATGTCGGAAAGCTCCGTCTCGAAGACGAGCGAACCGACGTAGTCGCACTTCTGGCAGTGGTAGACCTGGCCTACGATCGACCCGGCGACCAGGGCGATCCGGGCGGAACCGCACTTCGGACAGAGTAGGACGCTCTTACCTCGTTTCGCTCGGCGACGCATCCTCGTCCCCCTCCTCGTCGTCGGAGTCGTCATCCGGGGGCGCGTCGGTCGGGCGGGCCTCCGGCGTGTCCTCCTCGTCGTCCTCCTCCTCGGACTCCTCCGCGGTGGCGTGCGGGGCGGCGGGAGTTCCTTCCGGCGTCTCTGCGCCGGGGGGTTCGATCGTCGGCTCGAGGATGACCGCGTCGCGGACGGAGTCGCCCTCGTCCAATCGGATGACGCGGACGCCGAGGGTATTGCGGGCCTGCGACCGGATCCCCTTCACCGCGATCCGGATGGTGATCCCGTGCTCGGTCGTCACGAGTACCTCCGAGGTGTCGGTCGTGGGAAGCACCGCGACCACCGCACCGTTCCGGCCGCCGGTCTTGATCGTACGCACCCCCTTCGCGCCCCGCTTCGTCCGACGGTACTCGTCGGTCGGGCTCCGCTTGCCGTAGCCGGTGGTCGTGAGGGAGAGTAGGGTCGGGAACTTCAGGCTCACCGGGGCCATCGCGACGACCCGGTCGCCCTTCTCCGTGGAGAGTCGCACCCCGATCACGCCGTAGGTCGCCCGTCCCATCGTGCGGATCTCGGAGAGCGGGAATCGGACGAGCTGGCCGGACTGCGTGGCGAGGATGATCTCGGTCGCCTCGTCCGTGACGACCGCGACGTCGACCAGTTCGTCCTTCTCCTCGAGGAGGACGGCCTGGATGCCGCTCGTGCGGATGTTCTGGAACTGGTCGAGCGCCGTGCGCTTCACGGTCCCGCGCCGGGTCGCGAAGACGAGCGAGCCCTCGGTCGCGAGGTCCCTCAGCGGCAGGAGGGTCTGGACCCGCTCGCCGTCCTTGAGCCTCGGGAGGAGGTTGATGACCGCCTTCCCCTTCGAGTGGCGGCTCCCCTCGGGGAGCTCGTACGCCTTCAGCCGATAGACGCGCCCGAGGTTCGTGAAGAACAGCACGTTCTCGTGCGTGCGGGTGATGAACGTCCGGATGACGTAGTCCTCCTCCTTCGTCTCCATCTGGACGAGCCCACGGCCGCCCCGCCGCTGGCGGCGGTACTGGTCGAGCGGCAGGCGCTTGATGTAGCCGTCCCGGGTCACGAGGACGACGACGTCCGTGTCCGGGATCAGGTCCTCGAGCGTACGCTCGGTGAACGCCGGCACGATCCGGGTCCGCCGCGGGTCCCCGAAGCGCGTCTTCAGGTCCTTCAGTTCGTCCGACACGAGACCGTCGAGCAGCTTCGGGGAGGCGAGGACCTCGCGAAGGTGCTGGACGAGCGACTCCTTCTCCGCCTTCTCCTTCTCGACGGCCTCGCGCTCGAGCGCGGTGAGGCGGGCGAGCCGCATGTCGAGGATCGCCTTGGCCTGCTCGCTCGAGAGGAGGAACTTTCCCATCAGGCTCGTCTCCGCGACCTGGACATCCTTCGACCGCCGGATGATCCGGATCACCTCGTCGATGTGGTCGATCGCGGTGAGGAACCCTTCGAGGAGGTGGAGCCGTTCCTCGGCCTTGCGGAGCTCGAACTTTGTCCTCCGCGTGAGGGTCGAGCGGCGATGCGCGAGGTGGAGCTCGAGGAGCGGCTTCAGCGGGAGGACGCGGGGACGCCCCTCGACGAGACAGAGGTTGATCACGCCGAAGCTCGTCTCGAGCGGCGTATGCTCGTAGAGACGGTTCAGGACGATCTCGCTCGGGGCGTCCCGTCGCAGCTCGAGGACGACGCTCGTCCCGTGGCGGTCCGATTCGTCCCGAAGGTCGGTGATCCCGTCGATCCGCTTCGACTTAACGAGGTCGGCGATCAGCTCGAGCAGCTGCGCCTTGTTGACCTCGTAGGGGGTCTCGGTGATCACGATCTCGTCCCGGCCGCCGCGCTCGCGCATCTCCGCGGTGCCGCGCAGGTGTACCATGCCGCGACCGGTCTCGTAAGCCTCGCGGATCCCCTCGGAGGAGAGGTAGCCCCCGGTCGGGAAGTCCGGCCCGGGCAGGACCTTCATGATCTCGTCGAGCCCGACGTCGGGCCGCCCGAGGACGAGGAGCAGCGCGTCGGCGACCTCGCCCAAGTTGTGCGGCGGCATGTTGGTCGCCATCCCCACGGCGATCCCGGCGGAACCGTTCACGAGCAGGTTCGGGACCTTGGACGGCAGGACGAGGGGCTGCTGGAGCGTGCCGTCGAAGTTGTCGGTCCAGTCGACGGTCTCCTTCTCGATGTCGAGGAGCATCTCCTCGGCGAGGGCGCTCAGCCGCGCCTCGGTGTACCGCATCGCGGCCGGCGCGTCGCCGTCGATCGACCCGAAGTTCCCCTGACCGTCGATGAGAGGATAGCGCAAGCTGAACGGCTGGGCCATCCGGACGAGGGCGTCGTAGACCGCGATGTCCCCGTGCGGGTGGTACTTCCCGAGGACGTCGCCGACCGTGCGCGCGCTCTTGCGGTAGGCTCGGTCGTGCGTCGCGCCGGACTCCCACATCGACCAGAGGATCCGTCGCTGGACCGGTTTCAAGCCGTCCTGGCCGACGGGCAGCGCACGCCCTACGATGACGCTCATCGCGTAGTCGATGTACGACCGTTCCATCTCCTTCTCGAGCGGATGGTCGTGGACCCGGTCGACCGGCGGTGCCGGCACGGCCGGTGGGGTCGCGCTCACAGCGTCCCTCCGCTCGGCCCACCGAGCTGGGTCGCGAGGGCGCGATCGGCCGCGGCGAGGAACGCGTCGCGGCTCCCGGCCGGGATCGTCGCGCCGCTCGCGACCCGGTGGCCGCCCCCCTCACCGCCGACGGCGCTGGCCGCGAGCCGACAGACTGCGGCGAGGTCCAGCCCTCGGTCGACCTGACGCCGCGTCCCACGCGCGCTGAGCTTCGTCGGCCCCGGGCCGTGGTCCGAGAAGACGAAGACCGGAAGGTCCGGCGGCAAAATGTAGTTCATCGCGAACCCCGCCTGCGTGCCCGCGAGCGTGGTGTCCGAGCTTTCGAACCAGCGCAGGAACCGCATCGATCGGACCCCTTCCTCCTCCACTCGCCGCAAGCCCTTGAGGATGCCGGAGCGCCAGAACTCTTCTGCCGTCCGGGCGCGGTCGACCGCCCGGGCGTCTCCGAGAGCGAACGCGATGCCAACGCCCGGGGTCCCGGCGCGCCCGGTCGCGTTCTGGAGGTTCGAGACCTCCTCCGCGTCGAGGCCGAGCGAGGGGACCCACCAGCGTTCCTGGTCGAGGACGTTCGCGTACTCGGGGAGGACCCCCGAGGCCCCGAGGCGTGCCTTGAGCGCGGTCACGAGGCGGGCGACCTCCTCCGGCACCAGGTCCGCGGGCCGGCGGACGGGGTCGAGGGAGAGGTCGTGCAGGAACGCGGCGACCGCCTCCGGGCGCCCCGAGAGGCCCCGAAAGAACGGGTCGATGCTTCGTTCGAGGGCAGCGGCGAGGGTCGGCCCGAAGAGCGCGGCTCCGGGGCGACGGACGAGGACCGAGCGGCGGGCCGCTTCCTCGACAAGCCGTGCGTTGAGGCCCCGGAACCCTCCCACGTGCTGGCGGTCCCCGATCGCCCCCGAGAGGCCCCACGGGGCGTTGTCCCAGTTCACCGGGTCTAGGAATACCGTGAAGAGCCAGGTGAGCGTCGAAGCGCACATCTCGGTCATCCCGTCGACCCCCCAATCGAGCGGGTTGACGAACGCGATGTGCTCCGGTAGCGACGGGGGCCCCGGCGCTCCGGGGTAATTGTGATGGTCGAGGATCACGACCGGGTGACGGTGCTGGACGAAGAGGTCGAGCCAGCTGCCTCCGGTATCGACCACGAGGACCGGGCCCGAGGTCTGTGCGACCAGGGTCGCGATCCGGTCGCGCTCGACGCCGAGGAGGGCGGTCGCCTGGACCGGATAGCCGAGCCGCGCGAGAGCGCGCAGCGCGGACGAGGCGCTCGCGATGCCGTCCGCGTCGTAGTGGTAGATGACCCTCCACCGACGGGGGTTCGCGAGCACGAGCCCGCGCGCGCGTTCGAATTCCTGGGTGTAGCGGGGATCCGAAACGAACCCGTCCGGACCCGAGGGCATCACTCCACCTGGAGCGCCGCACCCGCGGCCGAGTACCGCCAGTTCTCGGGGATCCGTCGCCGTTGTCGGTAGTAGCGGGCGAGACGCCGAACCCGAGATTCCATGAGCGTGAGACCCCGCCGGTTCGCGAGGTCCTTTGGGTGGGTCTCGAGGTGGCGTTGGAGGTGCACGACGCGCTTCAGGAGTGCCTGCAGGTCGTCGGGGATCTCGGGCCGCACGCCGTTCTCGGCGAGCGAAGCACCGAGCCGCTTTCCCGTCAGGAGCCGCGCGGACGGGACCCCGAAGGAGTCCCGGAGCGACTGCCCGACCGCCGCCGCCGAGAGGCCCGTCTTGGCGAGCTGCACCGCCTGGGCGACCGTCTCCTCGGAGGAGACCGTGACCCACTCCGGCTTCGTGAGCGGATACGGGCGGTGCGAGCCGGCCCGTCCCTTACGTCCGGAGTGGATACGCGACATGGGGTGGCGGGGACACGCGACCCCTACTTAAATCCTGAGGGGCGCGGAGCGCCGGCGGAGGGGTCGCACGGTACGGACGCTCAGGTAATCCGGTCGGATTTCTCCTGGGCCTCGACCAGGAATCGCTTGCCCTCGGCGGTGATGTGGTACCGAACGCGGGCGGCCGTCTTTCCCTTCGTGGGATAGGTGGCACCACCGACGACTTCGACGAGGCCGTTACGTACCAGGAGGCCGAGCGCGAGGGCGACCTTGACGTGGTCGTTCTCGACCGCCCAGAACCGGTGGAGGAGCCGCTCGAGGTCGGGAAGTTCGACCATCTGGTCACGCGCCCGACCCTCGTGGATCGACTCGACGCGGTTGAGCTGCTGCAGGATCGCTACGAGCGTGGCCCGGATCGGGTCCGGCC